>CAZXKD010000067.1:0-10668 GCA_964641215.1 uncultured Gemmatimonadaceae bacterium
CCATCCGGCGTGCGTTCCGGAAAAGCGGCAGGCGGCCGAGTGCTGGCCGTTCGCCCGCACGGGCGGCCTGGGTGAGGCGGTGAGCGGTCTGGCGACCGTGCAGGCGGCCGCCGGCCATCCCACCACGATCATCATGCCGCTGTACCAGCTAGTGCGCGAAACCACGCCGTCCCTGGAGCGCACGGGTCAGCCGCTCACGATCGCGCTCGGCGGGCGCCTCGAGCACGCGTGGCTGTACCGCACCCCGGCCACGGCCGCCGGCCCGCAGGTGTTCTTCATCGAGCACCCCGACTTCTTCGACCGGGCGGGCATCTACGGCGACAGCGGCGCCGACTACCCGGACAATGCGGTGCGCTTCGCCTGCTTCTGTCTCGCCGCGCTCACGGCCCTTTCGGAGCTGGCGCCGGAGACACAGGTGCTGCACGCTCACGACTGGCATACCGCGCTGGCGCCGGTGTACCTGCGCACGGCGTTCCGCGGGCAGCCGTTCCACGACGGCCTGGCCACCGTGCTGTCGGTGCACAACGCCGGGTTCCAGGGGCATTTCCCCCCAGAGACGCTGTCCCAGCTCGGTCTTCCCGCGGAGCTCTACAACGCCGCCGTGTTCGAGTGGTACGGCCGGATGAACGCGCTCAAAGGGGGGCTGGCCTTCTCCGACGTCGCCGTGACGGTGAGCCCGACCCATGCCCAGGAGCTGCGCTCGCCGGAAGGAGGGTTCGGCCTCCAGGAGACGTTCACCGCCATGGGCGACCGCCTGACGGGGATCCTGAACGGCATCGATCCCGTCCTCTGGAATCCCGAGACGGATCCCGAGATCACTAGCACGTACTCGCGCGACGATCTCGCCGGGAAACGGCGCTGCAAGGCGGCCCTGCAGCGCTCTTACGGTCTGGCTCCGCGCGCGCACACGCCGCTCTTCGGCATGAGCGCGCGCATGGTGGCGCAGAAGGGCCTGGACCTGGTGCTGGGCGCCGATCTGCTGGCGACGTCGGAGGCGCAGTTCATCTTCCTGGGGGCCGGCGAGCACCGCTATCACGAGGCGTTGGCCAACCTCGCCGCGGTGGCCCCCGATCGCGTGGCCGTCGAGTTCATGTTTACCGATCACGTCGAGCACCGCCTGCTGGCCGGCATCGATGCGCTGCTAATGCCGTCCTTGTACGAGCCGTGCGGGCTCACCCAGCTGCGCGCGCAGCACTACGGCGCGATTCCGGTCGCCCGCCGGGTCGGCGGCCTCACCGACAGCATCACGGACGGCGTGACGGGATTCCTGTTCGACGAATACTCGCCGGCCGCCCTCGCCGCGGCGATCCGCCGGGCCACGGCGAGCTACGCCGACCGCGCTGAGTGGCGGAAACTGGTGCGTGAGGCGATGAGCCGGCAATTCGGCTGGGACCGCTCCGCCGAGCAGTACCTCGCCCTATATCGCCGGGCGCTCGCGTCGCGGTAATGGACTTCGTCCTCGCGCTCCACAGTCATCTCCCCTATGTCCTGAACCACGGCCGCTGGCCGCACGGCAGCGACTGGCTGTGCGAGGCCGCGCTGGACACGTATCTCCCCTTGCTGGAGCGGCTCGAGGAGCTGGCGGCCGAGGACATCCCCGCGCCGGTGACGATCGGCTTCACGCCGGTCCTGGCGAACCAGCTAGCGAGTCCGGCCTTCGTACGCGAGATGGAGGCGTTCTTCGCCCAGCGTCTCGCCATGTGCGACGAGGCACCGGCGTCCCTGGCTGCGACCGGCGACGCCGGACTCGTGCCGCTGGTCGCGTTTTGGAAGGCGCGCCTCGTCCGCCTGCAGTCGCTCTTTCGTAAGGAGGGCGCCGATCTCGTCTCCGCGTTTCGCCGCCTCCAGGAGCGCGGCCGCCTGGAGATCATCGGATCGGCCGCCACGCACGGTTACCTGCCGCTCCTCGGCCGCGACGAGAGCATCCGGCTGCAGCTGGCGGTGGGACGGGAGGAGCACCGTCGCCTGTTCGGCGCCACGCCAACGGGGTGCTGGCTACCGGAGTGCGCCTACCGGCCGCGCGGGCAGTGGGCGGCTCACGGACAGAAGAGTCGCCTGCGCCCCGGCACCGAGGAATTCGTCGCGGCCGCGGGGTTCCGGTATTTCTTCACCGACGCTCATCTCGCGCGGGCCGGCAGCCCGCTCGGCACCTACGGCGATGTCCCCCTCGGCGTAGAGCGGTTCGACGCCGAGCGGCACGACCCCACCACCCAACCCGTCGCTGGAGGAGCGCGGGCGCGATCGCCCTATCGCGCCTACCGGGTCTCCGGACGCAGCGCGCGCGGGCCCGTCGCGGCCATGGTGCGGGACCCTCGCTCCTCGACGCAGATCTGGAGCCGGCATCACGGCTACCCGGGCGACGAATGGTACCTCGAGTTCCACAAGATCCGCTGGCCGGGGGGTCTCAAGCTGTGGCGGGTCAGCGGCGCCAACGTGGACCTGGGCGCGAAGCGCCCCTACGAGCCGGCGGCCGCGCTCGAGCGAGCGCGGGGTCACGCCTCCCACTTCGTGCACTTGCTCGAGAGCATCGCGGCGGAGCAGCGTGGCGACGCCGCCGGCGTCATCGTGGCGCCGTTCGACACCGAGCTGTTCGGGCACTGGTGGTTCGAGGGGGCGGACTTTCTCGCCGCCGCGTACCGCGAGCTGCGCGGTCGTCCGGAGCGGCGGGTCTGCCCGGTGACCGGCTCGCAGCAGCTGGCCGCACATCCGCCGCGTACGGGGCTGCGCCTGGCGGAAGGCTCATGGGGAGCGAACGGCGACCACAGCATGTGGCTGAACGAGCGCACGGCGTGGACCTGGCCGCGACTGTGGGGCCTGGAAGACGCCTTCTGGGACGTGGCGCCCAGAGCGTTGGCCACCGCCGGCGCGCGACCGGTGCTGGCGCAGGCGGCGCGCGAGCTGCTGCTGGCGCAGGCCTCCGACTGGCAGTTCATCATCTCGACCGGCGCCGTCGTCGACTACGCCGAACGTCGCTTCACCCTGCACTGTGACGACGCCGGCCGGCTGATCAAGGCGCTTTCCGGCGGAGACCTCGAAAGCGCGGGGCGGATGAGCGACGAGCTGGCACGCCGCGACGACCTGTTCCCCAATGTGCTGGCCCAGGTGGCGGAGGCGCTCGGCGGTTGACGCGGTCCATCGTGATCCACGGGCATTTCTACCAACCACCCCGCGACGACCCGTGGACCGGAACGATCCCCCTCGAGCCGTCCGCCGCGCCGTTCCATGACTGGAACGAGCGCATCGAGCGGGAATGCTACGCCCGGGTGGCTTCCTCGCTCGCGTCCCTGAGTTTCGATTTCGGGCCCACCCTGCTCGAGTGGCTGGAGGGTCACGCTGCCGCGACGTACGCGGCTGTGCTCGCCGCCGACCGCACCAGCGTGGCCACGTACGCCGGACACGGCAGCGCGATCGCGATGCCGTACCACCACTCGATCCTGCCACTCAGCCCGCGCCGCGACAAGGTGACCGAGGTGCGCTGGGGCATCGCCGACTTTCGGCGCCGCTTCGCCCGGGAGCCGGAGGGCATGTGGCTGCCGGAAACGGCGGTGGACGACGAGACGCTCGACGTGCTGGCATCCGAAGGCATCCTGTTTACCATCCTGGCGCCTCACCAGGTGGAGCGCCCGCCCGCGGGGGGGACGGGACGGGGGCTCCCCGGCTGGTATCGCACTGTCGCTGGCCGCCGCATCGCCCTCTTCATTTATGACGGCGCCATCTCGCACGATGTCGCGTTCGGGCCGCTGGTGCGCGATGCGGCCGCGTGGCTCGAGCGCCTGACCGCCGCCGCGCACGACCTGATAGCGGTCGCGACCGACGGCGAGACCTACGGCCACCATCACAAGGGTGGCGACGTCGTGCTCGCCCGTGTGGTCGCGGAGCTCGCGGGGCGCAGTGACGTGCGCGTCGAGAACTTCGCCGCCGTTCTCGCCCGGCACCCGCCGCGGGAGGAGGTCCGGCTCGTGGCGCCGAGCTCGTGGAGCTGCCCGCACGGGGTGGAGCGGTGGCGTTCGGACTGCGGCTGCCGCGTTCACACTGATCGCCCGACTCAGCAGCGTTGGCGCGAGCCGCTGCGCGCCGCCCTCGATTGGCTGTCGGCCGAGCTGCACGCCTTGTTCGAGCGCGCCGGCAAGCCGCTGCCTGTCGAGGTCGAGCGTCACGCGCTGCGCATGTTCACCTCGTGCGGCTGGTTCTTCGACGATATCGCCGGGATCGAGTCGCTGATCGTGCTGCGCTCGGCGGCTCGCGCGATCGAGCTTGTGGGACCCCCCGAAGCCCCGCGTCTAGAAGCGGGCTTGCTGGAGCGCCTCGCTTTGGCGCCGAGCAACGATCCCGCGGTCGGCTCGGGCCGGGAGCTGTACCTCGAGCGCGTGAAGCGATGAATCCCCTCGGCTTCGTGTTCGGCGTGCACCTGCATCAGCCGGTGGGGAACTTCGACCACGTCTTCGACCAGCATCTGCGCGACGTCTACCGGCCGTTGGTCGAACGGTTGGCGGAGCGTCGCTTCTTCCCGTTCACCCTGCACCTCTCGGGCCCACTGCTCGAGTGGCTCGAGGCGCACGACGCGGGCTACCTCGATCTGATCGGTCGCCTGGCCGCGGACGGGCACATCGAGCTGTTGTTGGCGGGGTTTTACGAGCCGGTGCTCGCCTCGCTGCCCCCCGCCGATCGGGTCGAGCAGGTGGGGTGGATGCGCGAGGCGATCCGGCGCCGCTTCGGCGTCACGGCCAGGGGGCTGTGGCTCACCGAGCGGGTGTGGGAGCCGGATCTGGCCGCGGACCTGGCCGCGGCGGGCGTGCGCTACGTCGTCCTCGACGACCGCCACTTTCTCGTCAGCGGCTTCGAACGCGACCAGCTGCACGCGCCCTTCTGGACAGAGAGCGGCGGTCGGCGGGTCGCGTTGTTTCCCATCGACGAGCGACTCCGCTATCTCATTCCCTTCAAGGCGCCCGCCGCCATCGCCGCGTACCTCCGCGAATTGCGGGCCGCGGGCCACGCGCTCGCGGTGTTCGTGGACGATGGCGAGAAATTCGGCGGCTGGCCCGGAACCAAGGATTGGGTGTACACGCGCGGCTGGCTCGCGCAATTCCTCGATGCCATCGTCGCGCTCGTGGCCGCGGGCGACGTCCGCCTCACGACGCCGGGCGCGGCGCTCGAGCACGTCCCCAGCGCGGGCCTCGCTTATCTCCCCACCGCGTCGTACCGCGAAATGGAAGGCTGGTCGTTACCGCCCGCGGCGGCCCTGCGACTCGCCCGACTCGAGCACGAGCTGGGCGAGACCCGGATGGCGGGGCCGGAGGGGGCGCTCGTGCGCGGCGGGCACTGGCACAACTTCCTTGTGAAGTACCCCGAGGCGAATCGCATGCACAAGAAGATGCTGGCGCTGTCCGCCCTGTGCCGGGACCGGGGCGATCCGCCGGCGGCGCGCCGCGCCATCGGCCGCGCCCAGTGCAACGACGCCTATTGGCACGGCGTGTTCGGCGGCCTGTACTTGCCGCACCTGCGGGCGGCCGTGTGGCGGAATCTGGCTCACGCCGAGGGCGAGTTGCGGCAGGGGGAACCGCTCGTCGCCGAGCAGCTGGACCTGGACGGCGATGGGGCCGTGGAGATCTGGGTTCATGCCTCGAGCTTTTCGGCGCTCGTCAGCCCCCGCCGGGGAGGCGTGATCGAGGAGTACACGCTGTTCGACTCGGGCGTCAACTACGCGGACGTGCTGACCCGCCGACGCGAGGTATATCACGAGCTGCCGGGCGACCAGGACGACCCGTCGCCGGTCGATTCTGCGGACCGCGCGCTGTTCGTCGACCGCGTGCTCTCCGGCGACGTGACGCTGGAGCGGTATTCCGGTGGCGACTTCGCGCCCGCCAGGTCGTGGGCACGCACGCCCTTCGACGTGACCATCGATTGCTCGGCGCACGCGGTGGAGCTGGTGCTGCGCCCCCAGTCGGGTGTCGAGCCTCGAGGACTCCTGGAAAAACGTGTGCGCTTGGAGCGGTCAGGGGGGCTCACGGTGAGGTATCGCTGGGATCCCGCTGCCTTCCCTCCCGATGCTTTCTTCTGTCCGGAGATCTCGGTCTCTCGCCAGGTGGAGCTCGACCTGGCTCCGGCGGCCGAGGTCTGGTCGTTCCCGTTCGCCACCGTGGCCCGATCGGAGCGCGGGTTCGAGGAAACCGTGCAGGGCATCTCGTACACACCGCGCTGGCCGGTCCGTGTGGCCCAAGCCAGTGTGACGGTGGGCGCGCCGCGGGACCCGGTGGGGTAAGGCCTAGGGCGAAATCCTCGACGACCTATGGCTCGACGCAATCCCGCCGGAACTCATTGGCGGGAGTGAACCCGAGCTTCTCGTACAGCGGTCGACCCTCCGCCGACGCGTGCAGAGAGAGCCGTTGCAGGCCACGAGCGGTGGCCCACTCCATAATCGCGCGCATGAGTAACTCCGCCACACCCTGGCGGCGCCAGTGCGGCTCCGTAAAGACGTTGAGCACATATCCTTCAGGGCCGGTTGCGAGGCGCTGCCCGGTCCGGTCCGGCCGTGGGGCGAGGTCGCGCAGCTGCACTCCTGCTCCTCCAATCACTTCCCTCGGACCGGTCGGCCCTTCACACACCCACCCGATGTAGCGCTCGACCGGAATCGCCTCGACGAAGTACGCGCGCGAGGCCTCGAACAAGAGAGCGGAGAGCTCGGGTGTCACCTGGCCCATCTCGCGGAACATCTCCACGCGGTGGCGGGCGAGAATCTCGGCATCGGCGACGGTCGCGCGGCGGATGGTTCCCATGTGGCGCTCGCTCCCAGATACATTGCGCACCTCGGCCCTGGTGCCGAGTGTGTGGTTGCTTCAAACTGTACCGCCGCGAGCTCTCTCGAGGGAATCCCATGACGCCCGACGCGAACGTGCTGGCCCAGGCTGCCGACGCCGCCCAAGCGTTTCTGACGAGTCTGCCGGGCCGCCCGGTCGGGGCCCGTGCCACGCTCGCCGAGCTGCGCGCCGCGCTCGGCGGGCCCCTGCCCGAAGCGGGTGTCGCCCCGACCCAGGTGATCACCGATCTCGTGCGCCACGTCGACGCGGGGCTGATCGCGATGCCGGGGCCGCGCTATTTCGGCTTCGTGATCGGCGGGAGCTATCCCGTCGCCGTCGCGGCCGATTGGCTCACGTCCGCGTGGGATCAGAATGCCGGGCTCTACGCCGTGTCGCCCGCCGCGGCGGTCGTGGAGGACGTCGCGGCGGCCTGGCTGCGCGGGCTGCTGGCCCTGCCGGCGACGGCGAGCGTCGGATTCGTCACCGGCGGCCAGATGGCCAACTTCACCTGCCTCGCCGCCGCCCGCCACGCCGTGCTGCGGCGCGCCGGCTGGGACGTGGAGGAGCGCGGTCTGTTCGGCGCCCCTCCCATCACCGTGGTCGTCGGTGCCGAGGCGCATGCCACGATCTTCTCGTCGCTGCGCTACCTCGGGCTCGGGGCGGGCCGGGTTCGTACGGTCGCGACGGACGGCCAGGGGCGCATGCGCGCCGTCGATTTGCGCGCCACGCTCGCCACGTGCGAGGGGCCGACGGTCGTGTGCGCGCAGGCGGGCAACGTGAACACCGGCGCGTTCGACCCGTTCGCCGAGATCGCGCCGCTGACGCGGGCGCAGGGCGCATGGCTGCACGTGGACGGCGCGTTCGGGCTGTGGGCCGCGGTGAGCCCGGCGCTGCGGCACCTCGTGGCCGGCGTCGAGGGAGCCGACTCGTGGGCCACGGACGCCCACAAGTGGCTCAACGTGCCCTACGACTCCGGGCTCGCCTTCGTCGCCGACGCATCCGCCCACCGCGCGGCGATGTCGGTCACGGCGGCCTACCTCATCCCCGGCGCCGCCGAGGAGCGTGACCCCCTCGACTGGACGCCCGAGTTCTCGCGCCGCGCCCGGGGCTTCCCGATCTATGCGGCGCTGCGCGCGCTGGGCCGACGCGGCGTGGCCGAGCTGATTGAGCGTTGCTGCGCGCTCGCCCGCCGCATGGCGGAGCGGCTCGCCGCCGCACCCCGCGTGACGGTGCTCAACGACGTGGTGCTGAACCAGGTGCTGGTGCGGTTCGAGCCTCCTCCCCGGCGGGGCGGCGACGCCGACGCGTTCACGCGCGCCGTGGTCGAGCGCGTCCAGCGGGACGGCACCTGCTGGCTCAGCGGCACCACGTGGCAGCGCAAGGGGGCGATGCGGATCTCGGTGTGCAACTGGTCCACGACCGACGCCGACGCCGACCGCTCGGTTGATGCGATTCTCCGGGCGGCGACGGGCTGAAATGCCACGCCCGCGGAGAGCTTGACGCCCGGCCGGCGGGCTCTTCGATTCCTTTCATGCTCCGCCGGCTCAAATGGCTCGCCTTCTGGACGGCGCTCGGCCTCGTCGCGAGCGCCCAGCGCTTGCTCGCGCACCGGCGCTTCGGCCCCGACTCCTACACCTGGTGGCAGGCGCTCGCGGCGGGCCTTTCCGACTGGTACCTGTGGGCCCTGCTCTCGCTCGTCGTGGTATGGCTCGCCCGGCGCTTCCAGATGGACCGCGCCAGCTTCGGCCGCCATCTCTTCATTCACCTCGGCGCCAGCCTCGATCTCGCGCTCCTACACCTCGTCGCCGCCGTCGGCCTCCAGGACCTGCTGCACGCCGCGGCCGGCGAGCCCTACCCCTTCGCGCAACAGCTGGTGGACCGGTTCACGATCGAGTTTCACTGGAACGTCCTGATCTACTGGGCGATCGTCGCGGTGGTGCACGCGCTCGATTACCATCGCGCCTGGGAGCAGCGCCGCGTGCCGCGGCCGGCCGACCGCCTCCTGGTCGAGGACGACGGCCGCAGCTTCTTCGTGCGCACCGCCGACGTCGACTGGATCGAGGCGGCGAAGAACTACGTGCGACTGCACGTCGGCGACCGCACGCACATCGTGCGCGCCACGCTCACCGGGCTCGAGCAGCGGCTCGACCCGGAGCGCTTCCGACGCATCAGCCGGTCGGCGCTCGTGAATCTCGACCGCGTGCGCGAGCTGCAGCCCTGGTTCCACGGGGATGCCATCGTCATCCTCCACACGGGCGCCCGCGTCACGCTCAGCCGCCGCTACCGGCAGAACCTGCTCGCCCCGACCACACCCTAGCCCCGCTCGTCCCGCTCCCGATCCCGCTCGTCCCGGCTCCGTTCGCCCGGCGGGCGGCGTAAGCGAGATTGCGGGACATGTCCCTCTCCGCCACCAAACCGATCGCCGCGCTCCGCGCCGAGGCGGCGGCCGAGTCCGACCGGTCCCTGCGGCGCACCCTCGGGCCCGTGCACCTCACCGCGCTCGGCGTCGGGGCCATCATCGGAGCCGGGATTTTCGTCTTCACCGGAGTCGCCGCGGCGCTGCATGCGGGACCCGCCGTCGCGATCTCCATGGTGCTCGCGGGGATCGCCTGCGGCTTCGCGGGACTGTGCTACGCCGAGATGGCGAGCGCCGTGCCGGTCGCCGGCAGCGCCTACACGTATTCGTACGCCACACTCGGGGAGTTCGTGGCCTGGATCATCGGGTGGGACCTGATCCTCGAGTACGCCATGGGGGCGGCGACGGTCGGAGTCGGCTGGTCGGCGACGTTCGTGAGCTTCCTCGATCTCCTCGGAGTCCACGTCCCGGACGTGCTCGCCGGCCCGCCGTTCCTGTTCTGCTCGGCGACGCAGGTCGCGCAGGCGGTGGCGGGATGCAGTGTCGCGGGCTGGCAGGCCACGGGGGCGATCGTCAATCTCCCCGCGGTGTTCATCGTCCTCGCCATCACCACGATCCTCGTGCTCGGGATCCGCGAATCGGCGGGGTTCAACAGCTTCATCGTCATCGTCAAGACCGGCGTCCTCGTCGTCTTCGTGATCGTAGGGTTCCTGTACGTGCAGAGCCGCAATTGGCACCCCTTCATCCCCGCCAATACCGGCACGTTCGGCGAGTTCGGCTGGTCGGGGGTGCTGCGCGGGGCGGGCTTGATCTTCTTCGCCTTCATCGGGTTCGACGCCGTGAGCACCGCCGCGCAGGAGGCGCGCCATCCCCAGAAGGACATGCCGGTGGGCATCCTCGGCTCGCTCGCGATCTGCACGCTGCTCTATTTTCTAGTGTCGCTCGTCCTCACGGGCTTGATCCCCTACCGGGAGCTGAACGTGCCGTCGCCGGTGGTCATGGTGGTGAGCCAGGTGCCGCAGCTCGCCGTGTTCCGTCCGGTGATCACGCTGGGCGCGGTGCTCGGGCTCGGCTCCACGATCCTGGTGATGCTGCTGGGTCAGTCGCGCGTGTTCTACGCCATGTCCCGGGACGGACTGCTCGGCGCCTGGGCGGGCAGGGTGCATCCGCGCTTTCGCACGCCGTATCTCTCGACGATCTACACGGGCATCGCGGTCGCGGTCTTCACCGGGTTGTTTCCCATCCAGATCCTCGGGCAGCTCGTCAACATCGGGACGTTGCTCGCGTTCGTCGTCGTGTGCGGCGGCGTCTGGATCCTGCGTCGCAAGCGCCCCGATCTGGAACGGCCGTTCAAGACGCCGTTCGTGCCGCTCGTGCCGGTGCTTGGCATGGCGTCCTGCCTGGGGCTCATGCTCACCCTGCCCCTGGACACGTGGATCCGGCTGGGAGTGTGGCTGGTCATCGGGCTGACGATCTACTTCCGGTACGGCGTCAAGCACAGCACGCTGCGCAAGACTA
>CAZXKD010000067.1:10768-14154 GCA_964641215.1 uncultured Gemmatimonadaceae bacterium
AGCGGCACGAGCTCGAGGGCGTACCGGTGATCCGAAAAAGTCGGGCGCGTGTGCTCGATTTCGCCGACGAACCCCATCCGGAAGGGCAGCTGCCAACGCTCGGGGGCGGCGATCAATGCGCGCAGACGCCACCCGCCGAATTCCGGCGCGAACCCCGGCCGGCGACCGACCAGGGCGTATCCCGCCAGGGATACAGTGCTTGTCAACGCGTGACTCAATTCGAGCGCAGCGTGAAGATGCTGGGCGGTTGCCGCCGGACCCCGGGCTACGTAGTTGAGATGGAGCTCCCCTTCCCAACGTCCGGTTCGTTCGATCACGGGGCGGTACGTTTCCAGGACAAACAGGTCTTGCCCGTGGGCTGACGCAACGTGAATCACATGGGCCAAGAGCACGAAGCACAAGCTGCGCAGCACAACGCGCATTCATCATCTCCGCAACGTTAGGTTGGGAAAGGGGATAGTTTCGGTCGGGATTCTAGGGATGAGGGGGGTGCGATGTCAAGTTCAAGCGGGCGAGCTAGTGCGACGGCTGTTTGATCGATGACTGCGCGTCGCTGCCGTGGCCGGTGAGCTGGAACTGCTCGCCATGCTTCGTCACGGCGCGCACGGTCCCAAAGGGCACATCCCGGGAGACCCAGGCCTCGCCACCGTTGGCATCCTTGAGATGAACCGTGTGGAAGGTCCCGCTCGGCACGGTCACGTCCTCGGAGCCCAGCACCTGCGCCTGGGCGCAGGCCCGCTGGTGGTCCATCCCCGGATTCCCGGCCATCTGCTTCTTCATCATCCCCATCATGATGCCCGGCATGCGCATCGGCTGGTCGTTGCCCTTCGCCATAATCATGCCGTCGATGTCTTTGCCGTCGAATGGAAAGCCCGGCACGAGCATCTGCATCACGAGGACGTTGCCCTTCTTGTCGGTCGTTCTGATTTCATACCAGTACTTCGCCTGATCCTTCGAGACCACGGCGAACCGGAACCTGGCGCCATCCGCATTGCCCCCGGTGACCTGGAGCTCGGACCACGAGCCCAGGTCCACTTTTGCGAACGCGTCGCACGCGTTCACCGCCTGAGCGTCGAGTCTCCCGAGCCCGAGCGTGGCAAGGGCGATCGCTGCGACCGTGCTGGCCTGGATCTGCATGGGATCCTCCGGAGCGTAGGTGGGGCGGGTCAGTCTATCGGCCTTCACGGAAGCCCGCAAGATGATGGGGCATCGAGCGCACGTCTCAGAATGGATCTCCTCAGAACTCCAGCGCCGCCGTCCCGACGCGAACCTGGAGGAGCACGCCGTACTCCCACTGGCCGAACGCGTCCGCTCCATGGGTGCGGTAACTCACGAACGGGGCGGCGCCGAGGCGGAGACTGGTCGTCCCCTCTTGCGTCGGGAAAGAGTACACCCAGGTTTCCAAGCCGGCGCGGCCGGTCTTCGTGGTCGGATTCCAGCGTCCCGCGTCGCCGCTCAGGGCATACGTGACGGCCGGGCCGAAGCCCATCAGGCCACGGCCGAGGTACGTCGGCACCGCAATGCGAATCGACAGCTGCGGGGTGCTGGAGGGTGGCGCCATGACCAAGTTCTTCACGGTGCTCGGCGCTGCGCCGCTGCCCGGAACCACCACGCCCACCACGTCCCCCTTCGTCCATTCGCGCGCGAAGCGCAGCCGCACCTGTGGCGCCCATTGCACGGCCGCCGGTCGCGCCTCCGTGCTGTAGGAGAACCAGCGGACTTCGGCCGCGACCGACCCGTGCCGCTCCACCACCGCGCTCGAGCCGCCATTGGGATAGTACCGGTAGTTGGCGGTCCCGAACTCCACCTGGAGGCCGGCACGCCAGCGCGAGATCGGTCCGGTGGCGCGGGTCCGGTCCCTCTCGTACTCTGCCGAGAGAATCCCTCGCCAGGTCGAGGAAAACCGGTCGAGCTGCACCCGCGGGGCCGCATTGTCCTTGTCGTAGGGCAAGCGGATCAGCCCGCGCAGGAGGACGCCGCGCTCCGGTGAGCGGCGCGCGTATTCCGGTCCGATCTCGAGCAAGCCGCTCCTGGCGGCGAACAACGCGACCACGTGCGGGCTCACCTGCAGCTTGGCCGTTTGACTGGACTGCGTGTGCGCGCGCCGCTGCGGCGACACGGCCGCGACGGCGATCGCCGCGGCGGCCATCGCTCTATACCCGGAGCTCGAACTCATCGTACCCGTCCTCGAGGGAGTGGACCGCGGTGTGATGCTCCCGCCTGTCGGGGAGGCTGAGGGAGAACTCGTAGCGGGCATCACCGATTCCCGTTACCCGGACCTTGATCCGCGTCTCAGCGCCGGCGGCGTCCCCCTTCCAGGTGCGCTCCGCGGTGCCGTCGTCGGCGATCACTTTGGCGCCGTTCACGAACGCATAGAAGTAGTTGACGGACCCGGCGAGCGGCTTCAGTGCGATCTGGATTTTCAAGCGAACGGACCCCGGAACGCGTTGCAGCGAAGATCGGCATGTCTCAATTCGCGACAAGGGCGTTTTTGCGGCACTGAGGGGCGCGTTTGCGGCACCGCCAGTCGCGGCGCGACATTCAGAGCGGGCGCGCGGCATCTCCAGAGGAGGCGTAGACAGCCATGAAAGCGAAGCCGGGAAGCCTGCAGACCTTCACGCTCACCGACCTCGAGCAGTACACGAGAGAGGGCGTTTACTCGAGCAGTGCGAGCAAGGACTTCCATCTCTTCTACGTCGGCCGCGACGACGTCCACGGCATCCTCAAGCACCTGCTGAGCCGAGTCGTGACCTCGATCTACCTCAACATGTTCGGTTACGATGACGATGACCTCAACGCCGAGTGCATGCGCTGCGCGGCCGATCCCAGCATCACGACGGTGATCACGCTCGACAAGAGTCAAGCCGGCGGCGTCCACGAGAAGGCGATCCTCGCCTCCGACGTGGCGAAGAACCCCGTCGCGTTCAACGCCCACTTTGTGACCGGTCAGTCGGCGACCCATCAGATCACCCACACGAAGGGCGGCGTCCTCGACGGCAACGTCGGCTTCGAGGGGTCCACGAACTGGAGCACGTCCGGCGAGGGGACCTTTGTGGTGAAGGGCAAGCCGGGCGGCCCCAGCTACAAGGCGCAGAACAATACGCTGGCGGTGTTCACCGATCCCGACACGCTGGCGCGCTTCGTCGCCGAGCTGATCGCCGAGCACCTCGCCGCCCGCGATCTGGGAGGGACCCTGGGGGGGAGCGGGGGGGTGGGGGGTGCGGGGGGGGGGGCTGGAGGGGGCACGTGGCCGCAGCCTGCCGTCCGGCCCGCCACCCGTCCTCCCAAGAGGCGGTGAGCGGGGGCAGCCATGACAGGTCTGAAGTCCACGACGGGAAGCACGGCGACGTCGCCCGCGAGCGCCTGCGCCTTGCCGGCCGGCTGGC
>CAZXKD010000068.1:0-7302 GCA_964641215.1 uncultured Gemmatimonadaceae bacterium
GGGGGGGGGAGGCTTCCACATGTCGGTGCAGTTCTCGAGCAACCGCTCGCGGCCCGACACGACCCGTGGCGTTCTCCCGCCCTCGTTCCTAGGGCAGGGAAACGGGGGCCGCCAACAGCTGGCCATCAACACGGGGTTCAGTCCCACACCGCACTGGACCTTGTCCTGGAACACGAGCTACGACCTCGACACGCGCCAGTTCGGTCAACACTACGTTCGGCTGGAGCGGGATCTGCACCGCTGGCACGCGAGCTTCGCCTTCGCCAAGAGCGCCAACGGCAACTTCGCTTTCAACTTCTACGTGTCCCTGCTGGACCAGCCCGATATCAAGTTCGATTACGACCAACAGACCTTCCCCAGACCGTAGCGCGATTCACGACCTGTCCTCCACAGGTGACAGTCGGTCGAGGGTCCTTTCTTCTAAGCGCATGGCGCGTGACTAGTTAGCAGCTGGCACGCCGCGTGCTTTGCTCTCTCGGTGGAACCTCTCACCGAGGCGTTTATGCGCTTGCTGCGCTCCAGTCTGTTGGCGGTCGCCGTGGTCGTGGCGGCGTGCCAGACGAACGAGATGCTCGTCTCCTCCGGCCCGCTGGACGCACCGGCGAGCCTGACTTCGATCTCGCTCAACGGCGCGATCTTCCTCTCCTGGGCGGACAATGCGTTCGCCAGCGACCCGGGCCGCTTCCAGTGGTATCGGGTCTACAGCACCACCTACGACCTCGACCGCGGACTGTGCGGCACGACCTGGTCGATCGAGGGAACGACGGTGTCGGCGGAGTTTGTCGTGGGCACGCTCGCCAACGGCGTGCCGCGCTGCTTCGGCGTCACATCGATCGCCACCGACGGCTCCGAGAGCCCGCGGTCGCCGCTGCGCCAGGACACGCCCCGCCCCGACGCGCGCAACGTGCTCGTGTGGGCGTACCAGGCGGACAGCGCCCACTCCGGCTTCCGCTTCTGGGACGATCTCAACGGCGACGGCCTCGCCCAGTCCTCCGAGCTCGGCCTGGTGCAGAACGGCGCCCGCACCGACATCGACTTCTGGGTGTATCGCGACCCTACCGATTCGACCCTGTGGCTGGTGCCCGAGTTCACGGGGACCAGCATGCAGCTCTACGCCAATGCGCCGATCGGCGATTTGACGGACATCGACTTCGCGCCAGCGAGCGGGTACTCCCGCAACATGTTCCAGGCCGTCCCCGAGTACGGCTACGTGTTCCAGATCGTGGAGGGACAGACGCTGCGCTACGGGGCGCTGCGTGTCACCCACGTCGGACGCAGCTACCTGATCTTCGACTGGAGCTTCCAAACCGATCAGGGAAACCCGGAGCTGCAGTTGCGGGGTGGCTTGCCGACAACGTCGGGCACGGGGGGAATCGTAGTTACAGGAGCGCGGTAAGGCGCTCAGGGGCTTAGAGCCGGGATGCGGGAAGCGAGATGCGAGATGCGTCGGTGATACACGCATCCCGCATCGCCCATCCCGCTATCCCGCATTCCAGGCGCCTGCGCGCCTGACTTGGCAACAGTTCGCTTCCGGACGTAGTTTCCCTCCGGCATGTCATCCGCGATCAGGCTGGACGGCCGCTCCCTCTCCATCGCCGACGTCATCGCCGTGGCTCGACAGCGCGCGACGGTGGAGATCGCCCCCCCCGCCCTGGCCGGGCTCGCCACCTCGCGGCGGGCGGTCGAGGCCGCCCTCGCCCGGGGCGACACCATCTATGGCGTCACCACGGGGTTCGGGAAGCTGGCCCACGTGCGGATCCCCCCCGTCGAGCTGGGACGGCTGCAGCGCAACCTGATCCGCAGTCACTCGTCCGGCGTGGGCGAGCCGCTGGCCGTGGATGCCGTCCGCGCGATGATGCTGCTGCGCGCCAACGTGCTGCTGCTGGGAACGAGCGGCGTGCGCCCCGCGCTGCCGGTGCTGATCGTGACGATGCTGAACCGGGGGATCCATCCGGTCGTGCCGTCGCAGGGCAGCGTCGGCGCTTCCGGTGACCTGGCCCCGCTCGCGCATCTGGCGCTGGCGATGATCGGGGAGGGGGAGGACGGCTCTAGGCTGCGGGCCGCCGGATTGACCCCGGTCACCCTCGAGGCGAAGGAAGGGCTCGCCTTCATCAACGGGACGCAGGCCCAGACGGGGCTCGCGGCGCTGCTGGTCCATGACGCCTGGGTGGTGTGGCGCGCCGCGCACGCAGCGGCCGCGATGAGCCTCGAGGCGGTCCGGGGGACGCCGGTGCCGTTCGATCCCCGCATCCACGAGGCGCGGCCTCACCCCTTCCAGCGTCGCTCGGCCGCCCTGCTGAGTGAGCTGTTGGCGGACAGCGCCATCCGGGAGTCGCATCGCGAGCACGACCCGCGGGTGCAGGACGCCTACTCGCTGCGCTGCTCGCCCCAGATCCTCGGCGCCGTGGGCGAGGCGATCGCGTTTGTCGAGCGGCTAGTCACGACCGAGCTGAACGCGGCCACGGACAATCCCCTCGTCTTCGGAGAGGAGGTCCTCTCGGGCGGCAACTTCCACGGCCAACCCATCGCCCTGGCGCTCGACGTGCTGGGGATCGCCCTCACGACGTTGGCGGGGCTCGCCGAGCGCCGCCTCGAGCGGGTAGTGAACCCCGATCTGTCGTCCGGCCTGCCGGCCTTCCTGTCGAAGCAGCCGGGCCTCGAATCGGGGTTCATGTCGGCGCAGATCTCGGCGGCGGCGCTGGTCGCCGATTGCCGGGTGCTGGCGACGCCCGCCAGCGTGCAGTCGGTGCCCACCGAGGGCAACCAGGAAGACGTCGTGCCGATGGGGATGAGCGCGGCCTGGAAGGCCGACCGTATTGTCGCCAATGCCGCCCGGATCGTGGCGATCGAGCTGCTCGCCGGCGCGCAAGGGCTCGAGTTCTTGAAGCCTCTGGCGCCGGGCCGGGGGGTCGGCCGCACCTACGCGGCGGTGCGGCGCGAAGTCCCGGCCCTGGAGGAAGACCGCCCCATGAGCGGCGACATCGAGCGGGTGGCCGCCGGGGTGCGGGCCGGAAGGTTCGATCCCCAGGACCGGGAACCGTGACCGCTCCTCGAACCGTGCGTGCCCCTCGGGGTCCGAACCGAACGTGCAAGGGCTGGATCCAAGAGGCCGCGCTGCGCATGCTGATGAACAACCTGGATCCCGATGTCGCCGAGCGCCCCCAGGACCTGGTGGTCTACGGGGGGACCGGGAAGGCGGCACGCAACTGGGCCTGCTTCGACGCCATCTGCCGCACCCTCCTCACCCTGGCCGACGACGAGACGCTGCTGGTGCAGTCGGGGAAGCCGGTGGGCGTGTTTACGACGCATCCCGACGCACCCCGCGTGCTGATTGCCAACGCCAACCTGGTGGGCCGCTGGGCCACGTGGGCCGTGTTTCGCGAGCTCGAGCGGCAGGGCCTGATCATGTACGGCCAGATGACGGCCGGCTCGTGGATCTACATCGGGACGCAAGGGATTCTGCAGGGGACCTACGAGACCTTCGGCGCGGTGGCGCGCCGGCATTTCGGCGGCAGCTTGAAGGGTCGCCTCGTGCTGAGCGGGGGGTTGGGCGGCATGGGGGGCGCCCAGCCCCTCGCGGCGACGATGCACGAGGCCGTGTGCCTGGTCGTCGAGGTGGACCCGGCCCGGGTGCAGCGCCGCCTCGAGACCCGCTACCTGGACAAGGCCACGGCTTCGCTGGAGGAAGCCGTGGCCTGGTGTGAAGACGCCCGGCGGCGCGCCGCGGCGCTCTCCGTGGGCCTCATCGGCAACTGCGCCGACGTCCTGCCCGCCCTGGCGCGCCGCGGCTTCGCTCCCGACGTCCTGACCGACCAGACCTCGGCGCACGACACCCTGAACGGCTACGTGCCCGCCGGCCTGCCCTTGGCTGACGCGCTGGCGCTGCGTCAGCGCGACCCCGAGGAGTACGTGCAACGGGCGCGGGCCAGCATCGCGGTCCACGTGCAGGCGATGCTCGACCTGAAACGCAGGGGGGCAGTGACGTTCGACTACGGCAACAACATCCGTGCCGAGGCGCGCGACGCCGGTGTCGCCGCGGCGTTCGAGATCCCCGGCTTCGTGCCCGAATACCTCCGGCCGTTGTTCTGCGAGGGGAAGGGGCCGTTCCGCTGGGTGGCGCTGTCCGGGGATCCGGCCGACCTCCATCGCACCGACCAACTGGTGCTCGAGCTGTTTCCCGACGATGCCCACTTGCGGCGCTGGATCACCCTGGCGCGCGAGCGGGTGGCGTTCCAGGGACTGCCGGCGCGCATCTGTTGGTTGGGCCAGGGGGAGCGCGCGCGTTTCGGCGTGGCGTTGAACGACCTTGTCGCCGCCGGCCGGTTGGCCGCTCCGATCGTGATCGGTCGCGACCACCTCGATACCGGCTCGGTGGCCTCCCCGTTCCGGGAGACCGAGGGAATGCGCGACGGGTCCGACGCCATCGCCGATTGGGCGATCCTCAACGCCCTGCTGAACACCGCCTCGGGCGCCGCGTGGGTGTCGTTCCATCACGGGGGCGGTGTGGGGATCGGCAACTCGCTGCACGCCGGCCAGGTCAGCGTCGCCGACGGATCGCCCGCCGCCCGCCGCCGGCTCGAGCGCGTCCTCACCAACGACCCCGGCAGCGGCGTGGCGCGTCACGCCGACGCGGGCTACCCCGAGGCCCTCGAGGCCGCGCGCCGCCACGGCCTCCGCCTCCCGATGCGCGAGGCCGCCGACTGAGTACCCTGCTCGTCGGAGCCCGGCAGGTCGTCACCTGCCGCGGTCCGGCGCGTGCCCGCCGGGGGCGTGAGCTGGCCGAGATCGAAGTCCTCAGCGATGCCGCGGTGCGAATCGAGGGCGGCCGCGTCGCCGCCGTCGGCCCGTACCGGGAACTGCGCCGCCCGTCCCAGGGGAGCGGGGACGCCGTGGTCGAAGAAGTCGAGGGCGTCCTCCTGCCGGGATTCATCGATTGTCACACCCACGCCGTGTTCGGCATGCCACGGCTCGACGATCACCAGCGCCGGGCGCTGGGCGAGGACTACCAGGCGATTGCCGCCGCCGGCGGCGGGATCCTGCAATCGGTCCGCGACACCCGTGGCCGCAGCGAAGCCGATCTGCGGGAGCTCACCCGGGCCCGGCTGCTCGCGCTGCGCGCCCACGGCAGCACGACCATCGAGGTGAAGTCGGGCTACGGCCTGGATCTCGAGACCGAGCGCAAGCAGCTGCGCGTCGTGCGCACGCTGGCGGCGGAGGAGCGGCTCAATCTCGTACCGACGTTCCTCGGCGCTCATGAGGTGCCGCCCGAGCATCGCGCGCGCCGCGCGGAGTACGTGCGGCTGCTGCGTGATGAGATGCTGCCCGCGATCGCGCGGGAAGGTCTCGCCCGGTGTTGTGACGTGTTCTGCGAGCCCGGGGTGTTCACCGTCGCCGAGTCGCGCGAGATTCTGCTGGCCGCCCGGCGGCACGGCATGGCGCTCAAACTCCACGCCGACGAGCTCGAGGGGGTGGGTGGAGCCGAGCTCGCCGTCGAGCTCGGCGCGCTCAGCGCCGACCACCTCGCCGCGGTGTCGGAGCGGGGCATCCACGCACTCGCCACCAGTGACACCGTGGCGGTGCTGCTTCCGGCGACGATGCTCTTTCTGGGAAGGACGCGGCAGGCGCCCGCCCGGCGACTGATCGACGCGGGCGCGGCTGTCGCGCTGGCCACGGACTTCAACCCCGGGACGTCGCCGACCGTGAGTCTGTCGTACGTCATGGCCATGGGCGTGTCCCAGCTGGGATTGCGCCACGCCGAAGCCGTGACTGCGGTCACGGTCAACGCCGCAGCCGCCTTGGGACTCGCCGCGGACCGGGGGCAAATCGCGCCCGGCTTCGCGGCCGATCTCGTCGCGTGCAACGTGGCCGAGTGGCGGGAGATCGCGTACTGGGTGGGGACGAGTCTCGTAACCGCCGTGTGGACAGGAGGTTTGGCTTGTCCCCACCTTCCGGCCCCGGTATCTTTGAGTGCCCATGTCCAAACTCGAGAAGCTCAAGGACAAAGCCAAAGCCCTGGAGGCGAGGGACCCCAAGGGGGCGATCGAGGCTTGGCATGAGGCCCTGAAGGCTCAGGACGAAGAGGGCGATCCTAACCCCGACCTCTCGATCTACAACCGTATCGGCGATCTCTACCTGAAGATCAAGGACCCCGCCCAGGCGGCGGACTCCTACGATCGGGCGGTCGACCAGTACGCCGAGCTGGGCTTTCACAACAACGCGATCGCGATGTGCAACAAGGTCCTGCGCAACGCGCCGGGCCGGCAGACGACCTACCTGAAGCTCGCCAAGCTGTACGCCGCCAAGGGTTTCATCGGCGAGGCCAAGCAGAATTTCGTCGAGTACGCCGAACGGATGCAGCGGGCCGGGAAGATCCAGCAGGCCTTCGCCGCGCTGAAGGAGTTCACGGACATCTCGCCCGAAAGCGACCACCTCCGTGAGATCCTCGCCGAGCATCTCAAGATGTATGGGGAGGAGCCGCGGCGCCCGTCGTCCGGCATGCCCTCCCACCGGGGCAGCGTGGCGGCGGCCCCGACCCTGCCGGAGAGGAAGGGTGACCCCAAACGCAAGACCTCGAGCCTCGTCTTCCTGGATCTGGACGAGCCGTCTCGCACCAACAAGCCGGTGCGCGCTCCCATGTTCCCGCCGGCCCGGCCACCGGCGACGCCGGCGCCCGCCTCGCTCCTCGAGCCCGTCACGCCAGAGCCCGATCCATCGCTCGAGATCGAGACCACGAGCATGACGGAGGGGTCGGAGCCCGAGGCCGTCGAGGGTGGCATGCTGGAGGGCTTGCAGACGACGGGCGCCGACTTCGCAGCCGTGCGCGATGGCTCGCTCCAGGCCCCTTCGATCCGCGACGAGGAGCCCGTCGCTGATCTCGAGCCGATCGCCGAGCTCGAGCCGACGGTGCCCGCGGATGCCGAGGTGGAGACCGGGCCGTTGATGGGCGAGGGGTTCGAGCCGGAGGAGCCGCCGCAGCCGGCGAAACCGCCTCCTCCTCCGCCCGCCCGGGGCCCGACGGCGATGCCGAAGGTGCAGCCGGTCCCGCCCAAGCGGCCGAGCGGGCCACGGGTGCAGCCGGTCGTGCCCAAGCGGCCGGCCGCGGCGCCGAAGGCGCCGGCAGCCCCCCCCCCCCACCCCCCCCCCCTAAAACCCCCCTCGGCAAGCGGAGGACGGGGGGGGGGAATCCGCCGCCGCAGCCCGAGCCGGATTTCGAGGCGGCGGCGGCCGAGGGCGGCCCCGGGGGGGACGACGAGCCGCTGCGGGGCGAATAGCCACGTCGCCACCCCCAGGTGGGACCAACCG
>CAZXKD010000068.1:7312-14060 GCA_964641215.1 uncultured Gemmatimonadaceae bacterium
GGAGAAAGCGGCGGGCGGCACCAGGTGCGCCCGGTGGTGGCCAAGCGGCCGGCCGGCGCGCCGAAGGCGCCGGCAGCCCCCCCCCCACCTACCCCCTCTCCTAAACCCTCCTTCGGCAAGCGGAAGACGGTGGTGGAGATTCCGCCGCTCGAGCTCGAGCCGGATTTCGAGGCGGCGACGGCCCAGGGCGTCCCCGAGGTGGACGACGAGCCGCTGAGGGTCGATGAGCCACGTGCGCACCCCAAGTGGGTACAGACCGAGGACGATGGCTCCATCGTCGAAGGCGGCCGGAAGTCGGCCTATATCGACCTGGGCGTCGACGGCATCATCAACCAGGGCGGCTCGACCGGCTCGTTGGTGTTCTCCAGCATTGAGGAGACGCCCGCGGCACCGACCATCGAGGAGCTGGAGGGGCGCGTCGCCGAGAACCCGGACGATGCGGAAGCGCACCAGACGCTGGGGGAGGCGCTGATCGAGGCGGGGGAGCGCGAGCGCGGCGTCGAGGAGCTGGATATCGCGGTGAACGGCTTCGAGACGGCCGAGAACTTTCGGGAAGCCCAGGACCTGGTGGAGGAGATCCTGCGCCTCGATCCCAACAGCGTCCGGCACCGCCAGAAACAGGTGGAGCTGGCCTTCAACGCGGGCGACAAGGCCAAGCTGGTCGACGCCTACCTCGAGCTCGCGGACACCCTGTTGCGCAGCGATCTCCCGGAGAAGGCGCGCGCCGTCTACGAGCGGGTGGTAGAGCACGACCGCACCAACGAGCGCGCCAAGGCGGCCCTGGCGATGCTGTCGCCGCCGCCCGCCGTGCCGGCCGACAAGCCGGACAAGCGGGTCAAGGCGAAGGACGCGAAGATGACGGTGCGCGACACGGCCGCGCCCGAGGCGGACTTCGTGGATCTGGGGGCGATGATTCTCGAGGAGGAGGAGCCCCCGCGCGACACGCGCATGAAGGTGCAAGACGAGGAGCCCACAGGCGACGAGGAGCAGGACTTCCACGACATGCTGGCCCGGTTCAAGCAGGGGATCGACGAGAACATCGACGAGACGGACTTCCAGTCGCACTACGACCTGGGCGTCGCCTTCAAGGAGATGGGCCTGCTGGACGAGGCCATCGCCGAGTTCCAAAAAGCGCTGCGCGCCCCGGAGGGGAAGCTGCGCACCTCGGAGGCGTTGGGGGTGTGTTTCTTCGCGAAAGGCGCGTTCGGCGTTGCGGAATCGATCCTGCGGCGCGGCCTGGAGCTGCCGGCGTCCGGCGACCAGGAGCGTCTCGGCGTCCTCTACTGGTTGGGCCGTTCGCTCGAGGATCAGGGCCGCAAGGCCGAAGCCAAGGAGCTCTACGGACGCGTCTTCGCCGTGGACATCCGGTTCATGGACGTGAGCGAGCGCGTGAAAGCCCTCGCCAAGGCCAAGTGACGTGAGCCAGCAGGTCGCGCCCGTCGCCCTGCGCGACATCCAGCGGCCGGTGGCCGCGCCTCTCGAGCGGGTGGCCGACGAGCTGAGCCGCATCATCGCCGCCGACTTCCCGATCATCGCCGACGTCAACACGCACCTGCTGCGGATGAAGGGCAAGCTGTTTCGCCCCACCCTGCTGCTGCTCAGTCATCAGGCAGCGGGCGGGGAGGACACCCCACCGCTCCGCGCCGTGACGCTGGCCGCGGTGGTCGAGCTGATTCACCTCGCGACGCTGGTGCACGACGACTCGGTCGACCACTCGGCGCTGCGCCGGGGCATGCCGACCATCAACGCGCTGTTCTCGCACCAGGTCGCGGTGATCATGGGAGACTACCTCTACTCCCGCGCGATCATCGAGCTCGTCGGCCTCGAAGACCTCGAGCCCCTGCGGGTCTTCGCCCGCGTCACCAACGAGATGACCGTGGGCGAGATGCGGCAGCTCGAGGCTCACGACAAGCTCGCCTACGACGAGGCGCAATACGACGCTCTCATCCGCGCCAAGACCGCTTCGCTGCTCTCGGGGGCGTGCGAGGTCGGGGCGTTGCGCGCCGCGCGCGGCCGCCGCGAGGCGCTCGGCCGGTTCGGGATGTCCCTCGGCATGGCCTTCCAGATCACCGACGACTTGCTCGACTACACCCAGCCGCAGGCCGTCACCGGCAAGCCTTCGGGGCTCGATCTCAAGGAGCACAAGGTGACGCTGCCGCTGATCGCCGCCCTGGGGCGGATGCCCGCCGCGGACCGGCGGCTGGTGGAGCGGCTGATGGCGTCGCCGGACCCGCCCGACGAGCTGGTGGCCGATGTGATCCGGGCGGTGGAGGTCGCCGAAGGGCTGGAATACGCGCGGCACCGCGCCCAGGAGTTCGCGGAGCAGGCCGAGGCGGAGCTCGAGATCCTGCCGTCCACGCCCGCGCGCGACGCCCTGCGGGACAGCATCGCGTACGCCGTTGAACGGCACAGCTGAGCCGTGGCGCACGGACCGCGACGGCCGCTATTTTACCTGGGGGTGCTCGCCGCGGGCTTCGTGCTCGGCGGCTTCCTCCACGCGCTGCTGCGGCGCTTCCTGCCGCAGGGCGCGGCGAAGGAGTTTTTCACCACGGCCGTGACACCGACGCTGGGCCCGGTGCATCTCGACCTGCTGGTGGTGTCGGTGACGCTGGGCCCGATCGGGCTCGACGTGTCGTTGCTGTCGGTCGTGGGGGTGGCGATCGCTTATTTCGTCGCCCGGTCGCTCTTCTAGCGAGGCGTCTATGTTCGAGGGTCTGTCTTTCGTTCATATCCTGATTCTGCTGCTCGTGCTCGTCCTGGTCTTCGGGGCGCGGCGCATCCCCGAGATCGGGGCGTCGATCGGACAAGGGATCAAGGAGTTCAAGCGCAGTCTCAAGGATGCGGAGGCGCCGCCCTCCACACCGCCACCGCCGGGCGAGCCGCGCAGCTTCCAGCCGCCGGCCTCGACGAGCGGTGGTGAGCCCAAGCGCCTCAGCGAGTAACGAGAGGAGGGAGCACGATGGGCCTGGGCAATCTGAGCATCGGCGAGCTGGTCATCCTCCTGGTGATCGGCCTGCTGGTGTTCGGCGCGCACGGGCTGCCGGAGGCGGGCAAAGCGGTGGGGAAGGGACTGCGCGAGTTCAAGCGGGCCTGGAACGAGGCTCGCGACGTGGTGAACACAGGGCCGGAGCCGCCCCCCTCCTCCCCCCCGCCCGCGGCGGCGACGCCGCCGCGACGACTCCTCGAGTAGCGGACGCCGCCGGCTAACTGCCGGCGGTCGCGTTCTGGGGCCGGAACAGCTCCTTGCGCCGGTCAAGGATCTTCGCCTGCTGGCGCAGGCCGGCGAGAAACCCCTGCACTCGCGCCTGGCGCACCGGATCCATCAGACTGGCCCGCTGCTGGTCGCGCTGGTTGAGCCAGGCCGTCGAGTCGGCCAGCTTGCGCCACAGGGTTTCGACGATGAAGAAGCCGCCCTCGCTGGCCAGCACTCCGCTGCGCTGTCCCACCCGCAACCCGAACGCCGTCCCGACCACGAGCGGCTCGCGTTGCAGCGGCGGTGGCGGGGCGATCCGCGTGAAGGGACCGAGGGTGCTGACCGGCCAGCTGTGCGTCGCGCCCGTGCGCGCGAGGTCGGGCGTAGACCCGAGCGCCGCGGCGATCTGCTGCGCCCGCTGCTGGGCGATCGCCTTCTTCTTCTCCAGCCGGGCCGCGTACAGCACCTGGTCCCGCACGTATCCGAGCGGCGGCACGCCCGCCGGGATCAGGGAATCGAGCCGGAAGACGTAGAAGGCCACCTCGCCTTCGATCAGCGGGCTCGTCTCGCCCACCTTCGCCTCGAATGCCCACACGCTGACGTCGGGAATCACGTACCGGCCCAGCGTGACGCGATCGCCGTCCACGAGCTTGGGAGCCCGACCCACCGGGAGCTGTAGGTGGCCGGCGGCGCTGTCCAACGCCCCGCCGCCCTCGTGCTCGGCGGCCATTCGCTCCAGCGTGTCGGCGCGCGCCTCGACATAGTCGCGGTGCGGGCCTTGCAGCTCGATGGGAGTCAGCAGGTGGCGTACGTGGCTCGAATCGCCTTTGGCGTCGTCCACCCGGATCAGATGGTAGCCGAACGAGGACAGGATCGGCTGGGAGAGCTGGCCCGGCCGCAGCGGCCTCAGCCCCGCCAGAAAGCGGGGGTCGTAGCCCGTCTGGTTCCGCTTGATCCAGCCGAGATCGCCCCCCTTCGAGCCGCTGCCGGAATCCGCGGACTCCCGCTTGGCCACCTCCGCGAACTTGGCGGGACCGCCCGCCGCGATCTCGGCCCGCAAGCGTCGGACCCGCGCGAGCGCGGCCGCCGTGTCGGCCGCGTCGGGCGACCGCGGTTGCGCTACGAAGCTCAGGAACGCGACACCGGGACGTTTGAAGTCGTCCCGGTGCGCGGCAAAGTAGCTCTGCAGCTCCGCGTCGGAGATGGGCGCGAGCGTATCGTCAATCGCCTGCGGGCGCACCGCGAGGAGTGCGATCTTCACCGAATCGTGCTGGTCCCGGAACACCCGCCAGAGCTTCGCGTCCGGCACGTACACGTCGACCGTCAAGTATTCGGCCAGCTTCACTTGAGGGATCTGCTCGCGATACCGCGCCTCGAGCTGCGCCAGGAATTCGGGAGCCGTCCCGGCCGCCAGGAAGCGCTGCCACTTGGTAATGTCGAACTGGCCGTTGGTCTGGAAATTGGGTGCACGCATGATTTCGGGCGGCGGGCTCGTCCGCGCCGCCTCGATGAGCTCCTCGTCGCTCACCGTGATCCCCAGCCGGCGCGTCTCCTGACTGAGCAGCACGCCCTGGATGAGCTGGGTCACGACCTCATCCTGTATCTGCTTCTCGTCCTCGCGGGTGAGGGTCGCGAGACCGTTGCGCTGGCGGGCCTGCTCGTAGGCCGCCTGCAGCGCGGCCTGATACTGGGGGACGTGAATCGCGTCGCCGTTGATCTTGAGCACGACGTCCGCACCGCCATACTGGCCGCGTCCGGTGATGCCCATCCCCACGTCGAATACCAGCCAGCCGACGAAGGTGACGGCGAGGATGTAGAAGATCCACTTGGTATTCTCCCGCATGGCGCGCAGCATCGGGACCTGGTCTCCGTCAGAAGGGGGGTCGAGGGGGCATAAGTCTAAGAACGACAACAAGGAAACTCAAGCAACGACGGCGCCGAATGATTGACAGCGACACCTGGCGAACACTATCTTCGTCCAATTCCCACATAGACTTAGGCCGTGCCCTACACTAGTGAGATCGAGAAGCTGGAGCGTCGCTGGCTTGAGAATCCCAAAGGGCGCAATTTCGCCCCTCTCGCGGACGCCTATCGTAAAGCAGGAGAACTAGATAGAGCCATCGATCTCTGCAAGAGCGGGCTCGAGCGCCACCCCGATTACGTCAGCGCCCACATCGTCTACGGTCGCTGCCTCATCGACAAGAAAGACGACCCCGGAGCCGAGGAAGTGTTCCGCAAGATCCTGGCTCTCGACAAGGAGAATATCCTCGCGCTCAAGGTGCTGGCCGAGATCGCGGATCGCAACAAGCGGTTCGAGCAAGAAATCGAATGGCTCACACGGTTGCTGGCGGCCGATCCGATGAACGGGGACGCGGCCGAAGCCCTCAGCAAGGCGAGGCCGAAAGCGGCCAACGCACGGACGGTGGTGCCGGCTGCGGCGCCACCGGCCGGCCTGCAGCCCACGGCCCTGGCCGAGGCCGCGACGGCGGCGATGGGGAAGCCCGACTTCGTTGTGGAGCAGGCGTCGCCTCCTAACGCGACTGTGCCGACGACCGCGGCGCCGTCCAAAGACGTCGAGCCCTTCGACGGCACGATCGACCTCAACGCCGCGGCGCAGCAGATCGCTCGGGCGGAGGGGATCGAGGTCCAGGAGGACGTCGAGCTCAGGTCGGACGCCGCGCCGCTCGAGGGACTGGCCCGGACGCAGTATGAGGGCAGCGGCATGTTCAAGGTCGATCGGCAGGATGACGCGACGAGCCCTCCGCCGCTGGACCTGCCGGATATCATGGAGGACCTGCCCAAGGTCGACCTGCCGCTGATCATGCCCGAAGACGTCGCGCCTCGTGCTGCGCCGCCGCCGCCGCCGCCGCCCCCGCCGCCCCCGCCGCCCAAGCCATCTGCTGCCACCCAGGTGGCCAAGCCACGCCGCGCGACTCCCGTCCCTCCGTCTCCGCCCGCCCCGGTTCCGGCGGCGGTGGCCTCCTCCGACGACGACGGAGCAGCCGACCCGGCGGCCCTCGCGAATCTCGAGCCGGTGGTGACGGAGACGATGGCCGAGCTGTACTTGAAGCAGGGCCACCGCGAAGACGCGCTGCGAGTCTTCGAGGCGCTGCTGGCGCGGCGTCCGGGGGACGCACGGCTGCGGGCCAAGGTGAACGAGCTCTCCCGAAAGAAGGCGAAGAGCGGCCAGTCAGTGGGCGCGTTCCTGAGGAGTGTGCTCACCGTGAGGGGCACGCTCGACAGCGCCTTCGCCGGGACGGAACGTGGTGGGGCGGTGGAGGAGTCGTCACCCGGCGCGCCCACGCGCCCCGCGCCCGATTCGATCTCCCTTGACTCGGTGTTCGGCGACTCGGACGGCGGGGTCGGGGGAGTGGAGGATGAAGGAGGGGCAGGGGGCGGGGGGGGTGGGGGGAGGGGACGCACCTCACTCGCACAGGTCGAGCCCGCTGCCGTCGCGGCGCCCGCCCCCCCCCCTCAGCCGGCGGCCGCGGTCACGGCGTCACCGCGCTGCCCTGTCGCAACGGGCGGCACAAGCGGGACACCGTTCGCGGGAGT
>CAZXKD010000069.1:0-13589 GCA_964641215.1 uncultured Gemmatimonadaceae bacterium
CCCGAGAGCGCCAGCATCTCCCCGACCCGGGAGCTCGGCGTGGGAGCGTACTGCTGGAGGGCGGAAGCAGCACCCTCCAGCGCGACGCGCGCCTTCTGCAGGTTGAAGAACACAGTGGTCAGCGTGCCGTTGTTCGTGTTGATAGAGCGAGAATCGTACTCGATGCGCGTCGGGAACGTCTCGACGTCGGTATATTCGTCCGACATCACTCCCGAGACGAGAATCTGTCCCTCGGTGCCTCCGTTGTCGCCGTCGTTGGCGAATGCGAAGTCGCCAATGCCGCCGTTGTAGGCCGCCACGGCACCGTCGGGGTTGTTGATGGATCCAGGATTGATGACGTCCGGGGTCTTGACGTCCAGGGCGCTGTTGCACGCCGCTAGGGCCACCGCGACGAGCGCAACGCCGAGACGATGGGCCTTCATGGTCGGTGCTCCTGCGTATGAGGTTCTCATCGGTCGCCCCCTTAAAAGCCCAACGTCACGCGCACGGCGAACGTGCGGATCGGTGGCGCCGTGAGGAAGTCGTCCGGGATGTCGTTCTGGCCGTTGCCGTTCAGCTCCGGGTCGATGCCGTCGTAGTTCGTCCACTTCAGCAGGTTCCGCCCGGTGAGGGAGATCTGCATCGAAGTGGCGTGCACCGCATTGGCCCAGGCGTCGGGCGCATAGTAGGTGAGCGACGCCTCCCGGAGCTTCAGGAAGGTGCCGTTCTCGATGTAGCCCGCCTGCGTGAACCCGTACAGGGAGCTGCCCGCCGCCACGGCCCGCGCCTGATCGGCCAGGGACGCCTTGGGGTTGTTGACCGCGTTGCAGTTGAACCCCACGCCCACGCAGCGGAACCGCTCGGTCAGGTTGTAGGCCTTCCAATCCCCGCGGTAGTCGAGCTGGCCGCCGAGGCGGATCCGGTTGTGGAACATCGTGACGCCGGCATTGAGGGTGATAGTGGTCTTCGGAATGGAGGACCCGAGGTACCGCGCGAGGCTGTCGACGGTGACCTCGTTGACCTCGATGATGCCGTTGTGGTTGGCGTCGTTGAAGCTCAGGATCGGCCGGTCCCAGAACCCGAACAGTGGGAACCCGACGCTGTCCCGAATCTCCCCGCTCACGATGGTCGGGATGCCTTTCCCGAGGCTGAGCAGCTTGTTCGTATTGCGCGCGACGCTGAGCGCGGCGTCGACCCCGACCCCGGGGGTCAGATTCTTAGTTACGCTGAGGAGCACTTCGAGGCCGCGGTTCTGTACCGATCCAACGTTCTCGAACCGCGTCGTCGCGATCCCGTTGGAAGGGGGGAGGCGCCGGCTGATGAGGGCGTCGTGCGTCCGCTTGTCGTAGTAGGTCAGCTCGAGTCGTGCCGCGTCGTGGAACAGGCCGGCGTCGAAGCCTGTCTCGAATTCCGTCGACCGCTCCGGCTTGAGGGCGCTGTTGCCGAACGCCGTGAGGTCGATCCCCGGCACGTCGCTCGCGCTCGTCCCTGAAAAAACCGTCGCCGTCTGCGCGGCGTAGAAGAGCAGCGCGTCCGTCGTCCCGGGCTGCTGGCCTGAGGCCCCATAGGCGAAGCGCAGCTTCAGGTTGCTCACCGGCAGGCTGCGCGGGAAGAAGTCCTCGTCCGACAGAACCCACGAGCCTTGCACCTTGGGATAGACGACCGAGCGCGACTGGCTCCCGAAGGCGCTGTTGCGGTCGTTCCGCAAGCCGCCGGTCACGAACACCCGGTCCCGCCAGCCGAACTGCTGCTCGGCGTAAGTGCCGATCGTGACGAAGATATTGGTGTTCTCGCTCGCCGTGCGGATCGCAGCTCCCGTGATCGCCTGGCCCCCGGGGGGCAAGACGCTCCCGTTCGCCAGGACGCCGAAGAAGTTGTCCTTCAAGAATTGCACGCCGACCGAGGTTTTCGACGTGACGGTCGGGTTCAGGCTGAACGACGCGGTCCCGCCCAAGTCCGCCGTATAGTGGAAAATGTTGAAGCGGTTGTCGGTGCGGCGGCCTTGCCGGAAGTTGGAGAAGTTCGTCCCCTGGCCGCGCTGCTGGAATTGTTGGTCGGTGCGCCCGGTGTAGTCGATGCCCAAGCTGGCGCGGGCGGTCAGGTACGTCGTGGGCCGCCAGTTGCCGGAGAGGCTCCCGGTGATGCGGTTGATATCCTGCTCCGTGAGGATCTGGAACACGTCACCGGGGAGGAAGAAGCCCCACGCCGCCGGCGAGCCCTGCTGTCCGCGTCCGAACAGGCCGCTCGGCAGGAAGCCGGTGACGTTGTTGTCGTTCTGTGGCAGCCGGCCGCGGCTCTCTACGATGCCGACGTTCCCCTGGAAATCCAGCTGCGGCATCGCGACGACGTGCACGTTGGAGCGCAGGCTCGTTTGCTTCAGCTCGTTGGGCCGGTATACCTCATACGCTGGCGCGACTCCGCCCAGGGCGGTGGTGAGCCGCGTATATTCGACCCCGGGGAGCCGGTACACGCCGAGCTCGTCCTGATAGTCTCCCGATGCGTAGAACTGCACCTGGTCGCTCCCACCCGACACCTGAATTCCGCCTTGTCCGCGGTACCCCGTGCCGATCGGTGTCTGGGCCGGATCCATCAGGATGTTGTACGAGGTGAGGCTGTCGATGATGCAAGGGTTCGTTGCCGCCACCGACTGCAGCAGCGTGCACTGCCTGGGCGTGGTGGGCGCCGCGGCCGTGTGGCCCCAGCTGTAGTAGTTGATCGGATATTGGTTCTTGTCGTCCAGGACGCCGCCCTCGGAGTAGATCCGCCAGCGCGCGTGGCCTGCCAGACCGCGCTTCGTCGTAATGCGAACGACCCCGTTGGCCGCCTGGGTGCCGTACAAGGTGCTCGCGGACGGCCCCTTCACGATCTCGATGTTGGCGATGTCCTCGGGATTGAGATCGTTGATGCGCGAGGGCGCCTGTCCGCCGGTCCCCACCGACAGCGACGTGTTGCTGCTTTCCACACGGATGCCGTCGATGTAGAAGGCAGGCTCGTTGGTGAGCGACAGACTGCTCTGGCCGCGGATGCGCACCCGCGTGCCCGTGCCGACGGTGCCACCCGCCTGCAAGACCTGGACGCCGCCCGCGCGCCCGGAGAGCGCGTCGGCGAAGTTCGAGGTCGTCTGGGTTGCCTTCACCTGGGTCAGATCGATGTTGACGCTCGAGTTGCCGATTTCCCGGGCGCGCTGCTCGGCGCCCGTCGCGCTGGCCACGACCTCGTCCAGCGTGATGACGGCGCGCGACAGCGCGAAGTCGACCGTCGCCGAGGCGCCAGCTTCGACCACGACCGGGCTGCGCTTGCTCCCGAAGCCCACCGCGATGACGCGCAGCTCGTAGGAGCCCGCGGGCACCGCCAGCATGTTGTAACGCCCGCTCGTGTTAGTCACGGCGGTGCGGTTGGTGGTGCCGAGCAGCACGCGGGCGCCCGGCACGGGCGAATTGTTCAGCTGCTCGGTGACGACGCCGGTGATCGTTCCCTGCTGCGCCCACCCCGTACTGGTTAGTCCGACCAGCAGCACGGCGGCCAGCAGCGAAGTGACGCTGCGCCTGGCATTACCACTGGTAAATCGCATAGTCGGGTCCCTCACGATTGGAGTTCCCAGGTGCATCGTGAAACCGGAACGGGCAGTCGCGCCCGCCGGTCGAACGACCGGGTGGCCGCGCTGCCGAAACGCGGGTCGGCCTACCGACTACATCGACCGGGGATGATGATGTTACGCTGGAGGCGTTGAACGCAGCGAACGGACAGATCAGTCATGCCGTTCCTCCTCGTGACGGAGCCGATTCGGGAGACGACTGTCTCTCCAATAGTGATGCCCGCGCCGAGGGCCCGCAAGAGAGCCGGCCGGAGGCCGGGTCGTCCGCCCTCTTTCCGAGACGCTCCCGCTGAAGCAATTTGCGACGCACCCCCCGGGAGGATGCATGAAGACAGCCTGGTCCGTGCTCCTCGTAGCCACGCTCGCAGCCTGCAGCAAAGACGAGCTCCCGACTGGCCCTGCCAGCGGTGCCGGCCGACTGGCCTTCTCCACCAACCGCAATCTCGGCCAGTGGGACGTGTATCTGATGAATCCGAACGGCACCGCGGTAGCCCAGCTGGACGCCAGCCTGGCCAACGACCTGTGGGCCGACTGGTCGCCGGACGGCAAGAAGATCGCCTTCCAGTCCGACCGGATCCATCTTGCCGGCGACTCTGTCAACTACAACATCTTCGTGATCAACGCCGACGGCACCGGACTGACCCAGCTGACGTCGGACCTCTCGAGCGAGATCCAGCCCGTTTGGTCGCCGGACGGCACCAAGATCGCGTTCTCGACTGACCGGGACGCTGGGGATTTCGAGATCTACGTCATGAACGCCGACGGCACCAACCCGGTGCGGCTTACCAATAGCCTCGGCTCGGACGGACAACCCGCCTGGTCCCCCGACGGCAAGAAGATCGCGTTCGTGTCGTTGCGCGACGGCAACGAGGAGATTTACGTCATGAACGCCGCAGACGGATCGGGGCTGGTCAACCTCACGGCCAACGCCGCGACCGACTTCGGCCCCGCCTGGTCTCCCGACGGCAAGAAGATCGCCTTCGCGAGCGACCGCACGGGCAGCGGTGATTTCCAGATCTGGGTCATGAACGCGGACGGGACGAGCCCGGTGCGGCTGACCGCCAGCAGCCACCCGGCCGAGTTCCCGTCATGGTCGCCGGACGGCTCCAAGATCGCCTACGACGCGGACGGGCACATCTTCATCATGTACGCGGACGGGAGCCAGCCGACGCAGATCACCAGCAAGTTCTACTCGGACGTGCTCCCCCGCTGGCGCCCCACCCCCTGAACGCCCAACGCCGCCGCCCGAGGGACCGGGCGGCGGCGGCTATGCGCTGCTGTGAGCGGTTCCTCAGGGCGCCGTGTTGGGCGGCCGGAGGTCAACGAGGACGACAGCGCTGGGGACGGTGAACGCCGCCCCCTGCGGCGCTTGACTTCCCGCCACAGACCGCGGCACGATGACGGCGGTCATGACGGACCCAGCGACCCGCGTACCGGCGATCGGGTTGACTGTGGCCGTGCCGGCCACTCCTGCCGGAAGCTTGACGCTGAACAAGACCGGCGTCTTCGTTCCCGCTGCCGTGACGCTGATGCGAATCGAGTCCGTGGCGACGCTATCACGCCCCATCGCCACGTAGGAGCCACTGGCGCCGTAAGCGAGGTTCCCCGTGACGGGAGCGTCCGGCAGGGTGTCGGTGGCGTGGCGCGTGATCCGGATGTCGAGGGACCCCCCCCCCAAGCCGGCGGCTGCGTTGATGAGCCGCAGGCCGATTTGACCCACCGCCGGCCCCGGTGGATTGTCCGCGATGAGCAGCACCGCGCGGGCCGGCGCCTGACCCGTCCGAGAGAAGCCCGTGTGGAGGAAGGTGTAGTGAGCGCTCGCCGTCAGGGTGATCGCAGTATCCGCTATTACTTGAGAGGAGATCGCCGGGCTGGTGCTGCTCATGAACACCCGGATCTGGCGCGTGCCGGCTTCGATCGGCACGTAGTACGAGTTGCCGTCGCGAAAGTTCGCATCGAAGAACCCGGCGTTGGACACGATATCCACGACGCGAAAATCCATCTGGCCGGTATCGGGGACCGCATTGAGGAAATGAATAGCGGCGAGCGGCGGCGAAGGCTCCACGAAGGTCTTCTCCTTCGAACACCCCAGCGCCAGCACGACGCCGCACCACCCGAAGAACCGAACTGGAGTCATAGGTCGCTCAATGTGAAGAGGGTTCACCGTGACGCTCATTGATTGCCCGGCGGCCCGCCGGGGGGAGTGTTGCTGGCGTCGCCGCCGCCGAGCCCGAACAGATTCCGAGTCAGGATGAAGGCGACGACTGCCACCGCGGCCCCACCGGCGACCATGAACGTCCGACCGCGGGAGAATCGCCGCTCCAACGAGTTCGAGACATAGGCCCGCTGCACCTGGACCGTCTCTCCCGCCCACGGGCTGCGGCTGCCGTTGATGCCTAAAATGTCCGACACCGAGAGCACATACGCCGTATCCGAGGCTCCGACGATGGCGCCGTCCACTCGGGCAACGCCCTGTCCGATACTCGGGCCCATGCCGACGCGGCCCTGGTCGCTCAAGACGAGCGAGACGCGGGTGCCCGGCATGGGGTCGGGCGTCGCCAGCGGGGTGTAGGTGTAGCACCCCCACTCCACCAGCGCGACCGGCAGCAGGGCGGCGGTGACCAGCCGCACTAGTAGACGCCTCCCGAGAACAGGCCGTAGTTGCCCTTCGAGGTTGACCCGGGACCCCCGACACCGCCGAGGCCGTAGTACGGCTTCGCCCGGGTGAGCATCTCTTCGTTGGGCACCGGCCAATTGATCGCTGTGCCCTCAGGGAGGTCTCCCCAGCCGCGGGCCGCGAAGTACCACATGCCGTAGCCGGTGTACATGGTCTCGATGTGGTACTCCCACTTCAGGGCGTCCCAGACGTTGCCGCATTTGGTTTTCGTGAAGCCCTGCGTGGCATCCGGCACCCGTGGCACGCACGCATTGCCGCCAGGCACCACTGTGGCGTAGTTCGTGTCCGCCAGTGTCAGCGGCAGAGCCGGGAGCCCGGCGCGCAAAGCGTCCGCACGGGTCACGTTGATGAGGGGAATCGCCGCGGTGAAGTTGTTCTGCCGAAGATACCCCTCGGCGGCGAGCAGCCGGATCTCCGCCGCGGACATGATCGGGTATGGCCCGGTGCGAGCCGGGCTCGTCAACGCGAAGGTGCGGGTCCGGTTGAAATCGTACATCGAGAACCCGAACGGATCCTGGGGCGCGTCTTCGCCCGTGGGCCGGTTGCGGACGTAGGGACGCCCAGGGTTGGTGGTCCCGGACACGTAGAAGTTCTTGAACCCCGCCCGCAGGGTGTCCCCGATCTGCGCTGCGCGCGTCGTGCCCTGGGGTAACCGCAGGTCCGGAGTGGCCACGACAAACGGGATGCGACTACCGCGCGGCAGGGCGAGCCAGGCGTCAAACGCCTTCGAGGTGTCCGCGAACCCCAGCATGAACTGGGACATCTGGTGCCAGCTGGCCGAGCCGGTGGCGAATGCCTGGGCCGGCCAGACCACGTCCCAGCCTGCAGAAGGGTTCATCTGGACGATGAAGTCCGCCGTGATGCCGTTGGTCGCATCGGCGATGACCTGAGCCCAGTCAACCGCGGCACGCTCGGCCGTGGACCGCGCGACACTGGCCCGGAGTCGGGCCTTGTAGGACCGGATGAACTGGATGAACTGCGGCGCGGTCAGCGCGTTGCCGTTGATCCAGGTGGCCGGCAGCGGAAAGCCGGCGGTATTGCTGTTGGTGATCGCGATGGCCGAGTCCAAGTCGCGGAGCGCGGCCGCGTTCACCGCCTGATAGCCCGAGAGGGGGATGATGGCTTGCGGGTCGTCGTTCTCGGTCAGGATCGAGGCGGAGTCATAGGCGAGGGAAAGGTTGCCCAGAGCCACGCCGCGGACGAAGTAGCAGAAGGCCCGGTCCCTCCCGTCCTGCGCGAGCGACCCGCTCGAGAGCGTCTTGAGCTTGGCGAGCGAGAGGCTCGCGACCCGGGCGGCGCGGTGCCCGGCGGTAAAGTCCCGCAGGTTGCCGGCATCGCCAGTGCCGTTAGGCTGATTGTCGATCTGCACGCGCGGCACGGCGCCCCGCGGCCCCATGGCGAAGTTGGCGAGCCCCGACACGTTTTCCAACCCCATCACGAGCATTTGCGTCTGGAGATCGTCGTTGGACGTGCCCAACGTGGCAGTGTGGGCGCTGGCGTATCCCGCCCCGAGAAACGACTCGAGATCGGTGAAGGTGCCTAGCGCACGGTTGCGGTCGGCCTGGTTCTGGTTGTTCACAAGCAGCGTGTCCTTGCACGCCGCCAGAACGATCAGCGCCGCGCCGGACAGTACGTAGCGAAAGGTTCGCATCGGTGGTCCTCTCGATCAGGTGGGAGGGACGTGCCCCGCCGCAGGGGCCTTGTCTCCATCCTGCGGCGGGACGATCCTGGCCTAGAAGCTCGAGCGCACAGCCAGCGTGAAGCTGCGCAGGTTCGGGAACGTGAAGTCATCGACGGCGTTGAGCGCGGCCGAGTTCCCCTCCCCACCCGCGATCCCGACCTCGGGGTCGAACCCCCGGTAGCCGGTGAGCGTGAACAGGTTGCGACCGATCACGCTGACCGTCCAGTCGCCCGTGCCACTGATGGGACCGATGCGGTAGGAGACCGACAGCTCGCGCAACTTGGCGTAACTGGCGTCTTCGACCGAGTAGTTCGTGGGCCCGAGCTGGTCGTAATAGCCTCCCAGACCGGTGAAGCCGTCCGCCGAATTGGTCCGCCAGTAATAGCCGATCGGCTTGGCCGTGGCCAGGGACTTGCCGGTCTGGTCCACGTCATGCGACAGGAAGTCGAGGTGCGCCCAGTGGAACCCTTCGTCGAAGACCTGCTGGCCGACCGACGCGTCCACCAGCGCGTACAGCGAGAACCGCTTCCAGGTGACGTCCTGGGTTACGGCGAACTGGAAGTTGGGGAGCGCGTTGCCGAGGGGCAGGAGCGCGGGGACCCCGTTATTGCGAATCACAATCGGCATGCCCCAGTTCTCGATGACGCCGAATGCCCCGCTGGGGTGCGACGTCTCCCACAGATTCTTGGTGATGCCGTCGCGCCAGCTGTTGCCCGCCCCCACCCACACGATGAAGCCTTCGTCGTTGAGCTGGTAGGAGCTGGTCGGCCCGCCGCAGTCCGTATTGAACGGGGCGGGCAGCTCGGAGCAATGGGTGACGAACTTGTGACCGTAGAACGTCCCGTAGCGCTCCCCCTGGGCGACCTTGAACATCGTCGTGTTGCCCTGGTTGCCGGCCCCAAAGAAGTAGGTCGGGACGCCGAGTTGCGTGACCACCGAACGATTGCGACTGTAGATGAAGCGCGTCGACCAGGAGAGGTCGCGCCGCTGGATGAGCGGCAGGTTGAGCGACGCTTCCCACGTCCGGTTGTCGAGGGTCCCGGCGTTCTGCCACTGATTGGTGAACCCGGTCGACGCGGAGACCGGAGCCGGGAGGATCTGATCTTTGATCTTGGCGTGGGCGTACGTCACGGTGAGGGCGTAGCGGTTCAGCAGCTCGATGTCCGTGCCCAGCTCCACCTCGTGGTGCACCTCGGGCTTGAGCAGTTTGTTGCCCAGGAAGCCGAGGGTGGGAATGCCGCCCGCCCCGATACCGAACGTCTCGTACTGCGCGCTGAACTGCGGCGAGCCGCCGGCCGTGCCGTAGGAGGCGCGCAGCTTGAGCTGGCTCAGCTGCGGGAAGGGCCACCATGGCTCCTGGTTCACCAGCCAGCCGCCAGAGATGCGACCCCACGTAGCCCAGCGGTTGCCCGAACCGAACAGCGAGCTGCCGTCCTCGCGCAGCAACGCGTCGACGATGTAGCGGCCCCGGTATTCAGCGCCCGCTCCACCCGAGAGCCCGATCTGCTTAATTTCGCTGAACGAGGACTGAATGGTGCGGCCGGTGCCGGCCGTATTGTTCAAGGTCGTGACGCCCTTGAACGTCAGGGTGTTGCCTTCCCCCGTGTTGATGTCCGAGCGCCGGTCCTCGAACTGGTAGGCCAGGGTGTAATGGGTGCGCAGATCGGCGGAGAAATCCTTCTTGAACAGGGCGTTAAGGCCGGTGTTTAGCGCTTCATCCCCGGACGCGCCGCGGAAAATATCCCCGTTGTTGATCGCGGCCGGTGAGGGACCGGTGGTTCGGTATCCCTTGTCCTGGATCTGATCGAAGGTCACGCGGTGCAGATCGTAGCTGAAGTTGCCGCTGACGTTCACCCAGTCGGCCGGCGTGTACTGCACCGTCAGACCGCCGATGAACCGGTTGGTGATGTCCTCGCGGGCGACGTTCTGCAAGGAATACAACGGATTCTCGTTCTGCTGGCCGCCTTGCTGGAGGTTCGGCCGAATGTATAGTCGGCCTAATGTGTCGGTCTTGAGCACGTTGGCGATCGCGGGCACGCGCGTCAGCCGGAAGAACGCTCCACCGGCGTTTTGCTGGTTCAGGCCGTCCGCGGTGCTGCGGCTGTACTGTGTACGGACGGCGACAGTCCAGTTCGACCCGATCACCTGATCCACGTTCGCGCGGAACGCATAGCGGGTGATCCCCTGCAGGAACCGGATCGCACCGCCCTCGTTGTACTGGTCGGCGCTGGTGTAGAAGGTGGTGCCACCGAAGCGCCCGGTCATGTCCACGCTGTTCTCGGTGTGGGCATGGGAGTTCACGGCGTCGGCGACCGCATTATAGGAGGTGCCCGGCCACGGCGCGATCTGGAAGCGCTCCCGTAGCGGGCTGCCGGAGACGGTCGCCACGGTGGTAGCGATGGTCGCGCCCGGGTCCAGCGGCAGGCCGGGCGGTTGGCCCGCGTAATCCTGCGGCTGATTGTTGATTGCCGCCGCGGCCGACGCGTAATCGAACGTGGTCGCGCACAGCGGCTGCCCGTTGACGAACTGGCAGAACCGCTTGCCGGTCTCATCCATGAAGAGCGCCTGAAAGCGCGCCAGGCCGAAATCACGCTCGATGTCGCTGCGGCCGGCCTCACTGCGGACGCTGAACTTGATGCCGTCCGCGGCGTGGCGACCCGACTTGGTTGTGATCTGGATGACGCCATTGCCCGCGCGCGCCCCGTACAACGACGAGGCCGCCGCTCCCTTCACGACCTCGACGCTCTCGATGTCGCTCGGGTTCAAGTCGGGGAGGTTACCGTTGATGATGACGCCGTCCACGATGTAGAGAGGATCCTGGCTGCGCCCCTGGGCATTGATCATCGTGGGCCCGCGCAGCAGCACCGCGGGCTGTGTGCCCGGCCGGCCGCTGAAGGAGACGATCTCGGCGCCCGCGACCTTACCCTTGAGCTGGGTCAGCGCGTCCTGGCCAGGCACCACCATTTGCGAGGCGTCCACCCGGGCGAGGTCGAAGGGCACCTTCGCCGCCTCCGTGGCCTCCTGCACGCCGGTCACGACGACCGCCTGCAGCAGGTTCACGTCATAGACGAGGGTGAAGTCGACCGTCTGCTCACCCGCCGTGAGCGTGATCTGCTTGCTGGCCGGCTTCAATCCGATGCCCCGCGCCCGCAGGAACACCTGCTGGCCGCGCACCCGCGCCGCGGGCACGGTCATCGTGTACCGGCCTTCGCTCGTGGTGTTGATGGCGAGACGCAACTCCTCGATGAAGACGTTGGCCCCGGCCACGGGCTCGCCGCGATCGGACCTGACCCGGCCTTTGAGAACCGCATCTTGGGCGTTGGCGCTCGCCGCGCCGGCGAGCAGGAGCGCTCCCGTCACAGCCAGACCGTACCACTGGTCACGACGTAAGTGGGTCATGGAGACACTCCTCGTAAGAGCGGTGATAAGCAGGGGGTGGGGCAAAGCGCAGCCCTCGGGCCGGCCGAAGGCACACCGGCGGCCCCGAGGTCAAGGCGAGGCGTGAACACCTGCGGCCGGAGACGGCGGCCAGCGAGCGTGACGGCCATATCGCTCGAGTCTAGGGTCCGGAACAGCTGTTCCAATGTTATATGGCTTATCAGGCCCGACGTCAATAGCCCCGACGGCATTAGCCCGGTCTTCAGGCTCGTTCCCTCTTTCCAAGCCCGAAGCAAGGGCGTACGTTCTAAATCTGCGCACGGTCCAGGGTGGCCCGGATGGCGTGTCCCTTTCCTTATTACTGCAGGCTGCCCGTTCTCCTCTTGGGGCTGGGCGCGGGAACCGCCGCTCTACCCATCCCCGCCCCCGCCGCCCAGCGAGCCGGCGCGCTCATCGCGGGGCGCGTCATTGACCAGGGCTCCCGCGCTCCCATCCCCCGGGCCCGAGTGTTCCTCCTGGGCACCCCTCACAACACCGACAGCGACAGCACCGGGCGCTTCGCCCACGATGGCCTGGAGTCGGGGACGTATCTGCTGCAGATCCGGGCGGTAGGGTACGCGATGTCGACGTGGGTCATCAACCTGGGAACCGGCGAGCGAGTGGAACAGGACTTCGAGATGGCCCAGGCGGCCTATGGCATGGACACGGTCACCGTCGAGGGGAGGCCGGGGTTCATGGAGCGCCGCATGCAGGCATTCGAGCGCCGCCGCAAGGAGGGACGGGGGGTGTTCGTGACGGAAGAAGAGATCCGGCGCGAGAACGCCACGACCGTAAGCGACTTGCTGCGGATGGCGGCTGGGGTGCAGACGGTCTGCAACCACGCCGGCTGCGTCGCCCGGATGACCCGGTCCGCGCGGGGGGCTTGCCGGCCAGACTTCGTCTTGGACGGGTTCCCGGCGAGCTTTTCCACCACGGCGAACCTGCCCACCATCGGGATCGTGGGCATCGAGATCTACCGGAGCTCGAGCGAGACACCAGCGGAGTTCCTCAAGGCCGGGGCCACCTGCGGGTCGATCGTCATCTGGACGCGGTCAGCCCCCTCGCCGCCCAGCCACTGAATCCCCCGTCCCCCGCGCGGTCGCTTCCTTATTAGCATTGGGAGACCATGACCGCCCTCCCGACCCCTCATGTCGGACGGGACAGCCGGACGGTCGGACTGTCCCGGCGTTCGCAGTCCCGTCCGACGGTCCGACCGTCCAACAGTCTGACTCGAATGATCGCGCTTGTGGCCGCCGCCCTCTTGTTGGCCGACGCTTCCACCACCCCCGTCCAACAGGCGGACCCGCTTGCGGCTAGGGCCAAGGGCCGACCGCGCGCCCCGGTGATCGTGTACGAGATGGCGGACTTCCAATGCCCCGCCTGTCGCCAGTTCTTCGCTACCACGCTGCCCGTCATCGAGCAGGACTACATCCGCACTGGCAAGGTGCGTTGGGTGTTCGTGAACTATCCGCTGACCCAGCTCCATCCGAACGCGGTGGCTGCCGCCGAGCTGGCGATGTGCGCGGCGCGACAGGGGCGGTTCTGGCCGATGCACGACCTTCTCTACCGGCGTCAAGCCGAATGGGCGCCGCTCGCGGATCCTGCCGCCTTTTTCCGCGCGCTGGGCGCCGATAGCGTTGGCCTGCGGGCGGACTCGCTGGCGGCGTGCGTGACCTCACGGGCCACGGCGGGGGAGGTCGAGCAGGACGCGGCGGCCGCGCGCAACTCGGGCGCGAACGCCACGCCGAGCTTCTACATCGAAGGGGGTCTACTTTCCGGGGCCTGGCCGGTGGCGGACTTCCGGCGGGTGCTCGACTCGGTCTACCTCGTCAAGACCACCGGCCCGCAGTGATGCGGCGCCCGTCACTGTGGTACCGCCTCGGCCTCCGACTCGCGGAGCGGGCGGTGCCCCTGGCCGCGCGTTTCGACAAGAAGCTCGCCCGCGGCCTCGAGGCGCGGCGCGGCTTGGTGGACCGGCTGGCGGCGTGGGGGCGGGGGCAGCGGGATGCCCGGCGGCCGCTGGTGTGGGTCCACGCCCCGTCCGTGGGCGAGGGGCTGCAGGCCAAGCCCGTGCTGGAGGCGCTGCGGGCGGAGCGGCCGGAGTGGCAGCTGGCCTACACGTTCTTTTCTCCATCGGCAGTGCGTCTCGCCCACACGCTGCCGGTGGACGTGACCGATTATCTCCCGTTCGATCGCCTGTGGGAGGTCGAGGCGGCGCTGGACGCGCTGCAGCCACGGGC
>CAZXKD010000070.1:0-13495 GCA_964641215.1 uncultured Gemmatimonadaceae bacterium
GAAAAAGCGGTTCGAGACGGAGAGCGAGCTCGACTTCTCGTTCGGCATCCAGAACTTGGCGCGGTTCCGCGGCAACTGTTTCAAGCAGCGCGGCTGCGTCTCGCTCGTGATCCGGCAGATCCCGTTCAACGTGAAGACGTTCCAGGACCTCGGCCTGCCGGTGGTTGTGGCCAACCTTTCCGAGAAGCCGCGCGGCCTCGTGCTGGTGACCGGCCCCACGGGCGCTGGCAAGAGCACTACGCTCGCGGCCATGATCGACAAGATCAACAAGGAGCTGAAGGGCCACATCATCACGGTGGAGGACCCGATCGAGTTCATCCACCGGCATCAACAGTGCATCGTGAATCAGCGCGAAGTCGGCACGGACACCAACAGCTTCCACGCGGCCTTGAAGTACGCGCTACGGCAGGACCCCGACGTCGTGCTCATCGGCGAGATGCGCGATCTGGAAACGACGGCCGCGGCGCTCACCATCGCCGAGACCGGCCACCTGGCGTTCGCCACCCTGCACACCAACTCCGCTGCTGAAAGCATCAACCGGATCATCGACATCTTCCCCGCGCACCAGCAGACCCAGATCCGCACCCAGCTGTCGTTCGTGCTGGAAGGCGTGATCACGCAGACGCTGCTGCAGAAGGCCAAGGGGCGCGGGCGCGTGATGGCGGCGGAGATTCTGGTGGTGACGCCCGCGATCCGCGCGCTGATCCGGGACGACAAGGTCGAACAGATCCCGTCCATGATGCAAGCAGGCAAGAAGCACGGGATGCAGACGCTCAACGACGCGCTCTATCAGCTCTACATGGGCCGTGAGGTCCTCAAGGACGAGTGCCTCCGGGTGTCTTCGAACCCGAATGAGTTCCTGCGCATGATCGGCGAGCCGCCGATGGACGACAAGGAACCAATGCCCGCGGCCGGCGTGGCACAGGCCGGCCAGTCCAAGGTCGCCGCGCGCCGTTAGGCGCGGGCTGGGGGTGAGCCATGCCGGTTTACGAATACTCCGCGCGCAACCTCAAGGGCGATCTCGTCAAGGACAAGATCGACCTGCCTTCCCGTGATGACGTCATCGCCCATCTCCGCAAGAACCGCCTCGTGGTGGTGCAGGTCCGGGAGGCGCCGAGGGAGCTGAGCCTGGGCGGCCTCTTCAAGCCGGGCATCAAGACGCGCGACATCGTGATCTTTACCCGGCAGTTCGCCACCATGATCAACTCGGGCCTGCCGCTGGTGCAGGCGCTGGATATCCTCGCGCAGCAGACCGAGAACAAAGCCCTCGCCGACGTCACCCGGGCGGTGGTCTACGACGTCGAGAGCGGCCATACCCTGGCCGATGCGCTGCGGAAGCACCCCAAAGCGTTCACGGACCTGTTCGTGAACATGGTCGCGGCGGGCGAGGCCGGCGGTATCCTCGACACCATTCTCCTGCGGCTGGCGACGTTCCTCGAGAAGAACGACCTCATTGTGCGGAAGGTGAAGGGCGCGATGATCTACCCCGCGGTCATCTTCTCGGTGGCCGCGATCGCGGTGGCGACCCTGCTCATCTTCGTCATCCCGACGTTCGAAAAAATGTTCGCCTCGGTCAACCTCCTGCTGCCCTTGCCGACCCGGATCGTGATCGGCGCCAGCTACCTCCTGGCCCACTACTGGTGGGGCATCGGCGCCGTAGTCGGCTTGACCGTCTTCATGATCAACCGCTACTACAAGACCACGCCGGGCAAGCTCCAGATTGACTCCCTCTTGCTGCGGCTGCCGGTGCTGGGCGACCTGCTGCGCAAGTCGGCCGTGTCACGGTTCACGCGCACCCTGGGCACGCTGATCTCCTCGGGCGTGTCGATCCTCGACGGCCTCGAGATCACCGCCCGCACGGCCGGGAATCAGGTGATCCACAACGCCGTCATGGAGTCCCGCGCCTCGATCGCGGGCGGCGAGACCATCTCGGCCCCACTGCAAAAATCCAAGGTATTCCCACCGATGGTGATCTCGATGATCGCCGTGGGCGAGCAAACCGGCGGGCTCGACGAGATGCTCTCCAAGATCGCCGACTTCTACGACGACGAGGTCGACGCGGCGGTGACCGCCCTCCTCTCCCTCATGGAACCGATCATGATCGTCGTGCTCGGCGTCATCGTCGGCGGCATGGTGGTCGCCATGTACCTGCCGATCTTCGACATGGTGAACGCGGTGCAGTGACGGTCTGACGGTCGTATTGACCGACCGATAGGAAAGAAGGCCCCGGCACATCGGCTGGGGCCTTCTTGCATTTTGCCAGACCGAACCCAATACTTACGCGCGCCCGCGACCGAAGCCATCAGCCGTCAGCCATCAGCCATGCCAGCACAGATGTGCTAAGTACCTAGTGGCACAACTGGTTATGCTGACGGCCGAAGGCTGAAAGCTGAGAGCGTCATCACCCAAGGAGTGCCTTACGCGCTGGTTTGGCGGCAGCTCCGGGGCGTCCGCGATCCCGTCCCCCCAGGTGATCCTGCGGTCGGTCTACCTGGGCCGGGTGTGCGTGGCGGTCGCCATCTACCTCACGGCCGCGCTGAAGGTTCGGGTCGCGGCACCGCTCGACATCCTGGTCACGTCCTTCCTGCTGCTCGCGACGCTGGTGGTGACCGGGGCCGCATACTGGCATACGCACCTGCGCGGCCGCCGGCCCGGCCGCAACTTCCTCTATCTCCAGGCCCTATTTGACGTTGCGCTGATCACCACCGTCGTCCACATGACCGGGGGTCCCGACAGCGATTTCGCCGGGCTGTACGTCCTACTGATTACCGTCACGGCCCTGCTGCTGCGTCCCGCGGGGACGGCGTTGGTCACCGTCCTCGCCGGCCTGGTGTACTTCGCGGACGTGTTCTTCGGCCACGGTCGCTCGCTCACGCTGGGGATCTCCGTCCAACTTGCCGTCTTCGGTGCCGTCGCCGCCGTCGTGGCCTACATCGCCAGCCGGGTCTCGGTGATGGGCGAAGAGCGCGAGGCGTTGGCGGCCGAGGTGCGCCAGGTGCGACTGGAGGCTGCCGACGTGCTCAAGAACCTCCGCACCGGCGTCCTGACGGTGGACCAGGCAGGCAAGCTGCTCTACTGCAATCCGGCGGCAGAGGAGCTCCTCGGGGTACGGGCTGTGGAGTGGGGCGACCGGCCGATCATGCCGGAAGTGGCGCGGATCGCGCCCGAGTTTCACGCCGCCATCACCTCGACGGCGCGACGCGGGGTGCGGATGATGCGTGTCGAGGCGACGGTGTACCGGCCCGACCGGTCGTTTCCCATCGGGGTCACCACGACCACGCTGGACGCCCAGGGCGACGGCCCGCCGCGGGTGACGGCGATCTTCACCGACATTTCCGACTCGAAGCGGCTGGAGGAGCTGCACTTACGCGCGGAGCGGCTCGAAGCCGTGGCGGAACTGTCTTCCAGCCTCGCCCACGAGATCAAGAACCCGCTCGCCTCCATCCGCTCGTCGGTGGAGCAGCTCTCTCACTCCGCCCGCGCCAACCCGGACGAGCGGTTCCTGGCGACGCTCATCGTCCGCGAGAGCGACCGTCTGGCGCGGCTGCTCTCGGAGTTCCTCGATTTCTCCCGGGTGCGCGTGACGGAGTGCCGCCCGGTGGACCTTCAACAGGTGGCGCGCGCCGCCATCCGCCTGGTCCGCGAGCACCCCGACTGTCCCGAAGACGCGGTGATCGACCTCCAGGGCGCAGCTACGCCGATGGAGGGGGACGAGGACTTGCTCCACCGGGTGGTCTCGAATCTGGTCCTCAACGCCGTCCAGGCGGCGGGGCACGGTGTTCGGGTCACGGTGCGCACCGATCGGGCGGCTCCCCTGGAGCTCCCCGGCGGGTCGGGGATCGAGAATCCCGTGGCCCTGCGGGTGAGCGATAACGGCCCCGGTATTCCCGAGGACGTCCGGGAGCGGCTGTTCGAGCCGTTCGTCACCGGGCGGGTGGGGGGGACGGGCCTGGGGCTCGCGATCGTGCAGCGAGCGGTGGAAGCCCACAGGGGCCTCGTATTGGTGGACACCACCGTCGGCCGTGGCACCACATTCACCGTCTATTTCCCGGCGGCACGCCGGAAAGAGGAAGCCGCATGAGTGCGCCACAGCCGTCCATCCTCGTCATCGACGACGAGTCGGGGATTCTCGATACGTTACGCATCCTCCTCAAGAACGAGGGGTTCGACGTCACCACCGCCCAGGGGGGCAAGGTCGGGCTCGAGACACTCAAGAGCTCGGCCCCCGACATCGTCCTGACGGACGTGCGGATGCCCCAGGTCAGCGGGATCGACATCCTGTCGGCCGTACGGCAGCAGGACCCCGAGACGCCGGTGATCCTCATGACCGCGCAGGCTTCACTTCAGACCGCCATCCAGGCGGTGAACGAGGGGGCGTTCTACTACATCCAAAAGCCTTTTTCCAACGACGACATGGTGGCGATCTGCCGCCGGGCGGCCGATTACCGGCAGCTGCGGGCCGAGAACAAGCACCTGAAGCAGGAGATCCGCCGCCGCGAGCGCTCGGGCCAGGTCAAGCCGCTGGGAAAGTCGCGCGTCTTCCTCGACGTGATGCGGCTCGCCGAGCAAGTGGCGCCCACCGAGAGTACGGTGTTGATCCAAGGCGAGTCGGGGACCGGGAAGGAGATCATCGCCCGGTACATCCATGAGCTGTCGGCGCGCAGCGAATCGCAGTTCCTCTCGTTGAACTGCGGTGCCCTGCCTGAGAGCCTGCTGGAATCGGAGCTGTTCGGCCACGTGAAAGGCTCCTTCACGGGCGCGGTGCGCGACAAGCAGGGGTTGTTCGCCGCAGCCCGCGGCGGGACGTTCTTCCTGGACGAGATCGGCGAGATGTCGCCGGCCACACAGGTAAAGCTCCTGCGGGTGTTGCAGGAGCGCGAGTGCATTCCCGTCGGCGGCACCGAGGCAATCCCGGTGGACGTGCGCGTCGTGGCCGCTACCAACCGTGACCTGGAGGACGACATCAAGCAAGGCCGGTTCCGCACGGACCTGTATTACCGGCTGAACGTGATCGCTATCCATCTGCCGCCGCTGCGCGATCGGCGTGACGACATTCCGATCTTCGTGGATGCCTTTCTGAAACGCATCGCCGCGGAGAAAGAGCACGGCGAGGAGCTCAAACGGCTCTCCCCCGAAGCGGTGGACGCCGTCATGGCCTACGACTGGCCCGGCAACGTCCGCGAGCTGGAGAACGCACTGGAGCGGGCAGTGGTCCTCAGCAAAGCAGAGACCGTGCCGCTCTCCGCCCTCCCCGCGAAGATCACCGAGCGTCGGGCAGAGCCGATCGTGGCCGAGCGTGCCCACGTCAACCCCACGCTCGACGTCATTGAGCAGGCGTACATCACCTGGGTGCTGCAGGCGGAGGGTGGCAACAAGACGCGCGCGGCCGAAGTCCTGGGCATCGACCCCTCTACCCTCTACCGGAAGCTCAGCAAGTACGACACTGGTGTGAAGTCGGCCGACGCGGAATGAGCTTACCGCAGCCCCCCGTCCCCACGGTCGCCTCGTGGCTCCGCGGCGAGCGCCGCGTCCTCGCAGAAGCGGTGGCCGTGAGCCTCCTGGTGGTCGTGGTTCACGTGACGTTCCGGCTGTCCGCGGGGTTTCTGGTCGGCGCCCTCAACGACGACGGTGTCTACGTCGCCCTGGGGAAGGCGATCGCCGACGGCATGGGATACCGCTCCATCCACCTCGTCGGCGCGCCGCTGCAGGTCCGGTATCCCCCAGGCCTGCCGCTCCTGCTGGCGGTTCCGTGGGCGCTGGGCGGGACCCTGGGCGCGGTTCGGGCCACGGTCGCCACGCTCCATCCCATCGTCACCGGCGCCGCGGCCGGCCTCGTGTGGTGGCTGGGGCGCCGGCGCCTGGAGCTTTCAGCCTGGCCGCTCGCGTTCTGCGCGATTGGGGCGTTTCCGCTCTCACCCTGTATTCCTTTCTTCACACTTCCCCTTCCCCGGCCGTATTTCGTCCCTGGGTGGGCGGGGGGGCCCCCGATCGGGGCCCCCTTATGCCCCGCTCCTCCCCCCCCCCACCTCCCCCCCCCCCCTGGCCATGCGGACGGGGCTCTCGTGGGACGGGCGGTAGCGCTCGGGTTGGTGCTGGCGGCAACATCCCTGTTCCGCACCGCCGGCATCGCCTTGATCCCCGGGGTGCTGGTCGCGCTGGCCGTGCATCGGCGCTGGAAGGAGGCGGCCCTGTGTGCCGCGGCGGTCCTTGCGCCACTCCTGCTGTGGGCGGCGCTTCAGGCCTATTGGATGTCGCGCGGACCGGTCTCCTCGCAACCCGACGATCTGTCCTACATGCGCTGGCTCGGGGTGAAGGCCCCGGTGGCGTTCGCGGGCTATGCCGTGCGGGCGGCTGCCGAGAACATCGTGGCGTACGCTCGCAAGCTGGCCGGGTACCTGTTCGCCACCCAGACAGTCGGCATCGGCGTAGTGCTCCTGGCGGCGCTGGCAGCCGGTTTCGCGTGCCTCCGGCTGCGGTGGTCGCAAACGACCCTCGTGCTCACCACCCTGTTCGCCGCGGCGCTTACCCTCATATGGCCCTACGCCCAGGGGCGGCTAATCCTGCCGCTCCTGCCCTTCCTGGGACTGCTGGTGGCGAGCACGCTCAAGGGGGGGGGGGACCATTGGACCCCGGTGCGTCTGAAGTGGGGGCTCCCGGGCGCGCTCTGCTTCGCCGCGCTCGTGGTGACGATGCGCCAGGTCGAGCTGCGTCACGTCGCGGAGCGATCCTTTGAAAGCGGAGCGGTGCCGCCTCCGCAGGATCTCACGCCCACCCGCATCCTCGCCCTTCGCAGCCGTTTCATCTATCAGGTGGTCCGGTGGGTCCGCGCGCATACCGCACCGGAGGACCGGATCATGGTGGATGCGCCGGCCGGTGTGTACCTGTACACGGGTCGCCGGACCGTCGCCGCCCTCCCCACCGAGAGCACACTGGGATCCTCGGCGTTCGACGTCCCCGGCCGCTATCTGGCGGAGCGGATTCTCGTCGATAGCGTCACCTTCGTCCTGTGGCCGCCGCCGGCGTCGGGGCTGGAAACCGATGTGATGACGATCCAGGCCAGGTGTCCGGGCGTCCTGCGGCCGGAGGCGTCCGCCTGTCCTGCCTGTTTTCGCATCCAGCGGGACGAGGCGTGCCTGCGCCAGATTGTCGGTCAGGTGCGCCCCAGGGGGGGAGGGGGGAGCACTCGTAATGCCGCTGGTTGAACCGCAGGATGCGACCGGCGCCCAGACGCTGGAGCGGTTGGCGGCCGCTCGGAACTACAACCGCTGGCTCACCGATCGCCTCCAGCGGTGGGTGGGTCGGCGCGTGCTCGAGATCGGCGCGGGCCTGGGCAGCATGTCCGAGTTCATCCTGGACCGCGACCGTGTCGTGCTCTCGGACACCGACCCCTACTACCTGGCGCGGCTCCACGACCGGTTCGCCGCCCGCCCGAACGTGCGCATCGCGGAGCTGCGCCTCCCGGGCGTGGACGGCAGCGTGGCGGCCGAGCGGCTCGACACCATCATCTGCCTCAACGTGCTCGAGCACGTCCCGGACGACGCCGCCTCGCTCGCCGCCATGCGGACGCTGCTGCAGGCGGGGGGGCGGCTCGTGCTGCTGGTGCCGTCGCTGCCGTTCATCTACGGGACGCTCGATGAAGCGCTGGGCCACGTGCGTCGCTACACGCCGGCCGAGTTGCGACGCAAGTTCCGGGACGCTGCATTCCGCCTGGTTCACCTCGAGTATTTCAACCTGGCCGGTGTGCCGGGGTGGTGGCTGACCGGGCAGGTGCTGAAGCGCCGTCTGATTCCGACCGGCTCGCTGGGCCTCTACGACGCCCTCGTGCCCCTCTTCCGGCTCGAGCGCTTCCTCCCCTGGCGGGTAGGGCAGTCACTCATCGCGATTGGAGAGCGCCCTCGATGAACGCGGCTGCGGAACGGGACCTGACGTTGTCCGTGATCGTTCCCGCTTACAACGAGGGGGTGACTGTCGAGGCGGTCGCGCGCCGACTCCGCGGGGTCCCCCTGCGGCTCGAGGTCATCGCGGTGGACGACGCCTCGACCGACGGCACCGGGGAAATCGTGGACCGCCTGGCCCAGGAGCGCCTGATCGATCGGGTGATCCATCACCCCCGGAACCGGGGCAAGGGGGCGGCGCTCCGCTCCGGGATCGCCGCTGCTACCGGTGACGTGATCGTCGTCCAGGACGCCGACCTCGAATACGACCCGACCGACCTGGTGACGCTGCTCCAGCCCATCCGAGCGGGAAAGGCCGACGCCGTCTATGGCTCACGCTTCCAGGGTGGTCCTCGGCGGGTGCTGTTCTTCTGGCACTCCGTCGGGAATCGGTTCCTGACGCTCTTGTCCAACATGTTCACCAACCTGAACCTCACGGACATGGAGACGTGCTACAAGCTGGTCCGCGCCGACCTGCTCAAGCGCCTGCCGCTCACCTCGGACCGGTTCGGCTTCGAGGTCGAGATCACCGCGCGATTGGCCCAGGTGGGGGCGCGCATCTGGGAGCTGCCGATTACCTACAGCGGTCGCACGTACGCCGAGGGCAAGAAGATCACCTGGCGCGACGGGCTCGCCGCCCTCGTACACATCGTCCGCTTCAACCTCCTTCCTCCGGGCGGCGATTGGCGGACGTCCCGGCGGTAGCGCGCGACGCCCGTCGCTCGGCGTCCGGCGTGGCGATACTCGCGCTTGTTGCCGGCGCGCTGGCCCTGAACCGCGATCTGGTGGGCGTGTTCTATGACGACGGATTCTACGCGGCCCTGGCCACGAGCCTCGCTCACGGACACGGGTACGTGCAGGCGAACCTCCCGGGCGCACCGGCGGCGATCCACTATCCGCCGCTGTACCCGATGCTGCTGGCGCCGCTGTTCGGGACTCTGTCCATCGAGGCCGCCGGCTTTGCCGGCAAGCTTCTCAACCTGGCGTGCGCCGGCGGGGCGGCGGCCCTCGCGGCCTGGCACGCTACGCGTGCCCGACTGCTGGGAGAGGGAGCCCCCCGGTGGCTGGCCGGGGCCGTCGTCGGCGCGGCTGCGGTCGCCATTCCCGTGCTGCAGACGCAGTCGATTCTGTTCGCCGAGCCGCTGTTCGCCCTGCTCTTCGCCGTGACGGTGGCCCTGGCCGATGCGCCGCCGTCGGGCTGGCGCTCGGGCACGGGCGCCTTGTTCGCGGGAGTCGCCGCCGCGCTGACACTGCTCACGCGCACGATCGGCATCGCGGCGGGAGCCGGGATCGTGCTGTTCCTGCTGGTCGTGCGAGGTTCACGGTGGCCGCGAGCGGCCCTTGCCTCGGCGCCCGTCGTCGCGGCGGCTCTGGGGTGGGGGCTGTGGACGGTAGTGCACCGTGGCGGCATCGATCCGGCACTGGCGATCAACTACGGGAGCTACGGTGAGGTCGTCAGGCAAGCCGGCGTCGGCGCCTTCGGCGCCAGCGCCGCCGACCTGTCCCGCCCGCTCGGGGCCATCACGCTCGGCTGGCTCCCGTCCGTGCCGCTCTACTATCTCTTCGCTGCCCCGTCCTTGGCGGTGGGCGCCTACGGCCTGTGGGTGCTCGCTCGCCGCTCGAGCGCCGGCCTCGCCCTGGCCGGGTACCTCGCCATCCTCGCCCTCTGGCCCTTCCCCCCGGACCGGTTCCTGTGGGCCCTGCTCCCATGGCTCGCCCTAGCGTGGACGGCAGGCGTCGTCGCCCTGTGGCGGGCGCCGTTCCGCGCTCCGGTCGCCGTACTGAGCCTGGCAATCATTTTCGGGTTCGGCCGCTACGAGGCCCGGGGCCTCGCTGGGCGCTGGTGGCGCGGCGACGCGCCGGTGATCTCGGCCAACTTCCGTGACCTGCTGCCGTGGCTCGGGACCCTGCCGCCCGAGGCGGTTCTGGCCACCGATGACGAGGCCCTCGTCTGGCTCTACACCAGACGGGCGGCGGTTCCTCTCTACCTCTACGGTTACCGGGGCCCACTCGTGGTCGAGCCCGGTCCCGCCGAGCAACGCGCTTATCTCGAGCGCCAGGGCGTGACCCACATCGTGCTGGCGAGCCCCGGCGGAGGGTCCGCGCGGCAGCTGCGACGCCTCATCGCCGCCTATCCTGACTGGCTCACCCCCCTCCACGCCTGGCCCGGTGCCCGCTGGGCCTATGCCGTCCGCCGTGTACGCTAAGCGCGAGTATCTCGTCGTTGCCGCGTGTGCGGTCGTAGTGTACCTCGGCGTCCTGTGGAACCGCTTCGCGATGGACGACCTGTACGTCATTGTGTTCAACCCTCTGGTTCACTCCGCGTCGGGGATCGGGCGGGCGTTCGGCGCGCCGTATTGGCCGCCGGACTACGGTGGAAAGATGTACCGGCCCCTCGTCATCGCGACCTTCGGCCTCGACCGGCTCGTGGACGGGTCGACTTGGTTCCATGCTGTGAACGTGTTCTGGCACGCGGCAGCGGCCGCCATGGTCGCCGCCCTCGCGCGCCACTGGGCCGGCCTGCGTGGCGCGCTCGTAGCTGGTGTGATCTTCGCGGTGCACCCGGTACACGTCGAGGCCGTCGCCAACGTCGTCGGGCGGGCCGAGCTGATGGCGGCGCTGTTCACGATGCTTGCGGTGTACGCCGCCCTGGTGCGGGAGAGCCTCGCCTGGAGCACCCTCGCCGTGGCGTTCGGCCTGCTCAGCAAGGAGAACGCCGCGGTGGCGCCCGGGCTGATCGCCTGGGGCTGGATACTGGGGCTGCGCCGACCCGCGCCGCGGCGGATGGTCGCCTACGCCGCGACCTGGGGCGCACTGGCGGCCGTCTATGGCGTGATCCGCTGGCAGGTGCTTCATCCCTATGCCCACTGGGACGTGTTCGCGCCCATATTCCTTGGGGCCACAGGGCTGCAGGTCCGGCTTACTGCGGTTGCGGCGCTGGCAGACGTCGTCCGGCTGCTGGTCTTCCCGCTCACCCTGCGGGTCGACTACTCTCCGAACGAATACACCCTCATCCGCTCACCCCTGGATGGCCGGTTTCTCCTCGGAGTCGCGGCGCTGCTGCTTTGGGCCGGATTGCTGTGGTGGGCCTGGCGTCGGCACCGTGCTATCGAGGCGTTCGGGCTGGGGTGGGTCGCGATCGCCTTTCTCCCCGTCGCAAACCTCCTCTTCCCGACCGGCATTCTCCTCGCCGAGCGAACGCTGTACCTGCCGTCGGTCGGCCTCGCGCTGGCGCTGGGAGGATGGCTGCAGGAGGCGGCGACCGCGAGGAGCTATCGGCTCGCGCTCTGGGCCGTCTGCTTGGCCGCGGGTGTCCGGACTGTCGTCCGCGTCCCCGTCTGGCGGGACGACAAGTCCCTGACGCTGAGCATCTTCGACGATTCGCCGGCGTCCTACCGTGGTCCGGCCCGCAGCGCCGGCCTGTTTCAGAGCGCCGGCCAGGCTGATAAGGCGCTCTCGGCCTACCGTGCCGCCGTGGAGATCTACGATGGCGATCCCACGCTGTTCGTCGGCGGTGCGGACGCTGCCTTCACCCTCGGTCGGGCCGGCCTCGCCGACTCGCTGCTCTCACGGGCGGATCAGCTGTGTTTCCGCTGCACCGGCTACCTGCACCTGCAGGCAGTCGCGGCCAGCTCCCGGGGAGACTCGGCGACGGCGACGTGGTTGGAGCGGCGCGCGCGGGCCTTGGGTGGGGGCGGGAGAACAAGGGGAGAGGTGGAGCGGTAGTGAGGACCAGCGTCGCGGTGGTGGCTGGCGCGGCGGCGCTGTTGTTTCTGCCGACGGTCCGCTACGGCTTCGTCCAGGATGACCGGGCGATCATCGCGTCGAATCCGGCGGTGCATTCCATCCCCGCCGCCCTGCGGGCCATGGACAAGGCGTACTGGCCGCCGCCGTCCCAGGCGGGCCTCTATCGACCGCTGACCATTCTGTCCTACTCCGTCGACTGGTGGCTCTCCGGCGGGAGACCGGGCTGGCTCCATGCCGTGAATGCTTTGCTGCACGCCGCGGCGGCGGTCCTCGTGATGCTGGTGCTGGCGCGCTGGCTACCCGGCGCGGCCGCCGTCGTGGCCGGGCTCGTCTTCGCCGTCCACCCCGTGCACGTCGAAGGTGTGGCGAGCCTCGTTTCCCGCGCCGAATTGCTGGTGGCTGTGGCGATGCTCGCCGCCGTTCTGGCCGCCCGGCGCGGGTGGTGGGTGGCCGCGCTCGCTTGTGCGGCGGTGGCGATGTTCAGCAAAGAACACGGCGTCATCACGGGTGTCGTGATACTACTGGATAACTGGCTCCAGCCGGCCGACCGGCGCAACTGGTATCCGGCGCGCTTCTATGCGGCTCTCGGTCTGCTGACCGCCGGATACCTGCTCGCCTGGGCCCTGGCCGGCCGCGACGCAGTGGCCGACGTGGCGCCACCGTTCCTGGGCACGGGCCCCGGTGGGCGCCTCGCCGTGGCGCTCCCTGCGGTTCTGCGCGCTGCTCGACTCCTGATCTGGCCGCTCGATCTCTCGGCCGATTACGGTCCCCAGGTCATCCCCGTGCGCGGCGGGGTATCTGCAGCCGCTGTGGCAGGTGTGCTGGTTGTGGGGAGCGTCCTCTGCCTGGTCTTCTGGTGCCGCCGCCGCTCGCCTCTCGTCAGCTTCGCCGCGGCTGTCGCCGCGCTCGCCTATTTGCCGACCTCGAACCTGCTGTTTCCCTCAGGAGTGGTCCTCGCCGAGCGGAATCTTTACTTGCCCCTGCTGCTGGTCGCCGCGGCCGCGGGGCTCGGCGCGGCGTGGGCGCTGCGGCGCTGGGGAGGAGTGGAAGGGGAGGGTGGGGGAGCGCGGCGAATGTGGGTGGGCGGGACAGTGCTCCTTGTCGCTCTTGCCGCGCGATCCACGGCCCGCTTGCCGGTCTGGAAGAGCAACAAGGATTTCCTGCTGACGACCCTGACGGAGCATCCCGAGTCGTATCGCGCCCACGAGTGGGCGGCTGCCGTGCTCGCCGGGCTGGGCGACACCGCCTCAGCCCGCCGCGAGTACGCGCGCGCCGACTCCCTGTTCGCCGGGGATCCTCACCTCGATGCGGCCCGCGCCAATTACCTGATGGGTCTCGGGGATACGTTGGAAGCGGTGCCGCTGGTGAGCCGCGCGCGCCGGCGGCTCCCGCTCGAGCCCTTCGCCCTCAGAGCGCAGTTCCTCCTGTACCTGAGGCGCGGCGACCGGACGGGAGCCGGCGCTCTCGCGGACACCGTTCGTCGCAGATTCCCCTGGGACGGAGAGTGGTATGACCGTTTTATGCCGCGACCCTGACGGAGTCGGGCAGGCTTGCGTCTCTCCACATCACTTGCAAGTCACCGGAGGAGAGGGTCGCGGAGCGAGTATGCTTCGGCAATCTGGATGTTGCATACCTGATTGTATGACAATCAGTTACGAGATCTGACCAGCATGGGGCACATCCCTTGCGTACAAGGAATACGGGTTCCTGTCTCGTCAACGCATCTGAGGAGGTCGCGATGAGTCGCAAGGGGTTTACACTGATCGAGCTGTTGATCGTGGTGGTGATCATCGGCATTCTCGCCGCCATCGCGA
>CAZXKD010000071.1:0-13407 GCA_964641215.1 uncultured Gemmatimonadaceae bacterium
TAGGACGGAGCCCTCTCAAGGCTCAAACACGGGTTCGAATCCCGTTACCGCTATCAGCCCCCATCGTCTAACGGTTAGGACACCACTCTTTCAAGGTGGGAACAGGGGTTCGATTCCCCTTGGGGGCATGGGAGCTGCAACACCGTCGAGGGGAAACGTCGAGAGAAAACGTCAAGGAGAGGCGTACGGTTCCGCGCCGATAGCTCAACTGGCAGAGCAACTGACTCTTAATCAGTAGGTTCTCGGTTCGATTCCGAGTCGGCGCATAGCGAAGGTCTTTACGGCCGCCTCCTTCGGAGACCAGCATGCCCCACTTCCGCTCCTTCATCGCGGCCGCCGTCCTCGTCGTTCTGCGTCCTGCTCTCCCCCTCCCAAGCCTGGGCCCGCCCTCTGACGAGCTCGCTCGCAACGTCACCATCTACCGTGACACCTACGGTGTACCGCACGTCTTCGGGAAAACCGACGCGACCACGGCATTCGGCTTCGCCTACGCGCAGGCGGAGGACAACTTCTGGCGCCTGGAGGACAACTACATCCGCTCGTTGGGACGGGCCTCCGAGATCTACGGCGAGCGCACTCTCATCGACGACCGGCTGAATCACACTCTGGAGATCCCGCGCCTCGCGCAGGCGGAGTACGACCGACTGCCAGCGCCGATGCACCGGCTGGTGGACGCCTTCGCCGCCGGACTGAACTACTACGTCGCCAGGCACCCGGAGGTGCACCCGCGCTTGCTCACGCACTTCGAGCCCTGGTACCCGCTCGCGTTCATCCGCTACAACTACTACCAGAACGGCTTCTTCTGGAGCTCGGGGATCCGGCCTAGCGACGTCCAGCTGGCGGCGCGCGATGCGGGCGTCGTCGCGAACACGGGATCGAACGGCTGGGTGCTCAGCCCCTCGAAGAGCGCGACCGGGCACGCGCTGCTGTTCATCAACCCGCACCTGCCGTTCTTCGGCCCGGGGCAGGTATACGAGGGGCAGGTGCATAGCGAAGCAGGCTGGAACTTCACCGGCTACACTCGGCTCGGTTTCCCGCTCCCCTACGTCGGTCACAACGAATCGCTCGGCTGGGTCAGCACCGACAATGGGGCCGATCAGGCGGATCTTTACCTGGAGACCTTCGACGACCCGGGGCGCCCGCTCACCTACCGGTACGGCGCGGGTCACCGAGAGGCTCAGCAGTGGACCGACACAATCGTGGTGAAGACCGATAGCGGGATCGCTCGACGCGCCTACACCTACCGCAAGACCCACCATGGCCCGATCGTCGGGACGCGCGACGGCAAGCCGCTCGCGCTCCGGATGGCCAAGTTTGCCGGAGACGGCTGGCTCGCGGAATGGTATGCCATGACCCGCGCCCGGTCCGTCGCCGAGCTCAAGGCGGCGCTCGCGCCGCTCGACATGCTGTTCGGCAACGTCATGGCCGCGGACCGTGGCGGGAACACCTACTATCTCTATAACGGCGCGGTGCCGAGGCGCGACCCGCGCTTCGACTGGTCCCGGCCCGTGGACGGGAGCGACACCGCGACCGAGTGGCACGGGTATCACACGATCGGGGAGCTCCCCCAGCTCACCAACCCCGCCACGGGCTGGATGCAGAATTGCAACACCTCGCCGTTCCTCCTCACCAGTGACGGCAATCCGGACTCCACGCGCTTCCCGCGCTACATGGTCACCGAAGGCGACAATCTTCGGGGGCTCATCTCCCGGCGGCTTCTTGCGGCGACCGCCAAGCTCACCTGGGATGACTGGGTCCGGCTCGCGTTCGACACCCACGTGATCGGTGCCGACTCGTTGCTTCCCGCCCTGCTGCGCGACGCCGCGTCCGCTCCCCTCGCCACCCCCGCGGACTCGGGCCGGGCCGCACGCCTGCGGCCCGCGATCGACGAGCTCGCGCGCTGGGACCATCGCAGCGACACCGCCTCCGTCGCCATGACCCTGTTCGATCGCTGGCGCGACGCCCTGGAGATGAACGAGCGCCAGCGCCCCGGTGCGGCCGGGAACCGGCTGGACGCGCTGGACAGCACGCTCGCGCAGCTGCAACGGGATTGGGGCACGTGGCAGGTGCCCTGGGGAGAGCTCAACCGGCTGCAGCGGATCGACGACACCACGGGTCAGCCGTTGTTCCGCGACGACCGTCCCAGTATTCCCGTCCCAGGCATCGGCGGCCAGGACGGCGCCGTGTTCACGTTCTATGCGATTCCGGTCCCCGGTCAGAAGCGGCGCTACGGTGTGGCGGGCGGGACCTACATCAGCGTGGTGGACTTCGGGCCGACAGTGCGGGCCCTCGCGGTGCATGTTCTGGGCGAGAGCAGCGACCCGCGCTCCCCTCACCACTTCGATCAGGCGCCGCTGTACGCCCGGAGGCAGTTCCGGCCGGCGTGGCTCACCCTCGAGGAGATCAAGAGTCACCTCGAGCGTTCCTACCATCCAGGGGGGTAGCGCGCTGCTCCTTGGCGCCCATGACCACGAGCCAGAGCATGGTCGCGACCTCTCCCAACGCAACCGGTTGGCTGATAGTGAACACCTTGCCCTCGTACTCGGGGAACAGAAAGCCTGAAAAGCTGAAGGCGAGCCAAGCGAGACACCCCAGCATCAACCAGACGCCGAGGAAGCGGGGCAGGAAGTGCGATCTGTAAACCAGGAGGCCGAATGGAAGGAGCCACAGGCCCCCAAACGTCAGGCCGGCCAGATCAAGCTGGTGATGCAGGTTGAGGAACAGCATGGCGACGGCGTCGCGCTGCGGCTTGTCGAACACTGACAAGAAATCGGCGCCGCGAGCGAACAGCAGGGCAGCGACGTCCGTCACCGTGTTGACGGAGAATAGAGGCACCTGCATCAAGCTGCCTAGGATCACCATCAATACGGCAAGCCCCTGGTCGACGCCCTTGAGTAGTCGATAAAGAGCCAACGGTACGAACAACCAAAGCGCTGCGGCCACCAGAGTGCTGACAATGCCCCAGCGAAAGAGCGACTCGTGTACGACGATATTGTTGGCCGTCGCCGCCGCGTTCCCCTGCACGATCAAGGCGTTGGGAATGTAGAGAAGCCGCACGACGCCAACCACTGAAGCCAAAATGTAGAGGAGCCCTGCGACTCTGGCGTTCTTACTAAGTGATGTCGTACCCCCTCCAAGGTGAGAACGTCAGCATGAGGGTACGCCGAAGGCTGGCCCAAAGGTTCACCTCGGCAGCCCCATCCGCCGGCACAAATCCGCGGACGGCGAGCGATGGCTCCAGGGAGGCGCGGACGGCGGTCATCGGGTGGCTGACGTGCCAGGTGGCCTGCCGATTGTCGACAATTGAAACAACCCATTGACCTCGGGTGACAGGGCTCTGACACCGGGGTCGTCTTGCGATAGGCGCGTGCCGCGTTGCACAACGCGAGACTGGCCGTACGGCGGGATTCCCGTATCTTGGCTAAGTGCCTGCTGGACAAGGTGAAAGGGACGGTCGTGCAGCGGCATCGAGTTTGCGACCTGAAGCGAGCCGAAGCATGCGCCTCAACGTGACCTCATTTATGGAGAGTGACCGATGAACCGGAAGGGCTTTACGCTGATCGAGCTGTTGATCGTGGTGGTGATCATCGGCATTCTCGCCGCCATCGCGATCCCGAAGTTCGCCAACACGAAGGAGAAGGCGTACCTGGCCTCGATGAAGGCCGACCTGCGCAACCTGGTGACGGCCGAAGAGGCGTATTTCGCCGACTCGGTGAAGTACACTACCAACCTGGGCACGGCGTACAACACGACCGCCGGCGTGGTTGGGCCGACGATTGCGACGACCGCCGACGGCTGGACGGCGTGGGTGAGCCACAACGTGACGACCAAGACCTGCGCGATTTACGTCGGGTCAACCGCCAAGGCGCCCGCGACCAAAGAAGGCGCGCCAGCCTGCCAGTAAGCACGGAGCTGCCTGATGGTGAACAGAAGCGGCGGGAGCAATCCCGCCGCTTTCGTTTCCAGGTTAGGCGACTGTGTCCCGCGACACCTAGCGCCGATCCTCGAAGCCGCGATCCCGCAGGCGGATCAGCTCGTCCAGCGGCAATTTCCCGTAGCCCCGCTCCGTGGCGCGACGGATGAACCCCGCGGTCACCCCGTGGTCCTTGGCGCGCCGCAGCTCGGCGAGCGACAGCCCGTCATACCCCGCCGCTTTGATCTGGGCGACGTAGCGGGAGTCGACTCCGTGATCGCGGGCCTCCACGAGCTGCTCGAGTTCGGGCTTGGCGTAGCCCGCGGCGCGCATCGCCAAGATGTAGTCCCCATCCACCCCGTGGTCGCGCACGCGCACCAGCTCTTCCGCGGACAGACCGCGATACTCGAGCGAGTCGAGGCTGGCGATGAACTCGGCGTCGACGCCGTGGTCGCGCATCCGCACTAGCTGCACGGGGCTCTTGAGCCGGTAGCCGGCGCGATCGAGGGCCCGGACGTACTCCGGGCTCACCCCGTGCGTCCCCATTCGTGTCAACTCGTCCACCGTGGGCCGCTCATAACCCTGACGCGCCAGCTCGTCCACCAAGTCGAGCCCCACACCGGCCATGGTCATGCGGAACTGCTGCGCGGGAGTGGGCGCAGCGATGCCGCGGCGCGCGAGCGCCGTGACGAACTCGGGACTCGGCGCGTAGGTGAAGTGCCCGGCGCCTTTTCCACCGGAGAACCACCCCTCGCATACCAGGGTGCCGGCGTCGCGCACGATGCGAAAGTGCACGACCGCGCCTGCCCCGGAATCGCTGAGCGCGCCGGCGGGCAGTCCCACGAGCTGCGTGAAGGGCACATCATCGCTGCTGGTCCAGCTGTCCGAGGACCGGTGCTCCCCGTAACGGAGCGTGAGACGCACCAGGCCCGCTCGCTCCCGGTCCCCGGGCCGCTCGATGAGCCACTGGCCGTCAGTGGGGACTTGCGCTCGGAGCAGCGGCGCGGCAAGGAGCATGGTCAGGAGCGCTGGAACGCGGTGCCGCATGGCGGTCCCCCAGGGGTGGGTGTCCGGAGATTGGATAGGTGGAGCAGGCCAAAGGTTCAGTGGATATCCTGGAACCGGACGTTCTGGATCCCGTAGGCGCGCCAGTCCTTGTAGTCGAAGTGCCACCACTCGAACTGGTTCACGGTGAACCCTTCTGCAGCCATCGCCGAGCGCAGCAGGTCCCGCAGCCGCCGCTGGTCCGCGGTCCCGCCCGTGTAGGTGGGGTAGGCGCGCCCCGACATCTCGTCGTAGCCGCTCGGCATCTCGACCGGCCGGCTGTCCCGCAGGCGATACAGCGTCAGGTCCACCGCGCAGCCGCGGTTGTGACGGGAGCCTTCGGCGGGATTGGCCACGAAATCGTGCTTGTCGGGCGGCGTCGCGTCCCAGAAAACCTTGCTGATGTACCAGGGCCGATAGGCGTCGTGGATCAGCAGTCCGAAGCCCTGCGCCCGGAGTCCGCGGTGCACCCGCACCAGCGCCTCGGCGGCCGGGCGCTGCAGAAAGGCGCGCGCCTCCTCGTAGAGCGGCGTGCTCAGGAAGTTGTCGCTTGTGGCGTAGCGGATGTCGAGCCGGATGGTGGAGTCGAGACGCACCACTTCGACCAGGTCGGACGGCCGAAAGGGACCAGGCTCCGCCGGGGGCAAGGCGTGCAGCGCCGCGGCACGCAGCTCGGCGACCGACCGCACCGGCGTGATGCGGAAGATCGCCGGCGCCGGCGCGGCCTGCGCCCGGACCGATCCCGCGCCGATCACGACCGCGATCAGCGCCTGGACCGCGGAACGCACGAACGGCTTCATCGCGGCCCGAACCGGGCCGCGGCCCGGGCCCGGGCCCGGGCGGCTTCGACCTCGCGATTCCGGGGCGGCGCGTTGGTCACGAGCGAGTCGAGCAGCCGCATCACGGTGGCGGCGACCTCGTGGGTCGCGCGGTCGCACGTCGCCTGGTTCGCCGCCGACGGCTTGGAGAAGCCCGTCACCTTGCGGATGAACTGGAGCGAGGCCGCGTGGATCTCCTCGCTCGTGACCGGCGGGTCGAAATGATACAGCGTCCTGATGTTGCGGCACATGGAAGGCCTCCGGAGGTAGCCGCCGTCTTCGTTCAATAGTGCCGCGGAGCCGGGTCGGGCGAAAGGCGCCACCTTCCGATCTGGGCGCCTTCAGCGTTGCTGCAGAGGAGAGCGGATTCGCTAACGTCGCATTCGAAGTGGTAGGCTGGAGAGACGCCCCGCAGAGCGTCGCCTTTTTCCCGCGGCGTGTCCATCTTTAGGCGCCGATGCCCGACGCCCCGACCCGCCTCACCAAAGCCCTCGCCAGCCGCTACCGCCTCGAGCGCGAGCTGGGCTCCGGCGGCATGGCGACCGTGTATCTCGCCGAAGACGTCAAGCATCACCGCCGCGTGGCCGTGAAGGTGCTGCGCCCCGAGCTCGCCGCGACCCTGGGGGCGGAGCGGTTCAGCAAAGAGATCGCCACCGCGGCCGGCTTCCAGCACCCCCACATCCTGCCGCTCCTCGACTCGGGGCACGTGGGAGGCTTCCTCTATTACGTCATGCCGTACGTGGAAGGGGAGTCGCTGCGCGAGCGGCTCGCCCGCCAGGGCGAGCTGCCGATCCACGACGCCGTCAAGCTGCTGATCGAAGTCACCGACGCACTCGCCTACGCCCACGCCCGCGGCGTCGTCCATCGGGATGTCAAGCCGGACAACGTCCTGCTGTCGGGGCGCCACGCCCTCGTGACCGACTTCGGCGTCGCCAAGGCGGTGAGTGAGGCGGCCGGCGACCAGAGTGTGACGACGACCGGCATGGCGATCGGGACGCCGGCCTACATGGCGCCCGAGCAGGCGGCGGCCGATCCGCACATCGATCAGCGCGCCGACATCTACGCGGTCGGAGCCCTGGGCTACGAGCTCATCGCCGGCGGGCCGCCGTTCACGGGGAAGAGTGCGGCCGAAATCCTCGCCGCCCAGGTGACCCAGGCGCCCGAAGCGCTCGACAAGAGGCGGCCGGCATGTCCCGGCGCGCTGGCCCAGGTGATCATGAAATGCCTGGAGAAGCGCCCGGCCGATCGCTGGCAAAACGCCGAGGAGCTGTTGGCCGAGCTCGAGCCCCTCGCCACGCCGAGCGGCGGCACGGCGCCGACGGCGGCACGGCCGATGGTCGCCGGCCGGGCCGGCCGACCCCTGGCGCGCTGGCTGTTCCTCGCGGGGGGGACCGTCGCGCTGGTCGGTGCGGTCTTGCTCTTCACCCGGCGATCGCCGGCGGCCCTGCAGCTGGGCCGTCGCGACCAGGTGACGCTCGATCCGGGTCTGGAGATCGATCCGGCACTCAGCCCCGACGGCAAGCTGATCGCGTACGCGGCGGGCCCGGTCGCTGCCATGAGGCTGTACGTCCGGCAGCTGGGCGGCGGCAATCCCATTGCACTGGTCCGCGGTGTACTCGGCTGGCAGCGCTGGCCTTCCTGGTCGCCGGACGGGCGGCGGATCCTCTATTACTCGCAGCGGGGCATTGAGGTCGTCCCGGCGCTCGGCGGCACACCCCGGCTCCTCGTCCCCAGTGCCAAGGTCACGGCCCCCGGGTCGCTGGCGCCTGATGGCAGCCACTTCGTGTTCGCGTCGGGTGACTCTGTGTATGTAGGCGATGTGAATGACGGCACGACGCGCCTGGTCACGATCTCCCCGGATCCGTATTCCTTCACCTGGTCGCCCGATGGAGAGCGGATTGCGTTCGTGTCGGGCAACTCTCGGTACCTCGCGCCGCTGACGTTCGGCAATTTCGCGCCCAGTAGCGTCTGGACCGTCGCGGCGGCCGGCGGCACCGCGCTGCGCGCGACGGACCAGCAGTGGTTCAATGCCAGCCCGGTGTGGACGCGGGACGGACGGTCGTTGCTCTATCTCTCGAGCCGCTCGGGGGGCAGCGATGTCTTCCAGCAGCCGCTCGGTCGCTCCGGCCGTCCGTCGGGCTCCCCAGTGCAGCTCACGACGGGGCTTAGCGCTCTCACCATCGCCCTTTCGGCAGACGGAACGCGGCTCGCCTATTCCCAGTTCACCGAGACGTCGAACGTCTGGTCGATCGACCTCCCCGCGGGCGCGGCCGTGTCGATCGCGCGGGCTCGGCCGGTCACCACGGGGAACCAGACCATCGAGAACTTTCAGGTCTCGCGGGACGGGCAGTGGCTCGCCTTCGACTCGAACCGCGGCGGCGTGCAGCAGATCTACCGGATGCGCCTGCCCGGAGGAGATCTTCAGCAGGTCACCAACGACTCCGGGCCGGTGTTCTTTCCATCGTGGTCCCCCGACGGTCGGGAGATCGCGATGCACGGCTTTCGCGGCGGTCGTCGCCAGCTGTTCACGGTCTCGGCCGACGGCGGCCCCTTGCTTCAGGTGACGACCGGGGCCGATCATCGTCTCGCGGACTGGAGCGCGAACGGGCGGGACCTGGGCATGGCGACCGACTTCGGCGCCGCCGCCAGTCGCTATGAAGTCGCTTCGCGCGGCGCCGACGGCCGCTGGTCCGCCCCACGAGCTGCGCCTGTGGTGCTTGGGGCGGACACGGTGCACGGCACGGATCTTGGCTTCCCGGCGTGGTCGCCTGACGGTCGCTCGCTGGCGTGTCCATGCCGCGGTGGAGTGGTTCTCGCTCCAGCGGGAGGGGGCCTGGGGCGTCTGATCGTGGTCGCCGCGGCACCGCCTGCGACCGCCCCCTTGGCGTGGTCGGAGGACAGTCGGTGGCTGTACTATGTGGCGCTCGACTCGAGCGGCGTCGTCGGCAGCGTCAATGGCGTGCCGGTCGCCGGCGGGTCCCCCCCCACCCCCCGCGTGTTCGTGCGATTCGACGACCCCACACGGTCCTGGCACCGGTATGGATTCCAGGTCCGCGGCGGCCGGTTCTACTTCACACTCGGGGACCTCGAGAGCGACATCTGGGTGACGGACGTCACCGGCCGCTAGCCACGCCGCCGCCGTGACGGCTTCATCCGGTTCGCCCGTCCGCGATAGGTGCTGCGGTGCCCGCGCCGGTCCTCGAGTGCGAAGCGCGCCGCCTTGGCCTTCGAGCCGAAGATCTGGGTCCACTGGCCGTTCTGAAATACCGACATGTAGCCGCCGGGCAGGATCTGGAACGGCCGCGTGACCTTCTTCAGGTAGTCGAATTGCGTCGAGCCGGGCTTGCGGAAGACTTCGAACCACGAGGGATAGACGAAGTCGCTCAGCGGCACGCCCCCGAGCTGGAACTCCTCCTCCTCCACCGCGTCCGACGTCTCGTAGGCATACAATCGGTTCTGCGGTCCTGTCGAGCAGAGGTTGATGGCCGGGTCGACCATCATCTCGGCCAGCTCATGGCTGGCCGTCACGCCCACTTTCTGGCCGGCGCCCAGGGTCGTGCGCACGAACACCTTGGACAGCGGCAGGCCGTCGGGTGTGAGGTCGTGATAGCCGAGGGCGTTGGCCACGTCGGCGGTGTCGAGGAACGCCAGGGCCCACGCCCCCTTCCGGAAGCCCGTCGTTTTCACCAGGCTGGCCGGCGTCCCCCACACTGGCACGAAGATCTGGTCCAGGAACTGCTGCAGCGTGGCGACCAACGTGTCGAAGTCCACGCCGAGTGGCACGGTAGCCTGGTTGAAGCAGGCGATGGTGGGTATCTGCCCGCGGTCGAAGGCCGCCGCGATGATGCCGGACCTTTTGGTGCGCATGGGTACGCCTCCCCTGGGATGCTGGCTGAATCAACCTTTGGACGGTTCCCGTTATCTAACCTGGAGACCATCCCCCGGGGACCCGTCATGCCGCTGGTTTTCCCGTTGCTCGCCGCCGTCGCTTTCACCTGGCAAGGTCCTGACGCTCGATCCTCTCATCCGGTGCCACCGCCGACCGCGGATCGAGTGACCGCGGTACGGGCCATGCGGCCCCCGGTGATCGACGGCAAGGACGACGACGAGGTGTGGCAGCACGCTGCGGCGGTCGCCGGGTTCCGGGAGTGGCAGCCGGTGGAGGACGGCGAGCCGCGCTTCCGCACGGTCGCTCGCATCGCTTATGACGCCAACAATCTCTACGCGTTTGTGCGGGCGTACGATCCGCACCCCGACAGCATCATGAGGCCGCTGGCCCGGCGGGACAATTTCGGGCCGTCCGACCGTATTTGGATCCTGATTGATTCGTACCATGACCGCCGCACCGGGTACGAATTCGGGGTCACGCCCGCAGGCGTCAAGCTGGACATCGCCATCTCCAACGACGGGAACGAAGACATGGCGTGGGATGGCGTGTGGGAGGTCGCCACCCTCGTGGACTCGCTGGGGTGGACGGCGGAATTCCGCATTCCGCTCTCGCAGGTGCGCTATCCCCGGGCCGCGACCCACACGTTCGGGATATTGATTCTCCGCGACCTCTATCGATACACCGAGCGTCTCAGCTGGCCGGTGTTTCGCCAATCCCGCTCCGGCTTCGTCTCCCAATTCGGCGAGCTGACCGGGCTCGACGGCCTCGCGTCGCCGCGGCGGCTCGAGCTGGCGCCGTACACCGTGACGAAGAACGTGTCCGTTCCGACGGCCACCGGTTTCGGCCGCACCCAGGACGTCACCGTGGGCGCCAACATCAAGTACGGCATCACATCGAACCTCACGCTCGACGGCACGGTGAACCCAGACTTCGGCCAGGTCGAGGCCGATCCGGCGGTGCTCAATCTGACGGCGTTCGAGACGTTCTTCCAGGAGCGGCGGCCGTTCTTCGTCGAGGGGGCGGGCATCTTCCGCTTCGACGTGGACTGCAGCGCGGTCAACTGCAACGGGGAAGGGCTGTTCTACTCGCGGCGCATCGGGCGCGCCCCCCAGCTCGGCGGCTTGTATGGCACGGCGAGTTCGGCGACCGCCACCACGATCCTCGGCGCCACGAAGCTCACCGGCCGGTTGCCGGGCGGCCTCTCGGTCGGCGTCCTCGAGGCGCTCACTCAGCGGGCCGTGGGGCGGGCCGACACCACCATCGAGCCGCGCACCAACTATAGCGTCGTCCGGCTCCAGCAAGACCTCCGGGGCGGGCAGAGCGGCGTGGGCCTGCTCTTCACCGGCGTCGATCGGGCACTCGATGCCGCGAGCGCTCCCTTGCTGCGGCGGGAAGCGTATGTGGGCGCGCTGGACGCGCGGCACCGCTTCGCCCACGGCCGGTACGAGCTGACCGCCTCCCTCGGCATGAGCCGCGTGGCCGGCACGGCGCAGGCGATCGCCGGGACGCAACGGGACGCCGTGCACGACTACCAGCGTCCCGATGGCGGCTTGCGCTTTGACTCCACTCGCACCTCCCTCACCGGGGACGCCGAGGAGATTCACTTCGGCAAGGTCGCCGGGAAGCTCACCAACTTCGAAACGAGCTACCTGCGCCGCTCCCCGGGATTCGAGATCAACGACCTCGGCTTCCTGCTCCGGGCCGACCAGCAGAGCTGGAACAACTGGCTCGGTCTGCGCTTCAACCACCCGACCCGGTTCTATCAGAGCGCGCGCTGGAACTTCAACTGGTGGCAGTACTGGTCGGCGGGCGGGTTGCCGCAGGAGCGGGCGTTCAACACCAACACCCATACTCAGCTGAACAACCGGTGGTGGGTGCACGCCGGTGGCACGGTCGGCCAGCTCGGGCCTACCTACTGCGATCGCTGCGCGCGAGGCGGGCCGGCGCTGCGGCAGGATCCGTATATCGCGCCGTGGGGCGGGATCGGCGGCGACGATCGCAACCGCTTCATTCCGTACTTCTGGGTCAATTATTGGCGTGGTGAGGGAGGCCGGGGCGAATCCCTGAACCTCAGCCCCGAGCTCGATTTCAAGGTCGCCGTCAACATGACGGGCATCATCGCGGCGAACTACACCCGCAACCGGGACGACCACCAGTGGTTCGGCAATTTCACCGATTCCACGGGGACGGCGCACTCCACCTTCGCTCACCTCGAGCAACGGACGCTGTCCCTCACCGGGCGGCTCGACTACACGCTGAGCACCACGCTGACGCTGCAGATCTACGCCCAGCCGTTCGTGAGCAAAGGGACGTATACCAACATCCGCGAGCTGGCGACGCCGCGGGCGGCGGCGTATGACTCCCGCTTCCGGCCCTATGGCGACACTGCCGTCGCCAACAACCCCGGGGGATTCAACTTCAAGCAGTTCCGCTCGAACGTCGTCCTGCGGTGGGAGTACCGTCCCGGCTCGATACTCTACGTCGTCTGGACCCAGGGACGGCAGGGCTTCCGATCGGCGATGGGGGACCAGTCGTTCAGCGGGGACTTCCGCGATCTGTTCGACCGGCACCCCGACAACACCTTCCTTGTCAAGGCGTCGTACTGGCTGAACTGGTGACCGTGCGAATGGCGCTCATCAGCTCCTGCAGGTCGTAGGGCTTGAGCACCGTCGGCTGGCCGCACGCCTCGAGAAACCGCCGGGACTCGGCGCGGGCGCTGTCCCCCGTCACGAACACGAACCGGCGGGCGAGGTGTGGCCGCTCCTCGATCACCTGCTCGTAGAGCGCCTGGCCGCCCAGCCGGGGCATTTGCAGATCGGTCACCACCGCGTCGAAGGACGCGCCGGTCGGGGTCAGGTGCGCGGCCGCTGCCAGCCCGTCCTCCACCACCACGACGTCGTGGCCCAGGCGCTGCAGCAGCCGTCGCATCGCCTCGCGGTTCGCCGCGTCGTCGTCCACGACCAGGATCCGCAGGGGCGGGGTGGCGGGCGTCGGGGCAGCCGTGGGGAGCTGGCTGAGCGTGCTCTTGGGCAGGGTAACGACGACTTCCGCGCCGTTGCCACCGCCGCGCGGCCGCAGGCGAATGTTGCCGCCGGTCGACTGGGCGAGCGCGCGGGCCAGCGCGAATTCGATCTCCCCGCCGCCGCCGCTGTGCGTGAACCGGAACGGCGACACGAGCCGCTGCTCGGCTTCGACCGAGAGCGGCGCACCGCTGTCCCACAGCGCGATGGCGACCGAGGGTCCCGCTTCGGAGATGGCGACCCGCAGCTCGCGCGGCGCGGGCGCTTCGCGCAGCCGCCGTAGCGCGAAATCCACCAGCCGGGTGAGGATGTCGGTGAGCTGGACGCGCGGGCAGGCGACCATCGTCACGCCGCCGGGGGTGCCGCGCACGGCCTTGACTCCGAGCTCCTTGAGCGTCGTTTCCCGCTCCGCCAGCACGGCGCCGAGCACCGCTGCGGGATCACTGGGCTCGGCCGCGCCGATCGGATGCTCGGCCAGCTCGAGGAAATGCTGGGAGATCTCCGCAGCCCGCCGCACCTCGCCCTGCAGCATCCCCAGCGCTCGTTGCCGCTCCGCGTCGCCGCTGCCGCCGGCCTCCCGCAACAGCTCGACGAGTCCTTCGATGGCGGCCAGCCGGTTGTTCAGCGCGTTCAGGACGTTCGCCGCTCCCTCGTTCAGCACCACGCGGCGGACCTCGCCGCTCCCAGGCCGCGGCGTGGGCCGCGGCGCCGGCGGCGTCGGCG
>CAZXKD010000072.1:0-13150 GCA_964641215.1 uncultured Gemmatimonadaceae bacterium
CAGGCTCCGGGGGTGGGGGCAGCTTGCCGAGGACCGGCCCGCGGGCCGGGGCCGCTTTCTCGCGTGCCGCCGGCGCACCGGCCGTGGCCTTCGCGTCGGATGGGGTGAGCGGCGGCAGCGTCTTCCCGGCGATCACGAGATCCACTTCCTCGCGATCGAGCGTCTCCCGCTCGAGCAGCGCGTGCGCGAGGCGATCGAGGCCGAGCCGGTGCTCGCTCAGGATGACCTTGGCGCGCTCGAAGGCGCCCTCCAGGATGCGCTTCACCTCGTTATCGACGAGCTCGGCCGTCCGCTCCGAGATCTCCCGCCGCTGCACGATCTCGCGGCCGAGGAAGATCTCGGCTTCGCGGTCGCCGACGGCGATGGGCCCGACGGCGTCGCTCATCCCGAATTGCGTCACCATACGCCGGGCATAGGACGTCGCGACCTGGATGTCCTGCGCCGCCCCGGTCGTCACCTTCTCCGGTCCGAAGACGAGCTCCTCGGCGACGCGCCCGCCGTACGCGGTGGCGAGGCGGCTGAGGATGGACTGCTTGGTGTATTTGTGCAGCTCCTCTTCCGGCAAGTAGGCGGTGATGCCGAGCGCCCGGCCGCGCGGCACAATCGTCACTTTGTGCAGCGGGTCGGCGCCCTCGACGTTGAGGCTCACCAGGGCGTGGCCCGCCTCGTGGTAAGCGATGAGAGTGCGCTCTTCCTCCGACAGCACGCGGCTCTTGCGCTCCAGCCCCAGCATCACCTTGTCCTTGGCGTCCTCGAGATCGCGCATGTCCACGGCCTGCTTGTTGCGGCGGGCGGCGAGCAGCGCGGCCTCGTTGACCACGTTGGACAGCTCCGCGCCCGAGAGCCCCGGCGTGCCACGCGCGATCAGGGCGAGGTCGACGTCCTGGAAGAGCGGGATCTTGCGGGTGTGCACCCGCAGAATCTGCTCCCGGCCTTTCACGTCCGGCATGTCGACGACGATCTGGCGGTCGAAGCGGCCCGGGCGCAACAGCGCCGGGTCGAGGATGTCGGGCCGGTTGGTGGCGGCAAGCAGGATCACGCCGTCGTTCGACTCGAAGCCGTCCATCTCGACGAGCAGCTGGTTGAGGGTCTGCTCGCGCTCGTCGTGGCCGCCGCCCAGGCCGGCGCCCCGGTGCCGTCCCACGGCATCGATCTCGTCGATGAAGATGATGCACGGCGCGTGAGCCTTGCCCTGCTCGAACAGGTCCCGCACGCGCGAGGCCCCAACGCCGACGAACATCTCGACGAAATCCGACCCGGACATCGAGAAGAACGGCCGACCGGCTTCGCCGGCCACCGCCTTGGCGAGCAGGGTCTTGCCGGTGCCCGGCGGCCCGACGAGCAGCGCCCCCTTGGGGAGCCGGCCCCCCAGACGCTGGAACTTCTGCGGATCCTTGAGGAAGTCGATGATCTCCTCGAGCTCCTGCTTGGCCTCGTCGCAGCCGGCGACGTCGGCGAACGTCACCTTGGGGGTGTCGCCGGCGAGCAGTTTGGCTTTCGACTTCCCGAACGCAAAGGCGCGATTGCCCCCCTGTTGCATCTGTCGCAGCATGAACACGATCAGCCCGAGCAGCAGCAGGTACGGCAGGAATTGCAGCAGCACGAGGCCGAACGTGGGCTTCTCCATTCGGCCGCGGACGTCGACGTTCTTGGCCCGCAGGCCCGCCACCCACGTGTTGTCCGCCTCGAACGGCAGCAGCATCGTGAAGTGCTCGGCGGTGCGGTGGCCTTCGGGGATCGCATGCCGGAAGTCCCCCTTGATCTGCTGGCGCTCGGTGACCTCCACGGCGGCGATGTTGCCCTGATCGAGCTGGTCGGCGAACTCCGAGTACGTGATCTCCACCGCATCCTGGCGGCGGCCGGCGGCGAACTTGACCAGCGCGATCGCGCCGACGATGAGGAGCACCCAGAACGAGAGGGTGCGCAGCATCTGGGCCCAGTTGAACTCGCGCGGGGGCGGCGGCAGGCGGTTCGGCATGCTAGGTCAGGCTCGCTATATAAGGAAGGTGCCGGAAGTTTTCGGCGTGATCGAGCCCGTACCCCACGAGGAACGCCCGCGGGGCGTCGAAACCGATGAACGCTGCCTCCAGCTCCAGATGGGCGGCGATATGCTTGTGCAGCAAGGCACAGATCTCCAGGCTCCGCGGGCTGCGGGCCCGCAGGAGCGTCACCAGGCGGTTCAACGTCTTCCCGGTATCAATGATATCCTCGACGAGGAGGATATGTTTCCCCGCGAGCTCGGTTTCCGGGTCGTACAACAGCCGGACGGTGCCGCTCGACACCGTGCCCTCCCCGTAGCTCGCGGCCACCAGGAAGTCCACTTGCAGGGGCCGGTCGATGCGCCGGACCAGGTCGCTCAGGAAGATGAAGCTCCCCTTGAGCAATCCGAGGACGAGCAGCTCTCCCTCGGGGTAGTCCGCCGTAATCTCGGCGCCCAGCTCCGCGACTCGCCGCGCGATCGTCTCGGCGTCGAAGACGATCCGCGCCAGCTTGGTGTCACCGGTTTGCTTCTGCAGACTCCCCGTGCCGGATAACATCGAGCCGCACCGCCGGGGTTCCGGGCTGGGGAAGCGCGGCCGCGCTCCGACAGACGCCGGGGACCCAGAGAATGGTTTCGCCGCCGACGACCACGGGGTAATGCCCCCGCTCGCTGCGCGGCACGCGCGCCTCCATCAGCACTCGGCGCAGGGGGCGATGCCCCACCCCGCCCAGCGGCGCCACCCGGTCGCCCGGCTGCGGCGCCCGCACCCCCCACGGAGCCGCCGCTACCCAAGTCGTCCAGGTGGCGCGCTCCAACACCGCCGGCGCAGGCTCCGGCCGCCAGTTCACCTGGAAGTCGCCGAACACGGCACTGCCCCGCTCGCCCGCGCCCACGACTTCCTGAGCCGCGCACGCCATGAGGCGCCGCACCTCCAGGCGGTCGAACGCCACTTCCGCCGTCCAGCCTCCGCCCAGTGGCAACCGCCGTCCCGAGGACCGCGCCGCAAGAGCGCGCAGGGCCCGCGCGGACCGCGGCCCCAGCACCAGCCCCACGCGCCGAGCCGCGGCACGCAGCAGAGCGACGGCCACCTCGTCATCATAGCGGGCGAGCCCGGCGCGGGCAACGCCGAAACCCTGCGACGCGACGTGAAGTCCAAGGTCGGGAACGACTTCCAATACGCGGTCCCACGCGCGCCGCTCCGCAGCCGCGTAGCGACCCACGCGCAGCAGATCGTCGCGGGCGCGCGGGCCGAGCCGTTGCCCGAGCAGCGGCAGCAGGGTGCCGCGGATCCAGGAGCGCAGGTGCGCCGCGTCGCGGTTGGCGGGGTCCTCATGGACCGGCAGGCCGCGCTCCACCGTGTAGGCCGCGACCTCCGCGCGCCTGAACGGCAGCAGCGGCCGTACCAGTCCGCCGCGGGCGCGGGCCGGCATCCCGGCGAGGCCGGCCGGCGCGCTGCCGCGCAACACCCGCAGCAGCACGGTCTCCACCTGGTCGTCCTCGTGGTGCGCGGTGACGAGATAGCGGGCGTGCAGCCGCGCCTGCACGGCGCGCAGCCAGCCGTAGCGCGCGCGGCGCGCGACGGTCTCGGTGGCGCCGGAGCCCAGCCCCAGCTCCCCCAACTCGAACGGGAGCCGGTATTGCTCGGCGAGCCGTCGGACCGCCTGTGCGACGGTCCGACTGTCCGACCGAATGCCGTGGTCCACGTGCGCGACGACGAGCGCGAGGCCGAGCGGGGACGCGGCGCCGTGCAGTAGATCGAGCAGCGCCACCGAGTCGGCTCCGCCCGAGACGGCGACGAGCGCCGTGGCCGGCACGGGGAACAGCCGGGCGGTCTCGCAGTGGGCACGGAAGCGATCAGCCAGCGCAGGGGTCATATTTAAGTATGCCCTCCCCGGACCCCACCTACCAACTCCTCCGTCATCTGACCTCGCCGGTGGTGGCCATCACCTCGGAGCTGGGGGGCAAGCGCAACGGCATGATCTCGGACGCCGCCGTCCGCGCCTCGATCGTGCCCGCAGTGCCCCGGCTCTCGGTCTACATCCACAAGTTCAACTATAGCCACGACCTGATCTACGACACCGGCCGCTTCGTGCTGCACCTGCTGCACACCAAGCAATTCGACCTGATCCATCGACTCGGCTTCTTCAGCGGGCGCGACCGCGACAAGCTGGCGGACATCCCGCACCGTCCGGGCACGCTGGGCGCTCCGGTGTTGGACGACTGTCACGCCCACTTCGAGTGCCGCGTCGTGAACGCGATGGACACCGGGAGCTCGACCTGTTTTCTCGGCGACGTGGTGGCGGTGGGCTTCGGGCGCGCCGCCGCGCCCCAGGGCGAGGTGATGACGGCGGCCTACTTCCGGGCCAACCTCCCGGCGGAGTGGCGGCCGGACTACGAGCGGCAGCTCCGGACCGCCCAGGAATTCGCGTTGGCACGGTCGCGGGAGGTGCGTCCCGTGATCTGGCCGGGCCTGGCGCGCTGAACGAAAACGGCGGGCCTGCTGTTTGCGGCCCGCCGCGCCGAGTCTGGGAACACCCCTCCTATTACTTCATGAAACTGACCAGCATGCTGACGCCCACCTGCAGCCCCAGATTGCCGTTGTAGGACTGCCGAAAACTCTTGTTCGCGGCGTTCCACATGAAGTCTTCGTTCACGTCGAGCCGCGCGGCGAAGAGACGGGGGAAGCGATAGCGCACGCCCACCAGCCCGGTGACGCCGGAATCGGTCGTGTCGGCGGTGCTGTTGTAGATGTTGTGCACGTAGCCGCCGCCCACGACGAGGTCGGCCTGCGCGCTGGCCGGCACGTTGTACTCCAGCATGATGTGCAGTGGCCGGTGGTGAATGGACTGGACGGTCGGGCCGTCGGTGATCGTGCGCGAAAGGTTCCCCTCGATCGCGAAGCGGGCCGGCAGGAACACACCGATCCGGGCGCCGATCCCGAGCTTGTTGGCGTAGGCCAGGCTGTTGTCGAAGTCCGTATACCGTGCGAATGCCCCGATCTCGATCGTGCCGGGGCGCTGCGCCGCGGCCGGCCACGCGCCCAGCAGCGCGGCGCCGGCAGAGAGCACCACCACGCGTACCTTCATGACGGCCCCCCCTGGAGAGGATGAAGTACGCGCCTAATCTGCGGTTCCCTGGAGCGTTCGTCCAGCACCTCGCGAGGTCCATACCTTGACCGGGGAGGGGGGACGGCTAGGTTCGCGGAACCCGGCGCGGGGCCGGGCGCGACCGTCAGCCTGAGGAGGATGCCATGCCTTCGCTTCACACCCGCACGGTCATCGCGACACTGGCCGCGGCGCTCGCCTGCCGTCCCGCCCCGCCCGCCGGACTGAGCGACGCGGACCGCACGGCGTTGCGCGCCGCAACCGACACTTTCATGCAGCGGGTGCGGCGGTCCGACTGGCCGGCGGCCGCGAAGATGTTCGGTCAGGCCGCCGTCTTCATGCCGCCCCAGCAACGAGCCGTCACCGGGCAGGCGAACATCGAGGCGTGGATGAAGGCGTTCCCGCCGATCACCGCGTTCGACGTCAAGCTGGTCAGCATCGATGGCGGGGGGGATATCGCCTATTTGGCGGGGAAGTACATGATGACGATCGCGCCGCCGGGCGCCAGGCCGGTGCCCGACACCGGCAAGTGGCTCGTGGTCTACCGCCGCCAGCCCGACGGCAGCTGGCCGATCGTTGCGGACATCTTCAACTCGGACCTGGCACCGCCCGAACGTCCGGCCGCGGCCCGGCGTAACAAATGATACGCAGCTCATTGAGAGAAGGGCGAGCCTCCCACGACGGGGCTCGCCCTTTTGGGATTATGTGGCGAGTAGCGGCGGTCGGACTCGAACCGACGACCCGCGGATTATGATTCCGCTGCTCTGACCAGCTGAGCTACGCCGCCAAGATTGCCGGAGAAGAACTTAGCGGAGCCTCGGACCCCGTGGAAGGGCTTTTGCGCTAGATTTCAGGTGCGAAGGACTCTCCCCTGAGGTTCTCCGGCCGGCGCACGAGCGAACGCCGCCAGCTCCCTTCCCGTCGCCGCGGCCTGGACCGCCGCTATCACCAGACGCCCGTTTCGGAAGAGCGTCGCCACGGCGGCGCCCGACGTCTGGTGGCCGATCGGCGCAACTGGACGGAGCGGCGGGCCGACCCCGGGCGCCGCTTTCGATCCAACGGCAGGTAACGCGCGCTCCGGTTCGGGCGTGAGCTCGACCCCGCATCCGTCGTCGCGTGAACGCGCCCCTTAAAGCTCGTGCCGAACGAATAGGTCGTCGAAGTGGTCGAGTTCGAGACGACCGATCCCGCGCTGCGCGGCGAGATGACGATCACCTTCGCGCTCGTCGAGGCGGGCTAGCGCATGCGGACTACGTCGGCGAAAGCGGCCCGTCGAGCTCGCGCAGCCGCCGCGCGATGAAGCGGCGCTCCGGATCCTGGTGGGTCAGGGCCAGCGCCTTCCGGTAGGACGCCGCGGCCTCGGCCGGCCTGCCGAGGCGGCGGTAGAGGTCGGCGCGCGCCGAGTGGGCGTGCTGATAGTCGGCCAGCTCCCCGCGTGCGAGGATCGCGTCAATCAACGCCAGGCCGGCCGCCGGTCCGTCACGCATCGCCACCGCGGCGGCGCGGTTGAGCTCCACCACCGCCGAGGGCTCGACGCGCAGCAGCACGTCGTACAGCCCCACGATCTGCTCCCAGTCGGTCATCTCCGCCTTCCGCGCCTCGGCGTGGACCGCGGCGATAGCGGCCTGCAGCGTATAGGGACCCACCCGCCGCGAGGCGAGGGCGCGGGCAACCAGCGCCACCCCCTCGGCGATCTGGTCGCGATTCCAGCGCGTGCGATCCTGCTCTCCCAGCAGCACCAGCTCCCCTTCCGCCGTCGTGCGCGCCGCCCGCCGCGCGTCGTGCAGCAGCATCAGCGCCAGCAGGCCCACGGCCTCCGGCTCCGGCACCAACGCGACGAGCAGGCGTCCCAGGCGGATCGCCTCCCCCGAGAGGTCCGACAGGGTGAGCGAGTCGCCGGCGGTGGCGGCGTAGCCCTCGTTGAAGACCAGGTAGACCACTCGTAGCACCGCGTCCAGTCGCTCGGGGAGGTCGGCGCGGGAGGGGACCTCGTAGGGAATGCACGCGTCGCGGATCTTCCCCTTGGCGCGCACGATGCGCTGCGCCAACGTCGGCGGCGAGGTGAGAAATGCCCGGGCGATCGCCTCGGTCGTGAGCCCGCACACCTCGCGCAGCGTGAGCGCGATCTGCGCGTCGGGCGACAGCGCCGGGTGACAGCAGGTAAAGATGAGCCGCAGCTGGTCGTCGGCGACGGAGTCGTCATCGGCATCCGGCGCCGGAGCCGCCGCCTGGTCGAGCTGGTCCGCCAGGACGCCGACGGCGGAGTCGAACCTCGCCCGGCGGCGCAGGGCGTCGATCGCCCGGAACCGCCCGGCGGACACGAGCCAGGCGCGCGGATTCGCGGGCACACCCTCGGCGGGCCAATGCTCCACCGCGGCCGCGAACGCGTCGTGCAGCGCCTCCTCGGCGAGATCGAAGTCGCCGAGGAGGCGGATCAGCGTGGCCAGGACGCGGCGCGACTCGGTGCGGTAGAGGACGTCTACCGCCTTGCGCACCTGGTCGGTCGCGTCCACGCTCACGGTACGGCCCGCTACGTCCGCGGAATTTCCATCACCGGCCGCACCTCGACACCGCCCATGCGTGCCCCCGGGATGCGCGCCGCCACCTGAATCGCGTCGTTCAGGTCCTTGGCTTCGAGGAGGTAATAGCCTCCGAGCTGCTCCTTGGTCTCCGCGAACGGGCCGTCCGTGGTCGAGACCTTGCCGCCCCGGACCCGGACCGTCGTGGCGGTGCTGGTAGGCTGGAGCGCGTTGCCGCCCACGTAGTGGCCACTCTTCTTGATGCTGTCGCCGAAGGCGAAGTACTCGCCGAAGACCTTCTCGGCCTCGGGCTTCGGCATCTTCTGCCACAGCTTCTCCTCTTCGTAAATCAAGCAGAGGTATTTCATGAGGCCTCCCGGAGTGAGCTTGTCTACAGTGGTCAGGAAGTAGTCGTGTAGGGAGTGGCGATTTCGACACGTCACCCGGGGTGGACTGCGCGCTACGGACGCACCCGCGCCGGGCCCGGGCCGGGGGGGGGAGGGGGGGCGGTGTCTCGCGGCACGATCCGGTAGAGGATCTCCCCGTTCCGGATCATCCCGAACTCCTCGCGGGCGGCCCGCTCCTGCGCGGCGGGATCGGTCTCGAGCTCACGCGCCAGGCGCGCCAGCGAGTCGATCTCCACCTGCAGGGCCCGCAGGGTATCCCGCTCCTCGGCGAGCTGGCGCCGCAGCTTGAGCCAGTTGAGGGTGCTGTACTCCCCCCCGAACACCGCCATGGTGAGGAGCGCGAGCGCGCCGGCGAGCCCCACCAGGCGCCTCCCGGTCACAGGCCGTACAGCTCCCGGCCGGGATAACTGGCCACGTCCCCCAGCTCCTCCGCGATGCGCAGCAGCTGGTTGTATTTGGCTACGCGGTCGGTGCGCGACGCGCTGCCCGTCTTGATCTGGCCCACCCCGCTGGCCACGGAGAGGTCCGCGATGAAGGTGTCCTCGGTCTCGCCGGAGCGGTGCGAGATCACGGCGCCGTAGCCGTTCGTGCGCGCCAGCTCGACGCACTGCAGCGTCTCGGTGAGGGTGCCGATCTGGTTCACCTTGATGAGGATGGCGTTGGCGACGCCCTCCTCGATGCCGCGGGAGAGCAGGTCGGCGTTGGTGCAGAAAATGTCGTCTCCCACGAGCTGCACGCGGTCCGACAGTGCCCCGGTCAGCTTCACCCACCCAGCCCAGTCGTCCTCGGCCAGCCCGTCCTCGATGGAGACGATCGGGTAGCGGTCGATCCAGCTCTTGTACAGCGCGATCATCTCGTCGGCCGATTTCTTGCCGCCGCCGCTCTTCTTGAAGACGTAGGCCCCGTCCTGGGCCAGCTCCGAGGCCGCGATGTCGACCGCGATGGCGACGTCCTTGCCGGGCTCGTAGCCCGCGGCTTCGATGGCCGACACCACGGCCTCGAGCGCCGCTTCGTCGTGGGGCAGGTCCGGTGCGAAGCCACCCTCGTCTCCGACCGCGGTGGCGAGCCCGCGCTTGGCGAGCACCTTCTTCAACGCGTGGAACACCTCGACGCCGATGCGCAGGCCTTCCGGGAAGGTGTCCGCGCCGATCGGCACGACCATGAACTCCTGGGCGTCGATGGTGTTGGACGCGTGGGCGCCGCCGTTCAGGATGTTCATCATCGGCACGGGGAGCACGTGGGCGACCGGCCCGCCGAGGTAGCGGTACAGCGGGAGTCCCGCGTCCTGCGCCGCCGCGCGCGCGGCCGCGAGGCTGACGGCCAGGATGGCGTTGGCGCCGAGGTGGCTCTTGTTGGGCGTGCCGTCGAGCTCCAGCATCGCATAGTCGACGGCGATCTGATCCTCCGCGCTCAGGCCCTCGAGCCGCGGGCCGATGAGCTCATTCACGTTCTTCACCGCCTCCAGGACGCCTTTGCCGCCGAAGCGCTTTTGGTCGCCGTCGCGCAGCTCGACCGCCTCGTGCTCGCCGGTCGAGGCCCCGCTCGGAACGGCCGCGCGACCCGCGGCCCCGCTCGACAACGTCACGTCGGCCTCGAGCGTGGGGTTGCCCCGGCTGTCGAGGATCTCGCGCGCGCGGACGGCAATGATCGTGCTCATCGTTCGCCCAACCCTAAGGGGACGGGGGCGCCCCGTCAACGCGCGCCTTGAGGGCGACGATCTGCGCGTGCGTCCGCTCGCGCAGGGTCTCGCGATCGTCGGCGCTCATGCCCGCTGTCGGGATGGGCTGGCCGACGAGGAGACGGATCGGCCGGGGGTGCAGCAGGTAGCGGCCCTTCGGCAGGATCTCGAAGGTGTGATGGACGTACACCGGGACGACCGGCACCTGGGCGGCGATGGCGAGGGCGAAGGGGGCGTTCTTGAACGGCAGCAGCTGGCCCGTGCGGCTGCGGGTGCCCTCGGGAAACACTACCGCGGAAAACCCCCGCCGAATGGTGCGCGCCGCATCGTCGTACGCTTCGAAGGCGCGCATTTTCAGCGTGCGGTCGATCGCGATGTGCCCTGCGGCACGCATTGCGCCGCCCAGCAGCGGGATGCGAAACAACTCCTGCTTGGCGACGAAGCGCACCGATCCGGGCAGCGTCGCGAACAGGGCCCAGATGTCGAACATCGAAGAGTGGTTGGAGGCGTACACCACCGGCCCGTCGCGCGGGATGCCTTCGAGCCCCTCGGTACGGACCGGCGTGCCCGCCGCCCACAGGACCAGCCGCGACCAGTTGCGCGCGCTCCAGTCGTAGACGCCCCCCGGGCGATGCTTCACCCGCAGCAGTCCCGCCACGACCGCGGCCCCGGCGTGATACACGGTCGAGGCCACCAGCACGACGTAGTACCAGAGGGTGCGGATCATCCGCCGGGGAAATGGTCGTAGCCGGCGGGCACCGCGACCGGGGCGCCGCGGTCCGTGAACCCCACCCCGCGTCCCACCCGGCACACACCGATGCGGGTGAGCGGCAGGTCGTGCGCCTGCCGGAAGCGGCCGGCCTCCGCCTCGCCGAACCCGGGCGGCAGCGTCACCAGCAGCTCGTACTCCTCGCCGCTCGCCGCGGCGAGCAGGGGCTCGACGCCGAGCCAGCTCGGCACGCGCTCCAGCGCGATCTCGAACCCGATCCCCGAGGCGGCCGCAAGATGCGCGGCGTCGCCCCCCAGCCCGTCGCTGATGTCGATCATCGCGGTTGCGCCATTGGCGGCGAGCCAGCGCCCCGCGCCGATCCGCGGCACCGGCCGCGCGAACCGCTGCATCACCTCGGGATCGGGACGACGGCCCGCCAACAGCTCGCGGAGCGCCAGCTTCACGCCTCCCAGCGTCCCCGTCACCCACAGCCCGTCTCCGACGTGCGCCCCGGCCCGCCGCACCGGCCGCTCGGCGGTCCCGAGCACACACACGTCGACGAAGTACTTGTCGCTCCGCACCAGGTCGCCGCCCAGCACCTTGGCGCCTTCGCTTTGCGCCGCGGCCCCGACCCCCGTCATGATCTCCACGGCGTCGTCCGCGTTTCTCGTATCCCGTTTCCCGTCGCCCGGCAGCCCCAGCGACACCATGACACCGAGCGGCTTTGCACCCTCGGCAGCGAGATCGGACAGCGCGGCGGCGGTCGCGCGCCAGCCGATCTCCGGGAAGCTGAGCCACGCGGTGCGGAAGTGGACGTCCTCCACGCTGGCATCGATGCTCACGGCCAGGGTCGTGCCGCCGAGCGCGATCAGCGCGCAGTCGTCCCCCAGGTCTCCGGCCGCCGTCCCCAGCCCGGCTGCGATGGCCCGGATGCGATCGAACTCGCCCCCGGGCCCGAGTGGGATGTGCGGCGGTGGGCTCATGGGCCGAGCGCGGCGCGGCGGTCGAGACGGACCAGCCCGCTATCCGTCGCAACCCACAGAAACCGGGCGCCGACGGCGAGGTCGCGCACGGGCGCGGGGAGATCGCCTGGGACTTGCAAGGTCCGGAAGGTGCCGTGCGCCAGATCCCAGAAGGCGAGCTGCGCGGCGCCCCCGAGCCACACGCCGCCGGCGTCGCCCGCGAGTGCGTGCAGACCTGTGAGGTCGACCCGGCCGCGCAGCAGCGTCCACGCGCGCGTCGCGGGGTCCCGCCAGGCGAGCTGGTCGACCGTGGCGACGACGAGGGTGTCTCCGACGCGACCCAGCGCCGTGACCGGCGCGCGCAGGGCCGGTTGCTCGGCCAGCTCGGCGGGCACCGCGGGCTCGTGCTCTCCCGGCGCCAGCAGGGCGAGACCCGCCACCGAGCCGACCCACAGGCTCTCGCGCACGGCGAGCAGGGCGGGCACGGCTTGATCGAAGCTGCCGATCCGCACGACGCGGTCATCGGCGGTGATCACCGCCAGCCCGCGGGCGGTGCCGACCCAGATCCCGTCGGGGGCGGGGGCGAGGCTCTCCACGTCCTCCGAGGGCAGCCCGCTCCCCAGATCGAAGCGGCGGCTCCTTCCGGAGCCGGGATCGATCTTCAGCACCCCGCCGTCCGTCGCCAGCCAGAGGTACTTGGCGCTCACGAGCAGCCGGTGCGCGGCGACGTAAGAGAAGCCCGGTCCTGCGGCGCCTTCCATCGGCGTCGTCTCCGTGGCGTCGTCCGCCACCCAGGTGAGACCACGGCGCTCGCCGGCCCGCGCGGTGGCGACCGTCCAGACGCCGTCCGGTCCCGACGCCACCGCGTCGGCGCGCGAGGTGAGGAGCCCATAGCGCAGGTTCTCCCACTCGCCGGTCGCCGCATCGATGCGCACCAAGCCCGTCCCGTTCGTGCCGAAGTAGACTTCGTTCTGATCCGGCGTGCGCGCGGCGGCGGTGAACTGATAGGTGCGCAGCCGCGGGTCGGTGAGGATCAGGGCGCGCATCGCGTCGGCCATAGGCGTCTGGGCCAGCGCCAGGCGGGGGTCGAGCGATTGGATGCGCTGGCTCGGCGGCGGCAGCGCACGCCCCGGCACCGGGAGGAGTCCACCACGCGGCAGGAACGCCCACCCGAACGCGTCTTGAACGTAGATCCCCGACACCGGGTCGTTGCGGTCCAGGATGAAGCTCCTCACGCCCCCGGCGAGGAACCCGTGGTCCCAGTGACGGATGTCGGGGTCGAACCGGTACCAGCCGTCGCCGGTGCCGAGCCACACCGCGTTTTCCACGGGGTCGGCGAGGGCTGCGCGGACCCGCGTCGCGGGGTACCCGTCGAGCGTGGTGACCGGCAGCTGCCAGCGGCGCGCGCGGCGGTCGTAGACGGCGAGCCCGTGCCGCGTGGCGGCGTAGACGACCCACGGCGACGCGGCGACGGCTTCGACGAACGAGAAATCACTGACGAGCACGCGCTCTTCGGGACGCCAGAGCCGAGACTGGTCGGACAGTCGGACGGTCGGACGGCCGGACACAAGGGCCATGACCGCAATCAGACACAGTCCGACAGTCCGACGGTCCGACCGTCCGACCCTCATGCGGTCTCCGGAGGCTCGAGCACGGCGAGCAGCGGCGGCCCCGCCGGTTTCGCATCGGCCCAGGCACGCCAGATGTCGGGCAGCGCGGCGAGGACATCAGCGGGGCGCAGGCTGCGCGCGGTCCACGCCCGGGCCCCGTGCTCGGCGGCGCGCCCCAGC
>CAZXKD010000073.1:0-8626 GCA_964641215.1 uncultured Gemmatimonadaceae bacterium
AGCTTGTCGCACACGATCGCCATCTCGTTGACGAGCCCGATGTTCACGCTGCGAAACGTGTTCTCGAGAATCTTGACCAGCTCCGCCGCTTCGGGGGACGAGACCGGCACCAGCGTCTCGATGGCGGGCTGGTAGAGTGCCATGGCGACGCGCCGGCAGGTCTCGGTAATCCCTCCGACCACCTTCGGCGTGTTCCGGGTATTCCATTTCGGGTTGCCGGGATCCACGCGCTCGGGCGAGAAGGCGAGAAAGAAGTCCTGCCCCACCTCCAGCCGCGTGCTCTGGAGCGCCGGGAGCATCAGCTCGCGCGTCGTCCCGGGGTAGGTGGTGGACTCGAGCACGACCAGCTGGCCCGGGCGCAGCGTGCGCTTGACCGACTCCGTCGCCGAGAGCACGTAGCTCACGTCGGGGTCTTTCGTCTTGGAGAGCGGCGTGGGAACGCTGATCGAGATCGCGTCCGGCTCCGACAGGCGGGTGAGGTCGGCGGTGGCGGAGAACCTGCCCTCTTTGACGGCTCGCGCCACCGGGGCGGCGGACACGTCCTGGATGTGGGAGCGGCCGGCATTGAGCAGATCGACGACCCGCTGGTTGACGTCGAAGCCCAGGACGCGGTAGCCGGCGCGGACCAGCTCCATCGCGAGCGGCAGGCCGACGTACCCCAGTCCCACGATGCCGAACACGGCCGAGCGGTCCTGCGCTTTGGCGAGCAGCGCGTCGGCGTGCGAGACGGAGGCGCGGCTCACAGGCTCACCGGCGTCCCGCCGGCCGCGATCGAGCGCGACGCCGCTTCCAGCACGCGCACGACCCGCACGCCGTCGGCCGCGCCGGCGCGAGGGGCCTCCGTGCCACGCGCCACGCGCACGAAGTGGCCGAGCTCGGCGGCGAGCGGCTCGATATTGGCAATCTTGGGGATGAAGATGTCGCCTTCACGGATCGTGAGGCTCTCCCCGTAGGAGGCGTACTCGGGAGGCCGGTCCACGCCCTTGTCGTACAGCCGCAGCTTCTCGCGCGGCTCCATGTCGTCGAACACCGCCATCTGTTTGGAGCCGACGATCGTCAGCTTCCGCTCCTTGTGGGGGTCGAGCCAGGACAGCTGGATGTGCGCCAGGGTGCCGCTCGCGAACTCCATCGTGAGAAAGACGACGTCCTCCACGGTGGGCCGCAGGTAACAGCGGCCCTGCGCGGCGACCCGCTGCGGCTCCGCGCCGAGGAGGAACAGGGCCACCGAGATGTCGTGCGGGCCGAAGCTCCAGAGGGCATTCTCGTCCGCGCGCACCTGTCCCAGGTTCACCCGCAGCCCGTACAGATAGAAGACCTGCCCCAGCGCACCGTCCTGCACCAGCGCCCGCAGCTGCTCGACCACGGGGTGGTAGACGAGCAGATGGCCGGCCAGCACCGGGACGCGCCGTCGCTCCGCCGCCGCGGCCACGGCTTCGGCATCCCGCAGGCGCAGCGCAAATGGCTTCTCGACGAGGCAGGGCTTGCCGGCGTCGATGCACTGCAGCGCGAGCGACGCATGGGTCGTCGCCGGCGAAGCGACGACCACGGCGTCCACCCGCCCCAGCAGCTCGCCGACGTCCCCGGTCACCAGCGTCGCCGGATACTGCCGTGCGATCCGCTGGCGCGTGGTCTCGTTGGCGTCGCAGACCGCGGCCAGCTCGGCGTCCGCCAGCGCGGCCACCTGGCGGACGTGGTTCTTCCCCCACGCCCCGGCGCCGACCACTCCGATCTTGAGCCGGCTCACCGGTAGAACTCGCGGATGGCGCCGGTGACGGTGTCCAGCTGCGCGCGCGTGAGCTCCGGGTAGATCGGCAGCGAGATCACTTCGCGAGCCGTCCGCTCCGACACCGGCAGGCTCCCCTCCCGGTAGCCGAGCGAGGCGAAGCAGGGCTGACGGTGCAGCGGGATGGGATAGTAGACCGCGTTGCCGATGCCCTTCGCTTTGAGGTGCGCCTGCAGGGCGTCGCGGCGCTCCACCCGCAGCGTGTATTGGTGGAAAATGTGCTCGTTGCAGGGGTCGATCACCGGCGGCCGCACCGGCGGCAGGCCCGTCAGCGCCTGCGTGTAGTAGGCGGCATGCTCCCGCCGCTTGGCCGACCACGCCGCCAGGTGCGTCAGCTTGGCCAGCAGCACCGCCGCCTGCAGCGTATCGAGGCGCGAGTTGGTGCCGATCTCTTCGTGGTGGTACTGTTTGGCGCCGCCGTGTAGCCGCAGCTTACGCAGCCGTTCGGCCGTGGCGTCGTCGGAGGTCACGATCATGCCCCCGTCGCCCCAGCCACCCAGGTTCTTGCTGGGAAAGAAGGAATACGCGCTGGCCCAGCCCAACTCCCCCGTCACCCGCCACGTGCCCGCGACCTGGCGCCGTGCCCCGATCGCCTGACAGGCGTCCTCGATCAGGCGGAGGCCGTGCTTGGCCGCGACCGCCAGCAGGCGCTCCATGTTCGCCATCTGTCCGAACAGGTGCACGGGCAGGAGGGCGCGCGTTCGGGGCGTGACCGCTGCCTCGACCGCCGTGGGATCGATGTTGAAGGTGTCCGGCTCGATGTCGACGAAGACCGGCGTCCCGCCCGCGTTGTGGATCGTCCCCGCCGTGGCGAAAAACGTGAACGCGGTTGTGATGACTTCGTCACCGGGCTGCAAATCGAGCGCCTTCAGCGGCAGCAGCAACGCATCCGTCCCGCTGGCGCACCCGATGCCGTGGCGGGCGCGCGAGAGCCGGGCCAGCGCCGCCTCCAGCTGGGCGACGGCGGGTCCCATGATGAATTGCTGCGCTTCGATGACCGCCGTGACGGCGGGCAGGACGTCATCCTTGATGGTGCGGTACTGCGCGACGAGGTCTAGCAGCGGCACGTTCACGACGGTCTCCCGGCTTTCGGTGGAGCGGTGATCCGCAACTGGCCGTCCTGTTCCGTGTAGCCGGCGCCGCACGCGGCGCAGGTCGCGCGGTGATCGACGAGCGGCAGGCGCTCCCCGCACTGGCACATCCAGCCGACGCGTCGGGCGGGCACGCCCACCATCAGGGCGAACCCCGGCACGTCCGAGGTGACGACCGCTCCGGCGCCGATGAACGCGTATTCCCCCAGCGTGACGCCGCACACGATCGTCGCATTGGCGCCGATGGACGCGCCGCGCCGCACGAGGGTGCGGCGGTACTCGTGCTTGCGCGAGACGTGGCTGCGCGGGTTGAGCACGTTGGTGAAGACGCAAGAGGGACCACAGAACACGTCGTCCTCCAACTCGACGCCCTCATAGATCGAGACGTTGTTCTGAATCTTGACGTTGTTGCCGATGCGGGTGCCGGGCATCACCACCACGTTCTGGCCGAGATTGCACCGCTCCCCGATGACGGCGCCCGCCATGACGTGGGAGAAGTGCCAGATCTTGGAGTCCCGACCGATCCGCGCCCCGTCGTCGACATAGCTGGACTCGTGCACGAAGTAGGCAGGAGGAGCCATCTAGCCGACCACCTTGACCTCGAGCTCCAGCTCGACCCCGGTCTTCTTGAGGACCGTCCGGCGCACGTGGTCGATCAGCTTGAGGACGTCGGCCGCGGTCCCGGTCCCGAGGTTCACGAAGTAGTTGGCGTGCATCGGGGACACCTGGATGCCACCGACCACATGGCCTTTCAGACCGACTTCGTCGATCAGCATTCCCGCCGACTTGGGGCCGCCGGGATTCTTGAACGTCGAGCCCGCGCACGGCTGGTCGAAGGGGGTGCCGGCCTTGCGCCACCGGAACAGCCGGCCCTGGAGCTCCTTCAGCTTGGCAGGGGACTCCTCGCCAAGCCCGAGCTTGGCTTCGAGGATCACCACCGGTCCCAGGTTGCTCGCGCGGTATTTGAAGGAGATCTGGCGCCGGCCGAGCTGCTTCACCTTGCCGCGCTCGTCCATCACCGTCACTTCCGTCACGACTTCGGCGAATTCGGCGCCGTGGCAACCGGCGTTCATGTAGATGCCGCCGCCCACGGTGCCCGGGATCCCGACGAAACGCTCCACTCCCACGAAGCCGAGCTCGGCGGTGCGGCGCGCCAGGAGCGGCGTCGGCAGTCCCGCTCCGACGATGGCCGTGGCGCCCTTCATCTCGTAACGGTCCAACCCTTTCCCCGGCCGGATGACGACGCCGGGGAAGCCGCTATCCTTCACCAGGACGTTGGAGCCGAGGCCCAGCACCAGCCACGGGAGGCCGCGATCGTGCGCCATCTCGAGCGCGCCGACCACATCCTCCGGGTCGGCCGGGAGCACGAGATAGCGTGCCGGCCCGCCGATCCGCCACGTGGTGTACCGGGACAGGGGCTCCTGCTCGAGCACGCGACCGTGGAACTTGACTTTGGCCGGCGCCGGCGGAGCGGCGGGCTTGGCGCCCGCCTTCCCTACGCCTTGACGGGCCGCGGCTCGCGGTTTGGAGCGAACGACCTTCCCTCCTCGGGCGCCGGATTTCCCACGGTCGTCTTTTCGTGCCATTCTTGCAGACTCCTCACACTCCCAGTGCGGCTGCGCAGCGCGATAATCGCATCGCAGGCCGCGCTGGCCGCCGACATGGTCGTGGTGTAAGGCACCCGGTGCACCAACGCGGCGCGCCGGATGGCGTAGTCGTCCTGCTGCGTGAACTTCCCGAGCGGCGTGTTGATCAGCAGATGGACCTCGCCGGAAACGATGAGGTCGATCGCGTTCGGCCGCCCCTCATGCACCTTGGCCACCCGCGCGGCGGGGATGCCCCGGGCCCGCAGGTACTTGGCGGTTCCCTCGGTGGCCACAATCCGGAACCCCAGCTCGTCCAAGCGCCGGGCGATCGGCACCACGGTGGGCTTGTCCGAATCGTTCACCGTCACGAAGACCGCGCCGGCGAGCGGCAGGCTGCCGTCGGCCGCGATCTGCGCCTTGGCAAAGGCCATGCCGAAGCTGTCGGCGAAGCCCATCGCCTCCCCCGTGGACCGCATCTCCGGGCCCAAAACTGTATCCACGCCGGGCAGTTTGGTGAAGGGGAAGACCGCCTCCTTGACCGCCACCCCAGGCAGGGGCAGGTCGTCCGGGAGCCCCAGGGTGCCCAGGGTGCGTCCCACCATGGTGCCGGCGGCCAACTTGGCCAGGGGGACCCCCGTGGCCTTGCTCACGAACGGCACGGTCCGGGAGGCCCGGGGATTCACCTCCAGGACGTAGACGACCCCGTCCTTGATGGCGAACTGGACGTTGATGAGCCCCACGACCCCGAGGGCATTGGCGAACGCCATCGTGTGGCGTCGCATTTCGTCGATCTGCCGATCCCCGATCAAATAGGGGGGCAGCACGCAGGCGGAGTCCCCCGAATGGACCCCGGCATCCTCGATGTGCTGCATGACCCCGCCGATGACACAGCGGGCGCCGTCGGCGATGGCATCCACGTCCGCCTCGAAGGCGTCCTCCAGGAAGCTGTCGATCAGCACCGGGTGCTCGGGCGCGACCCGGGCCGCCTTCTCGAAGAATTCGCGGAGGCTGCCTTCATCGTACACGATTTCCATCGCCCGCCCGCCCAACACGTAGGACGGCCGGATCAGCACCGGGTATCCGATGTGGCGGGCGGCGCGAACCGCTTCGTCCACCGATCGGGCGGTGCCGTTGGGCGGCTGGTTCACGCCCAAGCGCCGCGCCAGCTCCTCGAAGCGCTCGCGATCTTCGGCGATGTCGATGGCGTCGGGCGTCGTCCCGAGGATGGGCACCCCCGCCGCTTCGAGGGGTTTGGTGAGGCGCAGCGGCGTCTGGCCGCCGAGCTGGACCACCACGCCCCTGGGTCGCTCCCAGCGGACGATTTCCAGCACGTCCTCGAGGGTGAGGGGCTCGAAGTAGAGCTTGTCCGAGATGTCGAAATCGGTGGAGACGGTCTCGGGGTTGGAGTTGATCATGATGGTCTTGAAGCCAAGCTCGCGGAAGGCGAGGCCGGCGCGGACGCAGCAGTAGTCGAACTCGACGCCCTGGCCGATGCGGTTCGGCCCGCTTCCCAGAATCACGATCCCCTGCGCGCCCAGCGGCTCGGATTCATTCTCCTCGTCGTAGGAGGAGTAGAGGTATGGCGTCGCGGACGGAAACTCACCCGCGCACGTGTCCACGGTCTTGAACGCCGGGTGCACCCGCAGCGCCCAGCGGCGCTCGCGGATCGATGCGGCGGTGGCGCCCCCGCCCCGCAGCTCCGCGAGCTGCTGGTCGCTGAACCCCAGGCGCTTCATGCGCCGGAGCTCGGCGGCGTCCGGCTCGGGGTGCGCGGGGAGGGCGGTGAACCAGCGCTCCGCGGCGAGCAGCTCGTCCAGCTGATACAGGAACCAGGGATCGATCCCCGAGGCTGCCGCGATCGTCTCGACGGACAGCCCCGCGGTGAGCGCGCGCTTGATCTGGAAGATCCGCTCCGGCGTCGGCGTGCGGAGCGCGACCCGGAGGTCTTCGGGCGCGGCGCTCGTCAGGCGGTCGTCGGCGAGGGTCGCCCCCACCACCCAGCCCGGGCGGCCGGCCTCGAGCGCGCGCAGCCCCTTCTGGAACGCCTCCTTGAACGTGCGCCCGATCGCCATCGCCTCACCCACCGACTTCATCTGGGTCGTGAGGCGGTAGTCGGCGGTGGGGAACTTCTCGAAGGCGAAGCGCGGCACCTTGACCACGACGTAATCGAGCACCGGCTCGAACGAGGCCGGCGTGGTGCGCGTGATGTCGTTGGGCAGCTCGTCGAGCGTGTAGCCAACGGCGAGCTTGGCCCCGATACGCGCGATCGGGAATCCCGTCGCCTTCGAGGCGAGCGCCGAAGAGCGCGACACGCGCGGGTTCATTTCGATGACCAGCATCTGGCCGTCGACCGGATTCACGGCGAACTGGATGTTGCAGCCGCCCGCCGTCACGCCGATCTCCCGGATGATGGCGATCGCCGCGTCCCGCATCCGCTGGTACTCGCGATCGGTGAGGGTCATGGCCGGCGCCACGGTGATCGAATCGCCGGTGTGCACCCCCATCGGGTCGAGGTTCTCGATCGAGCAGACGATCACGACGTTGTCGCGCCCGTCCCGCATCACCTCCAGCTCGAACTCCTTCCACCGCAGCACGCTGCGCTCGATCAGCGTGGTGTGCACCGGCGACAGGTCCAGCGCCCGCTCGACCTGCTCCTCGAACTCGGCGCGGTTGAAGGCCACGCCGCCGCCCGTGCCGCCGAGCGTGTAGGACGGGCGGATGATCGCCGGGTAGCCGACGGCGGCGACCGCGGCGAGCCCCTCCGCCAGGCTCCCCACCGTGACGCCGACAGGCGTGTCCAGGCCGATGCGTCGCATCGCCGCCGCGAACTCGGCCCGGTCCTCGGCCATCTGGATCGCGCGCGCGCTCGCGCCGATCAGCTCCACCCCGAACTGTTGCAGCGTGCCGTCGCGGGACAGCGCCATCGACACGTTCAGCGCCGTTTGCCCGCCCATCGTCGGCAGCAGGGCGTCGGGCCGCTCCCGCTCGATCACCTTTCGGACCCAGTCCGGGTGCACCGGCTCGATGTAGGTCCGGTCGGCGAGCTCCGGGTCGGTCATGATGGTGGCTGGGTTGGAATTCACGAGCACCACCTCGTAGCCTTCTTCTTTCAACGCCTTCACGGCCTGGGTCCCGGAGTAGTCGAACTCGGCCGCCTGCCCGATCACGATCGGGCCGGAGCCGAGCAGGAGGATCCGGTGGAGGTCAGTCCGCTTGGGCATCGAGCACGTCCTTCAGCGTGTCTTCCAAGCTGCAGCGTGGCGCCCAGCCGGTCGCCAGCCGCAGCTTCGTGGCGTCGCCGACCAGATGGGCGATGTCGGTGGGCCGCATGAGCTCGGGGTCGGCCTCCGTGATCGGGTGCACGCCGGCCAGCCGGGCCAGGATCTGGACCAGCTGCTCGAGACTCACGCCGCGCCCCGAGGCCACGTTGTAGATCTCGCCGGGCTCGCCTTTGCTGAGCAGCCGCGCGTAGGCGTCCACCACGTCCTTGACGTGCAAGAACTCCCGCACGGGCTCTAGGTTCCCGACCTTGATGGCCGGGGCGCCGATCCGGCGCGCGACCTTCAGCCGCTGGGCGAACGCCGGCACGACGAACCGCAGGTCCTGGCCCGGGCCGGTGTGCGCGAACGGCCGTGCGATCACCGCGCGCAGGCCGGTGCGCCGCCACGCCTCGAGCAGCGCGATTTCGGCGCCGAGCTTGCTCGCCGCGTAGGCGCTGACGGGCGCCACCGGATCGGTCTCGCGGCGCGGGCGTTCCTCGCCGCGACCGTACACTTCACTGGTCGAGGCGAGCAGCACGACGGGGTCCGCGCGGCCGGCGCGGCGCGCCTCGCCCAGCTCGTGAGCGATGCGCGCGGTGCCCGCCGCGTTGACGGTCCAGGCGTCGCCGGGGTCGCGCTCGGCGTCCCGCGTCGACGATACGGCCGCCAGGTGGACGACGGCATCATAGGGGTGATCGACACAGCGGCGCACCGACTCGGCGTCGGCCAGCTCCAGGGGAAGCCAGCCCACGGCGGCCCGCTCCTCGGCGCTCAGAGCGTCGCCCCGGCCGCCCCCCCCCCCTCCCCCCCCCCCGGGCCGCCCCCCCCGCCCCCCCCCGCCCGCCCGCCGTCCGCCCCGCGCGCGCACCCCCTCCCCCCCCCTGCCCCCGCCGACGCCCGATAAGC
>CAZXKD010000073.1:8636-13112 GCA_964641215.1 uncultured Gemmatimonadaceae bacterium
CGCTCGGCCGCGACCACTTCCCGCCCGTCGTCCAGCAGACGCCGGATGAGCCAGCGCCCGACGAACCCGTCCGCGCCCGTGACCAGGACTCTCACCCGAGGCGCTCCAGATCGGCGTCCACCATCAGCCGCACCAGGTCGGCGAAGCTGGTGCGCGGCGCCCAGCCGAGCTCCCGCCGCGCCTTGCTGGCGTCGGCCTGCAAGATATCCACTTCCGCTGGCCGCACGAAGCGCTGGTCCACGGTCACATAGCGCTTCCAGTCCAGCCCCACGTGCGCGAAAGCCACCTCGCACAGCTCCCGCACGGTGTGCGTCTCGCCGGTGCCGACCACGTAGTCCGTGGGTATGGGTCGCTGCAGCATCCGCCACATGGCGTCCACGTAATCGCCGGCGTAGCCCCAGTCCCGCCCCGCGTCCAGGTTGCCGAGCCGCAGCTCCCGGGCCCGCCCTTTGACGATCCGGGCGACGCCGTGCGACACCTTGCGGGTGACGAATTCGAGCCCACGACGAGGGGACTCATGGTTGAACAGGATGCCGCTCACGGCGTACAGCCCGTAGGACTCGCGGTAGTTCACCGTGATCCAGTGGCCGTACACTTTGGCCACGCCGTAGGGCGAGCGCGGGTAGAACGCGGTCGTCTCGCGTTGCGGGGTCTCCTGGGCCTTCCCGAACATCTCGGAGGAGCTGGCTTGGTAGCAGCGCGCCTCCGGGTGTGCGAGCCGGACGGCTTCGAGCAGCCGGGTCACGCCCAGGGCGGTGAACTCGCCGGTGAGCACCGGCTGGGTCCAGGACGTCGGTACGAAGCTCTGGGCGGCCAGATTGTAGACCTCGTGCGGTTTGGCGTCGCGCACCACCGCGGTGAGCGAATGCTGGTCGAGCAGGTCGGCCGGGACGATGTGCAGGCGGTCGAGCAGGTGTCCGATGCGCTCGTAGGAGTCGTGGGATGTGCGGCGCACGACGCCGACGACCTCGTAGCCTTTTTCGAGCAGCAGCTCAGCGAGGTAGGATCCGTCCTGCCCGGTGATGCCGGTGACGAGCGCGGTGCTGCGGGGTTGCCCGGGCCGCGGCGCCGGTGTAGGTTTCCCCCGCTTTTCGCCCCCCCCCCTGTGGCTCGCCGCGGGGGTCCGCTTTCGGACGCTCATGGACAGTCGCATCCCGATTTATGGCGCGAGTGTGTGAGATCTGTGGCAAGGGGCCCGCGACGGGTCACAACGTGAGCCACGCCAACAACAAGACGAACCGCCGCTGGTACCCCAACCTGCAACGGGTGCGAGTCGTCGTGGACGGCACCGTGCGGCGCCTGCGCGTCTGCACGCGGTGCATCAAGTCGAACCGCGTCGCGAAGGCGTCCTGACGCCTGAAGAAAAAGGGGGACCCATCGGGGTCCCCCAGCGTGGTGCCGCCGCACCAGTCCCTCACTCACCCAGCAGTTCGATCCGGGCGATCTCGGCGCCGTCGCCGGCCCGGTGCCCCAGCTTGATGATCCGCGTGTAGCCCCCCGGCCGGGCCGCGAACCGCTTGCCCAATTCCACGAACAGCTTGTGGGTGACCCCCTTGTCTTTGAGCCGGCGCTCCACCAGGCGGCGGGCGTGCAGGTCGCCCCGGCGCGCCAAGGTGATGAGCCGCTCGGCGAAGGGCCGTAGCTCCTTGGCCTTGGCTTCCGTGGTCACGATGCGGTCGTGCTTGAAGAGGCTCGTCGCGAGGTTGTTCAGCGTGGCCTTGCGGTGGCTCGCCGTCCGCGAGAGCTGGCGGCTTTTGGCGCGATGCCGCATTACTCCTCCCCCCCTGGCCCCCCGGCCCCCCCGGCCCCCCCGGCCCCCTCGCTCAGCTGCGCCACGGGCGGCGTGCCCTCCCCCGTGATCTTGAGCTCGCCGTTCAGCTCCTCGAACCTCATGCCGAAGTTCAGCCCCTCGCGCCGCAGCAGCTCCGCGATCTCGCCCAGGGCCTTCTCGCCGACGTTCTTCACCTTGAGCAGATCGTGCTCGCTGTACTGCACCAGGTCGCCTAAGGTGCGGATGTTGGAGTTCTTGAGCGAGTTCACCGACCGGACGGAGAGTCCGACGTCGTCGATGTTGCGAGCCAGCAGCTCGCGCAGGCGGCCCGTCGCCGCGCCGCCGTTGCCCGCCGGCTCGGACGCCACCATGGGCACCTTGCCGAAGTCGACGAAGAAGCGGAAGTGCTCCTGGGCGAGGGCCGCCGCATAGGCGACCGCATCCTCAGGGGAGATCGTCCCGTTGGTCTCGACGGTGAGCGTGAGCCGATCGTAGTCGGTGCGCTGCCCTACCCGGGTCTCGGCCACGGTGAAGTTGGCGCGGCGGACCGGGTTGTAAATCGAGTCGATCCGCACGACGTCCACCGGGAGCGTGCGGTCGACGGGGTGCTGCTCGGCCTCGACGTAGCCGCGGCCCTTGTTCACGTACAGCTCCCCGCCGATCTCACGGTCGTCTTGCAGCGTGAACAGCAGCTGCTCGGGGTTCACGATGGTGACGGAGCCGTGCTCCTCGATGTCGCGCGCGTACACCGGCCCCGCCCGGTCCCGCTTGATGTGCAGGACGGCATCGTCCACGTCCGGGGCGAGCACCAACGTCAGCTGCTTCAGCCGCTGGATGATCTGGTGTACGTCCTCGACGACGGCTGGGATGGTCTGGTGCTCGTGGACCACCCCGTCCAGGCGGAAGGCCCACACGGCCGCGCCGCGCAGCGACGAGAGCAGCATGCGGCGCAGCGAGTTACCCAGGGTATAGCCGTAGCCCCGCTCCAGCGGTTGCAGGCGGAACTCGGCCGCGTTGGGGTTGTCTTCCCGCTTGGTCATCTCGACCAGGTGCGGCCTGACCAACCCCGTCAAATCGAGAGTCGTCATCACTTGGAATAGAGCTCGACGATTAACTGTTCTTGGGCCGCGATCGGGATGGCGTCACGGGTCGGCCGTTCCGTCATCTTGCCCAGCGCTTTGTCGGTATCCACCTGGATCCACGAAACCGGCTGCGTGCGGCCGAAGTGCTCGAGCGCGGCCCGCACCTGCACCTGCTCACGGCTTGCCTCGGCCACTTTGACCTCGTCGCCCGGGCGGATCCGGCAGGACGGGATGTCCACCGTCCGGCCGTTCACCTGGATGTGCCGATGCCGGACGAGCTGGCGCGCCTGGCGTCGCGAGGTCGCGAAGCCCATTCGATAGACGATGTTGTCCAGCCGGCTCTCGAGCGCCACCAGCAACGCCGTCCCCGTGATTCCGGGCTCCTTGAGGACGCGATCGAACACGTTGCGGAACTGCTGCTCCGAGAGCCCGTAGATCCGCTTCACCTTCTGCTTCTCGCGCAGCTGCTTGGCGTATTCGGACGCCTTGCGCCGCCGACCGGTCGACTGGCCGTGCTGGCCGGGTGCGTAGGCGCGGCGCTCGACGGCGCATTTCTCCGTGAGGCAGCGGGTGCCCTTGAGGAACAGCTTGGTGCCCTCGCGCCGGCACAGCTTGCAGACGGGACCCGTATAGCGTGCCACGTCAGACCCGCCGCTTCTTGGGCGGCCGGCACCCGTCGTGCGGAATCGGCGTCACATCGCGGATGGACCGGACCTGCAGCCCCGCTGTGGCGAGCGCCTGGATCGCCGATTCGCGACCGGAGCCGGGACCCTGGACCCGCACGTGCACGCGCTTGACGCCGAGATTGAGCGCCTCGCGCGCCGCCTGCTCGGCCGCGACCGTCGCGGCGAACGGCGTCGACTTCTTGGAGCCTTTGAAGCCCGCCTTGCCGGCCGAGCCCCACGTGATGGCGTTGCCCTGCATGTCCGTGATGGTGATGAGGGTATTGTTGAACGTCGCCGTGATGTGCGCGACGCCCTCCGCCTCGACCACCTTCTTGGCGCGTTTGGCGCCGGCGGGTTTCGCTTGGGCCATTTACTTTTTCAGCAGGGGCTTCTTCTTGCCCGCGATCGCGCGCCGCGGTCCCTTCTTCGTGCGCGCATTGGTGTGCGTGCGCTGGCCGCGCACCGGCAGGTTCTTGCGATGCCGCGAGCCCCGATAGGTCCCGATGTCCATCAACCGCTTGATGTTCATCGCGACCTCGGTGCGCAACGCGCCCTCGACCCGGTAGTCTCGCTCGATGACCTGGCGCAGCCGAGCGACCTCGGCGTCACGCAGATCGCGGACGCGCGCGTCCGGGTTGACGCCAGTCTCGGTCAGGACCTTCTTCGCGTTGTTGGGACCGATGCCGAAGATGTACGGCAGAGCGTACAGCACCTTCTTGTCGCGCGGCAGGTCCACGCCAGCAATGCGGGCCATGCGTTATCCTTGCCGCTGCTTATGCTTGGGATTGCGCTTGCAAATGACGCGGGTGACGCCCCGGCGCTTGATCACCTTGCAATGCTCGCAGATCGGCCTCACGCTGGAACGAACCTTCAACGGGCAGTCTCCTGGGAAAAAATCCGATTTAGTCTCGAACTATAGCCGGGCCCGTAAGTGACCGCAAGGGGCGGGATTAGGGGG
>CAZXKD010000074.1:0-5607 GCA_964641215.1 uncultured Gemmatimonadaceae bacterium
GGCGGAACTGGCGGATCGCTTCGAGGAACGGCAGCGATTCGATGTCGCCCACCGTCCCGCCGATCTCCGTGATCACCACGTCGTGGTCGGGCCCGAGCCGCCGGATGGCGCTCTTGATCTCGTCCGTGATGTGAGGGATGACCTGGACCGTCGAGCCGAGATACTCACCGCGGCGCTCCTTGGTGATCACCGCCAGATAGATCCGGCCCGTCGTGACGTTGTTCACCTGCGAGAGCGAGTGATCGATGAAGCGCTCGTAGTGCCCCAGGTCGAGGTCGGTCTCGGCGCCGTCGTCCGTCACGTACACCTCGCCGTGCTGGAACGGCGACATCGTCCCGGGATCGACGTTGATGTACGGGTCGAACTTCTGGATCGTCACCTGCAACCCCCGCTCGGCGAGCAGCCGCCCCAGCGAGGCCGCCGCGATGCCCTTGCCGAGCGAGGAGACCACACCGCCGGTCACGAAGATGTACTTCGTCGAGCTCACGAGCTCACCGCCTTGAGGTGCCGGGTCAGTTCCCGCTCCGTCCAACGCAGATCCGCCGCCGTGTCCACTCCCGGCGCCGCCGACCCGGCGAACAACGCCACACCGATCGGGATGCCGTGCACCAGGGGACGCAGCTGCTCGAGCCGCTCCCACGTCTCTGCCGCCACGGGGGGCAGGCTCACCCACCGCCGCAGCGCCTCCCGGGTGTAGGCGTACACCCCGACGTGCTGGTAGTAGGCGACGACGCCGTCGCGGCCGAACGGGATCGGGGCGCGCGAGAAGTAGACGGCGTGCCCCGCCGGACCGACCACGACCTTCACGCGGTTGGGGTCACCGGCGAGCGCCGGGTCGAGCGTGCCGGCGGCGGTCCCGATGGGGTCGCCGCCGGAAACCCGTGCCACCGCGCCGCGAACCGCCTCGGCCGCGACCAGGGGCTCGTCGCCCTGTACGTTGAGGATAAGGTCGAAGCCGCTAAAGTCTTTCATTTCAACAACTTCAGCGACTCGCTCGGTGCCGGAGGCATGGCGCGGAGAGGTGAGCACCGCGGCGAATCCGGCACGCTCCACGACGTCAGCGATCTCAGGGGCATCGGTGGCGACCACGACGCGATCACACGCGCCCAGGTCGGCGACGCGTCGGACCACCCAGAGGATGAGGGGCTCGCCTGCCAGCGGCACGAGGGGCTTGCGGGGCAAGCGGCTGGAGCCCAGCCGAGCAGGAATCACGCCAAGGACGGGCACAGGGGAACATACAAAATCTGTGCCGCGGCGTCTAGGGGATGGCCAATGCCACCCCCGACAATCGGTTAGGCGGCCACCCCGGATGTGGAACGGGCGATCGTGAGGAAATTCTCCAGCAGCCGGTTGCCGTGTTCCGTGCCGATCGATTCGGGGTGGAATTGGACGCCGTAGACCGGCACGCGGCGGTGCTTCATCGCCATGATTTCGGCGCCGCGCGGCCGGTCCGCCGCCCAGGCCGTCACGACGAGATCACGGGGGAGGCCTTCGGGCTGGGCCACCAGCGAGTGATAGCGCATCGCCGCGAACGGCGAGGGGACTCCCTCGAACAGCTCGTCGTGCTCGTGCGCGACCGCGCAGGTCTTCCCGTGCATGAGCCGCTCGGCGCGCACCACCGGCCCGCCGAACGCCGCCGCGATCGCCTGGTGTCCGAGGCACACGCCCAGAACCGGCACCCTTCCGGCCAGGGCGCGCACCAGGGGGATGCTGATCCCCGCCTGCGCCGGCGTGCCTGGGCCGGGGGACAGCACCGCGGCGGTCGGCTTCAACGCCAACACCTGCTCGATGCTCACCGCGTCGTTGCGGTACACCACCGGCTCTGCGCCAAGCGCGCCGAAGGCCTGCACCAGGTTGTATGTGAACGAGTCGTAATTGTCGAGGACGACGAGCATGAGCAAAGCTAGCCGACGCGGGAACGGTCCGACAGGCGGACGGTCGCATAGATCACCTGATCGAGCAGCGTGCCGTCCTTCACCACCGCGCAGCGCAGCACGGCTTCGCGGGCGTACCCGGCTTTCTCCAGGACTCGCATCGAGGCCGGATTGGTCGAGAATACCCCGGCCCAGATCCGCTCCAGCCCGAAGGTCTGGAGCGCCCACGGGGTGAACGCGCGCACGGCCGCGGTGGCGATGCCCTTGCCCCATGCGGCCTCCCCCAGCCAGTAGCCGATTTCGGCGCTGAGGCGGAACACGTCGCCTCCCAGCTGCAGGCCGATCCCACCCACGGCTTCCTCCTCCCCCCTCCCCCTCCCCTCCCCTACGGCTTCGATGGCGAAGCTGGTCACGGGGATCTGCTCCGCCACATGGGCGAGCCAGGCGTCGGCATCCTTCGCCGTGTAGGGATGCGGGAACACGTCCCGGAGGTTGAGCCAGATCCGCCGATTGTCGGCGTGCTTGACCAGCGCCGCCTTGTCACTGTGGCGCCAGGGACGGATCCGGCAGAGGCCGGCCTCGAGGGGGAACCGCGGCACGCGGCGGACCTCCTGTTCCTTGTTGGTCGGGCGTGCGTTATCTAACATACATCCCCGGAGGCGGCCGATGGCGGATTGGCTCGCGACCCGATTGCAAGGCGTCCTCGCCGCGATCGACGCGCCGTTTCAGTGGCTGATCGGCACGGCCGGCGGCAAGTCGTCCTACGAGATCAGCCACTGGCTGTTCCTGCGCGCCCTCGGGCTGATCTACCTCATCGCCTTCGTGTCGCTGTGGGTGCAGGTCAAGGGCCTCATCGGCCCCCACGGCATTCTCCCCGCCGAGGAGTACCTCCAGGCGCTGCGCCGCTACGCCGGGCCCGAGCGTTACCGCATGGTGCCCACGGTGCTGTGGCTGGATGCGGGCGGCCGGGCGCTGGACGTGGTGTGCGCCCTCGGCGTGGTCTGCGCCGTGCTGCTCGTGGCCGGTGTCTGGCCGGGCGGGGTGCTGCTCTGTCTCTGGGTCTTGTACCTCTCGCTGGTGGCGGCGGGGCGGGATTTCCTGTCGTTCCAATGGGATGTGTTGCTGCTCGAGGCGGGGTTCCTGGCGATTTTTCTCGGGCCGTGGCGCTTCTGGACGGGGCGCGCCGCGTTCGCCGCGACGCCGCCCTCGGCGCTCGCCCTGTTCCTGCTGTGGTGGCTCGTCTTCCGGCTGACGTTCCAGTCGGGGGTGGTAAAGCTCTCCTGGGGCGACCCGGCGTGGCACAACCTGACCGCGCTCGACTACCACTACTACACGCAGCCGCTGCCGACCTGGACCGCGTGGTACATGAACCAGCTGCCGCCGTGGCTCAAGAAGCTTCAGGTGCTGGCGACCTTCGGGCTCGAGATCATGGTGCCGCTGCTCTTCTTCGGGCCGCGCCCGCTGCGGCTGTTCGCGGTCGCCGGGACGGTGTTCTTCCAATTGATGGTCTTGGCCACGGGGAACTACAACTTCTTCAACATGCTGACGATCGCGCTGGTCCTGCTGCTGGTGGACGATGCCGCCTGGCGGGCGCTCCTGCCCGACGGCCTCCTGGCGCGGCTCCCCCTCCCTCCCTCCACCGCCGGATCCGGCGCTCCCGGAGTCCTGCCGATGGCGCCGACGGTCCTCGTGGCGGTGGTATTTCTCGTGCTCGGCGCGGTGCGAGTGTGGGAGTCGTGCTTCCCTCGCACCGTACCGGCGCGCCCGTTAGTGCGACTCAATGCGTGGATCGAGCCGTTTCGCAGCCTCAACGGCTACGGCTTGTTCCGGGTGATGACGACGACGCGGCCGGAGATCATCGTGGAGGGGAGCGACGACGGGGTGACGTGGCGGGCCTACGAGTTCAAATACAAGCCGGGCGACCTGGGGCGACGACCGGGCTTCGTCGAGCCGCACCAGCCGCGGCTCGATTGGCAGATGTGGTTCGCGGCCCTGAGCAGCTACGACGCCACGCCGTGGTTCCAGGCGTTTCTCGGGCGCCTGCTCGAGGGCTCACCGGAGGTGGTGGCGCTGCTGGCGACGAATCCTTTTCCCGCCCATCCGCCCCGGTACGTGCGGGCGATGCTGTGCGACTACCGGTTCACGACGCCCGCCGAGCGCCGCGCCAGCGGGCGGTGGTGGAGCCGGACGTTGCTCGGAGCGTACAGTCCCGTGCTCGGGCTCGCGGCTCCCCCGCCCCCCCGTCCCCCCCCAGCCAGCCGCGCGCCTTAGGGGTGCGCCTTCGCGTACGCGATGCCGGCCTCCGTCTCCTCGATCGCGAGCTTGGTATGCTGCATCGCCTTCGCGCGGTGACCGCCCTTGTCGGCGACGGCCTCGGCGAGATGCGTCTGGGCGGACTTCAGCGCTTCGAGCGCGGCCTGCATGTGGACCTGTTGCGCGGGGATGGCGTCCCGGGCGCGGATGACGCGGGGTCCGAGCACACCCAACGCGAAGGCGCCGAGCACGAGCAGGACAGCGCGACGTGGCGGCAGTGCGGAGTTCATGACGGTCTCCCCCTTGAGGGATGAGTGGAGTGGATGGTGCAAGATAGGACGAAACCGGGGCGCGTGCTCGCCGCCACCGGCGTTCCAGAGCGCAACAGACTGCTCCCGGCGCTACTTCTTCGCGACGGTCTCCTCGCGCAGCACCTTCTTGGCGAACCAGAACACCAGCCAGGCGACGATCAGGAAGTCCACAGCCGCCCCGAGCACCGGCCCGAGCAACAGGTGCACGGGGCCGACGTCGAGCGTGGCAGTCCGCCAGGCCCCCCCGGGAAGGAAGAAGGTCACGATCGGCATCAGCACGCCGTCCACCAGCGCGGTGACCAGGGCGTTCGCTTTGCCGCCGATGATGACCGCGATGGCAAGGCCGATCACGCCGTATTGCTTGAGGAAGGTGATGAACTCGTGGCGCATGAGTGCGTCCTTTCTTGGCGGGAAAGCGCTAACGTGGCCACAGCCAGCCGAAGGTCCCGGCCGTCAGCAGCGCGTACACCAGCCCGTCCACCGTGGCCTTGATCGTCACCAGCCAGGAGCGGCGGTACCAGATCGACATCGGCCACAGCGCGCCCGCATACGCGATGAACGCGGTGACGCCGGCGAACCGGAAGACCTGCAGATACGCTGCACCGGCGGGCAGCGCGCGCCCCGCCACGTAGGCGGCGAAGCTGCCGACGACAACCGAATAGAGGAACCATTGGGCCAGGGGCTTCCCCATGGTCATCGGGCCGTTCGGCAGTACCGTCATCATCACGATCGGTCCCCGTTTCATCTTCTCGAGGTACTGCGGCGAGCGCATTTCTTCCCGGCGGGACGGTCGGGGAATGAAATAGTCCCCCGGGGGAATGGCGAGCGGGCGGATCGCGTCCATCACCTTGTCTTCGTTCGGCACCTGGGGGTAGTCGCTTCGGTGCCACGGCGTCAGCATGTGGATCAGCGAGCTCACGACGAACACGATCACCGCCGACAGCAGGATCGGCAGCCACAGCGCACCCAGCCCGGTCATGACGACCTCCTCTGAAAGTTCTGGTCTCTGTTGGCCTGCCAAGCTCGCGGCGCCCTTCCCGCAGGACGCGAGCGACCCATCCCGTTCGGGAAGACAATGTACGCCTGTTTGCCGACGGCGCGAACCACCTCGGGTCCGGTGATCGCGGCTTGCAGCGCCCGCACGGCCGCGTCGGGCGGGGCGGTCTTCA
>CAZXKD010000074.1:5707-11252 GCA_964641215.1 uncultured Gemmatimonadaceae bacterium
GCGACGGGATCCCCGGCTCCCAGCCGCGTGGTGCGGTGCACCGGAACGAACTGGATCGTCGCGAACACCACGGCCACACCGAGAAGGGTCACCTTGGTGTATCGCTTCACAGCATTCCGCTGGCGCCTATGAGCGGGGCACGGGATGGTCGGTCAGCACGGGCAGAAAGGGCACCCAGGGACCGACCTGATCCCCGTATTGCTTGGCCATCACCCGCGCCACCTGAGCAAGGTGCCCCAGGTCGTGCACCACCCATGCGGCCAGGAGCTGCCGCAGCGTCACCCGCCCCAGGCTCGGGTGCTCACCGGGGAGATCGAGCTTCCGCGGAGTGAGGTTCCAGGAGCGGAGCAGCTCGAGATTGTCGGCACGCAGCGCGGCGAACTCGGCGAGCAGGGACTGCAAGGAGCGGTCGGCGTTCCGCGCCCGGTGGCGGAACCGATCGTACGGGACGAAGCGCGGGTCGGGTCCCTCGGCCAGCATAATGCGGGCGCGCGGGATCCAGTCGGTTTCCTCACCGTCGATCAGGTGCCCCACGACATCGAAGGGGCTGAACGTGGCGGGGCCTTCCGTGCCGCGGACCCAAGGCTCGGCCAGGCCGCCCAGCAGCGCCTGCAGCGTGGCCGGCGAGCGACGCAGCACTTCTACCGACCGGTCGAGATCGAAATCCATTGGTCACGCGCGCTCATCGGCGGTGGGGCCGTAGATCGACGAGAGCGGCACGTCGTGCCGGCGACGGGAACGCCGCAGGCGGTAGATCAAATACGCCGCGACCGCGAGGTTCACCGTCAACGCCGCCAGACGGGAGAGATTCACTCGGCGCGTCAGTTCGAACAGCTCCAACGGGACGAACAGCAGGCTCGCAACGACCGTCAGGTACTCGGCCCACCGCTTCGCCAGCCAGAGTCCCAGGCCCTCGATCGCGAACAAGGTGGCGAAGATGAACGCCCCAATGCCGAGGATCCCCAATCGCTGGGAGCTGAGACCGCTGACCATGGCCACGAGCTGTTGCACCGCGCGGCGATCGGAGCTCACGGCCAGGGCCTCCACCCAATGTCGGGCGCGCGCGGCGATGCCGGGCTGGAGCAGCTCCAGGGCGCCGAGGCCGACGACCAGGAGCAGCACGGCCTTGCAGAACTTGAAGAGGGCGATGACGCGAAGCGGCTTGAGCGTCACGCAGGTCGGCTCTCAGTGCGCCGCGTTGGCCAGGTCGGAAACCGTCGCGGCGAGCGTGCGCACCTTCGCCTGATCGGACGCCCGCGCATCGACCTGTTGCCCGGCGACCATAGTCATCAACCCCGGTCCTCCGGAATCGCTGGCGAGCTGGGTCGCCAGCTGTGTCAGCGCGTCCCGGCGCTGCTGCCCCGACAGCCGCTCGGCGCGGGCGAGGGCGGTCCGGGCGGCCGCGATTCTCTCGGGCGCCATGCCGTTGGAGCGCGCCAGCTGGTCCAAGTACGCGCGCGCCACCACGAAGCTCGCCGGCCAAACCAGCTTGGGCTGGTCCTGGACGTTGAAGTAGTCGAGATGCACCAGGTTGGCGGCGTCGATCTCGTTCTGGGAGAGGAACCCGCTGGGTTGCAACGCGAGCACGTCGAGCCCGCGCGCGATCTCGGAGCTCACGATGTAACCGTTGTACCAGTAGGCCGACCATGACCCCGCGCCGACGAGCTTGGTGGAATCCATCGGGCCGCGGTCGAAATAGGCGATCTCCTTGGGGTGCGCGGCATCGGTCCAGTCGAAGACGGAGATCCCCCCCTGATACCACGCCTGGACCATGATGTCGCGCCCCGGGATCGGGATCAGCGACCCGTTGTGGGCCACGCAGTTCTCGAACGGCGTCTGGGGAGCCGGCATCTTGTAGTAGCTCTGAAACTTCATCGTGTCGTGGGCCAGCGCAAAGATCGCGTCTGCCCCCCACTCGGGCTTGTCGGTCGCGCGGCACTTGGGCCCCCCGCCGCCGCCCCACTCGTCCGAGAAGAGGAGCTTGGTGCCGTCATTGTTGATCGTGGCCGAGTGCCAGAACGAGAAGTTCGAGTCGGCTACGGCACCGATGCGACGGGGGTGGGCCACGTCGCGGATGTCCAGCAGCAGGCCGTAGCCGCCGCAGGCGCCTCCGGCCAGCCCGATCGCCGGATAGACGGTGATGTCGTGGCACTGCGTGGGCCCGGGGCGCACGCCGTTCTTGGTGCCGGGGGGCGGGCCGCCGACGATCGCATCCACGATGCCCTGGATCGCCCCGCGCAGCGCGGCGCTGTCGGCGCCGGTCGCGGCTCCCGTTCCCTGCCGCGCCTTGACGACGCTGTCCAGCATCGGCTGGATGAATCCCGGCCCGAGGACGAATTCCATGCCCCGGACCGTCACCGTGTACCCGCCTTTGGCCCGCGCCTCGGCAGCCGCGGCGGCGGCGGCGGCGATGTCCTGCGGCGCCTCGGCGTGCGTCGCCGCCTCGGTGAGATCATTGAAAATCCTGGGGGAGCTGACGATGCTCGCCAGCTCGGGGTGGGCCACCGGCACCTTGATGACCTCGATCCGGAACAGCGCCGAGTTCGGGTCTTGATCCGGCGCCAGTTTCGAGCACCCCGGGAGCTCGGTCGGCGAGCGGACGCCCGCCGAGCCGGACACATAGATGTACACGTTCTCCTTGTCGTTGGGATCCTCGACGACGGTGTGCGTATGCGAGCCCCGGCAGGTCTGTACGTTCGCGATGTACTTGGGATTGGCGATGTCGCTGATGTCGAAGATCCGGATGCCCCGTAACCGGATCGCGCTGACTGAGTCGTGCACTCCCTCCGTGCCGCAGTCCAGGCGGCCCGACAGGCCTTCGCCCGACACGAACAGCAGGTTCTTGTAGACAGAGACGTCGCTCTGCGATGCCGGACACAGGTACCCGATCTTCAACGTCGGTTTCTTCGGGTTCGATAAGTCCCAGACCTGAAAGCCGTTGTAGTTGCCCTGAATCACATAGTTGCCCGTGAACGAGAGGTCGGAATTGGTGACGCCCAAGAATTTCTCCGACGGTCGGGTCTTCGAGACCACCCGCAGGTTCCAGGTCGCCTCCCCCGCGTCCCACTGTCCCGCTCGCAGCCCGACCCTTCGGTCGGGGCTGGGCGCCGTGGTGGACATGTCGAGCTTCGCGGTGGCGCAGGCCCCCAGGCACAGCACGAGGGTCGCGAGCGGGAGAGACAGCGATGCGGATTTCACTGAGGGCTCCGGTTGAGGGCTTCGAGCATGCGGCTCATGCGGTCGATTTCCGTGGACTGATCGGCGAAAACGTCGGAGGCGAACCGGTAGACGATCTCTTGCTCTCCCCCGCCCTGCGAACCAAACAGCTCATTCACCATGGTGATGGCCCCCTGGTGATGCTGGATCATGAACGTGAGAAACAGGCGATCGAACGCGGGACCCTGGGCGCTGTCCAACCGTGCCATCTGCTCGGGGGTCAGCATCCCGGGCATGAGCATCGGGTGGTCCATGCCGGGCATCACCTGGCCGCGCGGGTTGGCGTCGGGCGCGGGCTCGTGCCGGTCCCGGAGCCAGCGTTGCATGAGCACGATTTCGTCGCGTTGGCCGACGACGACGCGCTCACACAGAGCGCGCACCGACTGTCGCGCCCCGTGCGAGGGCGCCCAGCTGGCCATCAGCACCGCCTGGGCATGATGGCTGATCATCCCGGACATGAACTGCACGTCGGCGGCCGTATAATCGGGCCGGCTGCGGTCGGCTCGGGTCTGCGCGGTGGCAGGGGGGGTCGCTGGAGCGGCAAGGATCGCCAGCGTCCCCGCGACACGCGCGTATGAAAGGACTCTCTTCATCCGGCTCGATCCCTTCTCTCGCTTGGATGCGCCCATCAGCTTATCCCGTCCGCTAGACAAACGCTAGCTCGGAATGGTTGATGAGGAGAGTGTGGGCGGGACAGGCTTGGCAATGCCGGGACACTCCCCGCTCCGACGCGCCCGGATCTCGAGAATCTGCCGGACGAGAAAATGGTGGGAGCCCCCATAGATGCTTCCTGAGTCCGCTCGGACTCCCCGGAGGCGCACGAACAGCAGCTGATACGGGGCGGTCGCGTTGCGCCGATAGCTCGTGGCCAGCGCCGAATCGCTCACCTGCAGGATCATCTTGGGTTGGTCGCAGGGGAAGAAATCCCCGTCCCCATCATGGTTGACGTAGAGGCCCCGCATCACGACCGGGCGCCGGCACGCGGCGAGGAGGCCAGAGAGTACGACGAGGCTGAGGAGCCGCCGGACTCGCATCGGGGCTGACTGGCGCATGGCGCTTAAGGTGTGGGCGAACGTCACGGGGGGCTAGCGACTCCGGATAGTCACGTGTGCGGTCAGAGGGTTATGCTCTAGGCGTCCCCGACGCGGAGCCATCATGAACGAGACCCTCGATCCCGGCGTGGTAGTCGTGCGTGGCAGCGCCGCCGGGTTTGCCCAGGAGATCAGAGCCGGCCGCCATCGCCTTCTCGCGGACGAGCCGGTCGGCGACGGCGGCACCGATACCGGCCCCGGTCCGTACGACCTCCTCCTTGGAGCCCTCGGCGCCTGAACGTCGATGACCATCGCGCTGTACGCGCGACGGAATGGCTGGCCCCTGGACGACGTCGTCGTCCGCCTGCGGCACTCGCGGGTGCACGCAGAGGACTGCGCCGACTGCGAGACGAAGCAGGGCATGCTCGATGTCATCGAGCGCGAGATCTCCCTGAACGGCAAGCTGTCGGAGGACCAACGAAGCAAGTTACGGGCGATAGCGGATCGCTGTCCCGTCCACCGAACGCTGACCTCGGAGATCAAGATCCGGACGCGCCTGGTCTGATGGCAGTCGCTCCCGCTCGCGGGCTCACTTGAGGCGCGCCGCAACGAGCCTCGCGACCTCGACCAGCTGGGCGGGCGCGAGGAACGGGGCGCCACGCTTCGCGACGTCGTACCCGGTCGTGATCTGGACCTGACGGTTCCCTTTGCGCAGCAACAGCATCGTGCCGCCACCGAACGCAAACGCCTCGTCCCCGACGCCCGGCACGTTGTCGTGTGGTCCGAGGGCGGTCCGCACAGCGGCGAAATCCGCGGCACTGGACGGCTTCGGCAGGGCGACGATCAGCACGATGGCGCTGTCGCCCTCGCGCATGAAGCTCTGGCTCTGGTCCATTTCCATGTCCTTGGGTGTCGGCATGATGCCCTTCATGCCGCTGATGCGCGAGACTTCGGCCGGCGTGAGCAGCGGCTGCTGAGCGTGCGTCCAGCCCGCGAGCCCCAGCAAGAGCGTGAGTGCCGCTACGGCGTGGCGAGGTTTCATCGGATCTCCTCCAGGTATTTCTTGAGGGCGACGGCGTTATTGAAGCGCAGCTCTCGCGAGGCAAACACGAAGGTGACTTCATGTCCGGAACACGTCGGTGCTGACGTACCGCAGTCCCGAATCGACGATGATCGTGCCCACGGTCGCGCCGGGGCCGAGTTGTTTGGCCACCCGCAGCGCCGCGACGATGTTCGCCCCGGTGGATGTGCCGGCGAAGATGGCTTCTTCGCGTGCCAGCCGCCGAGCCATCGCCTTC
>CAZXKD010000074.1:11352-12778 GCA_964641215.1 uncultured Gemmatimonadaceae bacterium
TCTCCGTCTCCTTTAGCAACCGTATCGTGGTGCCGTCCGACGGTCGCATAAGCTGCGGGCCGGCGCGGCCGCAATCAAGGTGAGGTGTGGCGCCGCAATCGCAGCTCGAGGTGGCGTCGCACGTCGGGCCATTCACTCGCCAGGATGCTGTACATCACGACATCGCGGACGCTGCCATCGCGGCGAGCCTGGAAGTGGCGGATCACGCCGTCCCGTTTCGCGCCCAGCGCCTCGATGGCCCGCTGCGACCGGAAATTGAAGTTGTCCGTCCGCAGGCCGACCGCCTTGCAGCCCAACGTCTCGAAGGCATGGGCAAGCAGCAGCAGCTTGCAGGTCGTGTTGACGTGCGTTCGCTGCCGGCTTTGCGCGTACCACGTGTACCCGATCTCCACCCGGTCGATCGCGGCAGCGATGTCGTGATAGCGCGTCGACCCGATGATGGTGCCGCTCGCCAGGTCGCGCACGACCCAGGGGAGCATGTGACCCTCGCGCTGCCCCTGCAGCGCCTCGGCCACGTAGGCTCGCATGCCCTCAGGCGGGGGCACGGCAATGAACCACAGCTCCCACAGGCGACCATCGGCAGCCACCGCGGCGAGCACCGCGTGGTGTTCCTCGGTCAGCGGCTCGAGCCGGACGCCGCCTCCCTCGAGCACGACGGGGTTCACAACGATCATGGTGAGGTCGGCACGCCGCTATCCCTTCACCGGTATCCACTTTTCCATCAGGCCACCGATGAAGTCCGCGCCGGCATACCCCGCGGCGGCGAATCCCAGCAACAGGTTCTTGGTGACTTGCACATCGGGCTGATACTGCCAGATCGCCGCCAGCATGCCGGCGACTGCCCCAAGAATGAAGCTGATGAGCAGCTCGCGACCGTCGAACCACTGCCCCACCGTCTTGCCCGAGCCCTGGGCGTCCACGATCTCCTTCTTGAGGCCCACCACGACTCTCGCCCCCTGCCCGGCGGCGCCGAGCAAGCCACCCAACGCGATAAACGTGAGCGTCTGGCCTGAGTCCATCTTCAGCTCCCTTCCGGTGCTTCGGTTTGCGGCTGGCTCATCGCGGCGAACAATCGCACACGGGGCAGCCCTTGTCGAAGACCACCCGCCACCGGCCGTCCGGATCGCGGCGCCAGATGGAATTGAAGGTGCCGATCTGGCGACCGCTGGGATCCCGCACGGGGCCGCTGCTCAGCGCCAGGGTTCCCGACTCGAGGACTTCCACGATCTCGGGACTCCAGGAAAACGGCGCCGCGGGCCCCTCGAAGAACCGCTGCCAGCTCGCGACAACGGCGGCTCTCCCGCGCACGGGGCCACGGCGATCGAAGAAGACCGCATCGTGAGCGACGTAGGTCGCGAAGGCGGTGGAATCGCGGGCGGCCAACGTGTGCGCGAAGGCGCTCTCGGCTGCGAACACCGGCCGAGCC
>CAZXKD010000075.1:0-2509 GCA_964641215.1 uncultured Gemmatimonadaceae bacterium
GCGATCGTCCTGGTCACGATCGTCGTCTTCGTCTTCCTGCAGAAGTGGCGATCGACCCTCATCCCGGCGCTGGCCGTCCCGGTGTCGATCATCGGGACCTTCCTCGGGATGGCGCTACTCGGCTTCACGATCAACCTGCTCACGCTCTTCGGTCTGGTGCTCTCGATCGGCATCGTGGTGGACGACGCGATCATCGTCATCGAAAACGTCGAGCGCATCATGGAAGACGAGCACGTCTCGGCTCGGGTGGCCGCCGACCGGGCGATCCGCCAGCTGCGCAGCGCCCTGATCGCGATCGTGATCGTCCTCTGCTCGGTCTTCATCCCGGTCGCCTTCATCGGCGGGATCACCGGCGCGCTGTACAAGCAATTCGCCGTGACGATCGTCATCTCCGTGGTCCTGTCGGGCATCGTCGCCCTGTCGCTGACCCCCGCGTTGTGCGCCGTGCTGCTCACGGAGCGCAAGACCGCGCCGCAGAGGGGCTTCTTCGGATGGTTCAACCGGATGTTCGACGGCGCCCGCGACCGGTATGTCCGGACGATGCACAAGGTCTCGCCCTACTCGGCCGCCGCGGTCGGCGTCTTGTGCGTCGCCGTCGGCATCATCGTGTACCTGTACCGGACGATCCCGTCGGGATTCCTCCCCAGCGAAGACAAGGGCTATTTCATCACCGCCGTCGAGCTCCCCGGGTCGTCGTCGGCACAACGGACCAGCCAGGTGCTCGCCAAGGTCGAGGGGTTCCTGCTGCATCAGCCCGGCATCGACCACGTCTTCGGCCTGTCCGGGTTCAGCCTCATTTCGGGGGTCAACCAGACCAGCTCGGCCACGATTTTCTCGGTGCTGAGCCCGTGGGAGAATCGCCCGAAGCGCTCGGAGCAGGTGGACGGCCTGCTCCAGGCGTCCAACGGCTACTTCTTCTCCCAGATCCCCGAAGCGTTCGCCTTTTCGTTCAATGCGCCGGAGATCATCGGGCTCGGGACGACCTCCGGTCTGGAGATGAATCTGCAGGACCGCGGCATCAACAATTTCGGGAAGTTCGCCGCGACCGCCCAGGAATTCGCGCAGGATCTCGGGAAGACAGGTGACGTCGTCGGCGTCAACACCACCATCCGCGCGGACGCCCAGCAGCTGTACCTGGACGTCGACCGCGACAAGGTCAAATCGCTGGGCGTGTCGCTGGATGACGTGTTTACCACGCTCCAGACGATGCTCGCATACGACTACGTGAACGACTTCAACCTGTATGGCAAGACGTACCACGTGCAGGTGGAGGGCCAGGCGCCGTTCCGGCAGCGCCCGGAGGACCTCGGCAAGCTCTATGTCCGGAGCGCCTCCGGCGCCATGGTGCCTCTCGGGTCGCTGGTGCGGATCTCGTTCCGGGCCGGTCCCACCGTGGTGAACCGGTTCAACGGGTTCACCTCGGCGCTGGTCATCGGAGCCCCGGCCCCGGGCAAGAGCTCGGGACAGATGCTCGAGGCCGCGGAGAAACTGGTCAAGGACAAGTACGAGGCCATGAACATCGGCTACGGCCTCAGCGGCGAGTCGTTTCAGGAAGCGGAGTCGAGCGGACAGGGCAGCGTCGTGTTCGGGCTCGGTCTCGTGATGGCGTTCCTTGTTCTGGCGGCGCAGTACGAGAGCTGGTCGACACCGCTCGCGGTGATGATCGGCGTGCCCTTCGGCGTCCTCGGGGCGTTTTTTGGGCTGTTCGTCCTCCATCACCCTCACGATCTCTATTTCGACGTCGGGCTGCTCGTCGTGATCGGGCTCGAGGCCAAGAACGCGATTCTGATGGTCGAGTTCGCGGTCGAACAGCGAGCCGCGGGCCAATCGATCGAGGAGGCGGCGGTCGAGGCCGGCCGGGAACGGATTCGGCCGATTCTCATGACGTCCTTCGCGTTCATTCTGGGCGTCGCCCCGCTCGTCGCGGCCTCGGGCGCCGGAGCGGCCGCGCGGCATTCCCTGGGGATCGGCGTCTTCTGGGGAATGCTTGTGTCGACCCTGCTCGGCGTCAACATCATCCCGAACCTGTTCATCTTCGTGCGCAAGGTGAGCGAGCGCATGGGGGCGCGTCGGCTCAGCGCGCCGGCTGGCTTGCCGGCCCCGGACGCGTCGTCGACACCCGCCGGAGAGGACCTGAGGTGACGCCTCGACTGCTGGCGCCTCTCGCGGTGCTGCTCGCCGCGGCATGCGCGATCGGGCCCCACTATCACCGCCCCGAGACAGGCCTGCCGGCCCAATTCCGACCGCCGTCGACCGGCGAAGACTCGCTGAGCGCAACCTATGACGCCCTGACGGCGAGTCGGGACTCGATGGCCGCACGGAGGCGCGCCGCCGCCGACTCGGGGTCGGCGCCGGGCGACTCGGCCTCAGCCGCCGCGACAAGCGGGCCGACGCCGCCCGGCTTGCAGCTGTCGGACACGGCCGCCAATGTGGCGTGGCTCGATCTGTTCCGGGACACGGTCCTTACTCAACTCGTGGTCTCCGCGATCCAGGACAACCCGGATGTACG
>CAZXKD010000075.1:2609-12595 GCA_964641215.1 uncultured Gemmatimonadaceae bacterium
GCCTATCTCCAGCTCCGCCAGTACGATCTCGACCTCGCGATCGCCAAGCGCACGCTCGAGTCCCGGCAGGCGACGTATCGGCTTTCGCAACAGAAATTCGACCGAGGCGCGATTGCGGAGCTCGACCTGCGGCAGTTCGAAGGCGACGTAGGCGACGCCGCCGCGTCCGTGGCGACGTACGAGAAGCTGGTCGCGCAGGCGGAAAACCAGCTCAGTCTGCTCCTTGGCCGATCCTCGGAACCGATCCCGCGCGGCCGCCCGCTCAACGAGGTGCTGCGCGCCGTGGATCTGCCGGTCGGCATCCCGTCTCAGCTCCTCGAGCGCCGGCCCGACGTGCGGGAGGCCGACGCGCAGCTTCGAGCGGCGACGGCCGAGGTTGGAGCGGCGATCGACGCCCGATTGCCGACGGTCACGGTCGGGGGCTATTGGGGCTACGAGAACTTCGCCAGCAGCGGTATACCGCTGAGCGGCTTCACGGCCGATAACAACCGCATCTACGAGATCTTCACCGGAATCTCGATTCCGATCTTCGACTTCGGCCGGCTCGCCAACGCCCAGCACGTGGCGGAGGCCCGCGTGCTCGAGGCGCGAAGCGCGTACCAGAAAGCGGTACTGGTGGCGCTTCGCGATGTGAACAGCCAGCTCGCCGAGGTCCGCAACGACCGGCGGCAGGCCGTGGCGCTGGAGACGCAGGTGGAGGCGCTGCGCATCGCCTATCGGCTTTCGAGGGACCGGTACGAGGCCGGGTATGCGCCCTACCTGGACGTGTTGACCGCCCAGCGGACCCTGTTCACCGCGGAGCAATCGTTGGTCGCGGCCCAGTTCCAGGGGCTCGCCGGGGTCGTGAGCCTCTACCAATCGGTGGGCGGCGGGCCGATCCCAACAACCGCAACCCGGTCAGTGGGTCACTCACCGCGGCAATGACTGCTGGGTCGAGCCTTTCCTTGCGCGCCGACCCGTAGGCAGGGTCTCGCGCATCACGCAAGCTACGACCGTTCCCGAGGCGAACGTGAAAACCGCAATCGCGCTGACGGCGAACGGGATGGTGAACGCGTCCGCCAGGAGCCCTGCAGCGATCGCGCCGACGGCGTAGCCGGCATCGCGCCATAGCCGGTAGACGCCCAACGCGGTCGCCCTCCAGTCGGGGTGCGCCACGTCGGAGACGGCGGCGAGCAGGGTCGGGTAGACCAATGCAGTCCCGACGCCCAACAGCGTCGCGGCGGCCATCCACGGCACGAACGAGCGGCCCATGACGAACGCCGCGACGCCCACCGCCTGCACCCACATCCCGCTCGCGATCATCCATTTCCGTCCCCAGCGGTCGCTCAGCGCCCCTGTGGCCAGCTGGCCCAATCCCCACACCAGAGGATAGGTCGCGGTCACGACGCCTATGCGGTCGAGCGCGACGCCACGCGCGGCGAGAAGCACGGGGATCAGTCCCCACACCATCCCGTCGTTCATGTTATTGACCATCCCCGCCTGGCTGGCGGCGAACAGAGCGCGGTCGCGCCAGGTGGTGAGCACCAGGATCCGGGCGACGCGGTGCGGGGAGCCTGCACCGCCGCGTTGTCGCGCCTCCGCGCGCGCGTGGCTTTGCGTCTCGCGCACGGCGAAGACCGAGAGCGCGAGCCCGAGCACGGCGAACGCGATACCGGGATAGAACGGCGCGGGCCGCAGGCCGTGCGCGGCGGCGAGGTACCCGGTGACGAGCGCCGACAACGACACGGCGACGTAGCCCGCAAACTCGTTCAACCCCATCGCGAGCCCGCGCTGCGCCGGACCCACGAGGTCGATCTTCATGATGACCGTCGTCGACCAGCACAGCCCCTGGTTGACACCGAGCAACACGTTGGCGAACACGATCCAGGCCCAGCTCGGTGCCCAGATGATGAGCAGCGGTACCGGAAGCCCCGCGAGCCAGCCCCCGACGAGCAGCGGCTTGCGTCCGATGCGGTCGGCGAGCTGGCCAGCGAACAGGTTCGCGAGCGCCTTGACGATCCCGAAGCTGACGAGGAAGGAAAGGACGGTGGTCTTGGAAACGAGCCCGAAATCGGCCCGCGCGATGAGCGGGACGACGGTGCGCTCGAGTCCCACCATCGCGCCGACGAAGGCATTGACGACGACGAGCAGCGCGAACTGGCGCCAATTGGCGCCGAGGCCGAGCTGGATTGCAGACGCCGCCTCAGGCAACGGCGCAGCGGTTGGCGCCTGCCTCGAGCTCCGTGAGATCAGCGTCTGGCAGAGTGCCGGCTTCGTTCAGCGCGACGATCCGGTGATAGTTCGGGGGAGTGGGCGGGATGCGCTCAAGGATCGCCGTCACAAACGCCATCTCGCCTGCACGGAGCAGCTCGGTTCGCTCCCGGACCTCGCGCAGCTGGGCGACGATCGGCCGGCCGTCGAAGGCTACGGGCTCGCTCGTGTGGCCTGGCAGGAGCAGGGTGTCATCCGGCAGCTCGAGCAGCCGCCCGAGCGATCGGTGCAGCAGACGCGCGCGTCTGCGTGCCTCTTCGGGCGTGGCCTCGAGATCGGGGCGTCCCACCGCCCCCAGGAACAGCGTATCGCCCGTGAAGAGGGCGCGCTGGTCCAGCAAGTAGCAGGCGCTCTCCGCAGTGTGACCTGGCGTGTGCAGCACCTGAAGGCCGGTCGATCCCACGCGCAGGACGTCGCCGTCGCGCAGCGGTGCGTGTGCGAAGGATACGCGATCCGTGCTCGGCAGGTAGAGCATTGCCCCGGTGTCGCGTGCCAGCGCTCGCGCGCGGGACAGGTGGTCGGCATGTAGGTGGGTCTCCAGGACCGACCGGATCTGCCAGCCGTGGCGGGTGGCCAGATCGCTGTACACCCGGGGAGCCAGCGAGGCGTCGATCACGGCGGCGTCGCCCTGCGAGCCGATGATGTAGGAGAGGCACCCCTTCCCGGTACGGCGCACTTGCACGACCTGCGCGGTGCCCTCGGAGTGCGGCACCTCGGCGGAATTCCAGGCGAGGCTCCAGGCGCGCATCCCGCCCTCGAGCGACACCGCGTCCAGGCCCCAGGCGCGCAGGCGTTCGGCGGCCAGCCGGCTCATCTTCCCCCCAGCGCACACGGTCACGACGGGCCCGCCATTCGTCGGGCGGAAGTCCGTCAGGGCATTCGGGTCGCCGCGCTGCAGTGCCGCGTACGCGTCGACGTGCACGCTGCCGGGAATGGCCCACTCGGCGCGCTCGGCCGCTGGGCGCACGTCGAGTACCGTGACCGCCGCGCCGCGGTCCAGCAGCAGCCGCAGGCTTTCACTCGAAATGGTCGGGACGGTCATGCAGACTCTACCTCGCAGGTTTCTCGGCCGTGAACAACACCGCCTTGACGCCGTAGGCTTCGGCGGCTTCGCGCGTCGAGTCTTTCCGAAACGCGAAGCCCGGCACAATCGTCGAGCGCACTCGCGTGAACCCCGCGTCCTCGAGTAAGGCGAACATCTCTCCCTCCGGGAGAGCGCCGCCGATTCAGCTGGCCCAGAGGTTGGGGTCGTTGACAATCGACTGGGAGAGCCGCTTGGCGCTGACAATGTCGGTAATCGAGATTCGGCCCACGGGGCCTAGCACTCGGAATAGCTCGTGGATCACGCGGCGCTTGCGGAATGACAGGTTTATCACCCCGTTCGAAATGACCACATCGATGGCTTCGTCGGGAACGGGGATGGCCTCCATCCCCCCCTCGAGGAATTCGACGTTGACGAGGCCGGCCTCGCGTACGTTGGCTTCTGCCTTGGCGCGCATGTCTGCGTTCAAGTCGACGCCGCTGACCTTGCCCGATGGCCCCACTTGCCACGCAGCGATGATGCTGTCGAGCCCGGCGCCGCTACCCAGGTCCAGTACCACTTCGCCGGCCTGCAAGTGGCTGCGCAGATGCGGGTTGCCGACGCCCGCGAACGAAGCGACCGCCCCCGCCGGCGCGCGGTGCAGCCACTCGTGAGCGTAGCCGAACATCTCGGCCGCCCGAAGGCCGTGGTAGAAGTGGGACTCGCCTTCGGGATGCTCTGCCACTTCTTGGTACATCCGCAGGACTTCGCCTTTGATCAGCCCCTCGAGCGGGGGTTGCTCCTCGGCGTGGTGTAGTGCGACATGGGTCATGGGCGGAGACTCCTTCCTCGCGGAAAACAATTGTCCCAATTGCGGAATAGGACAAATATGACATATTGACCAGTCTCATAGGGAATACCCTATGCCAAAGCCAGGCTTGACTCTGCATCGCCTCGAGCTGTTCCTCGCCGTCCTCGATGAGGGGGGCGTGGGCCGGGCCGCGAAAGCCCGGAACATCAGCCAGCCCGCGGTCTCCGAGCACCTGCAGGGCCTCGAGGCGTACTTCGGCGTGTCGCTGCTCGAGCGCCGTGGGCGGAGCGTCCGCCCGACGCCAGCCGCGCGCCTGCTCGAACCGTATGCCCGGCAGGCGGTGGGACTATTGCGCGGCGCCGAGCGAGCCGCGGCCGACTTTCGGGGGCTGCGCAGCGGTTCCCTTACGGTCGGGGCGAGCACCACGCCCGGTACCTACCTCCTGCCGGCCGTGCTCGGCCGTTTCCACGCGGCGTATCCGAGGATCGCCCTGAGCTTGCGGATCAGCGACACCCGGGACATCGAGGGTTGGGTGGCGGTGGGCCAGGTCGAGCTGGGTGTGATCGGCGAAGCGCCGCTCGTTCGCGGGCTGGCGGCGGAGCCGTGGGTGCGGGACGAGCTGGTCTTGATCGTTCCGCACGGTCACGCGTTCACGCGGCTGCGTGCCGTGCGCCCGCCCGCGATCGCTGGCGAACCGTATATCGCCCGCGAGGAGGGCTCGAGCACCCGCGGGGTGGCCGAGCGCTACTTGAGCCGGCTGGGGGTGAGGCTCACGCCGGCAATGGAACTCGGAAGCACGGAGGCGATCCGGGAAGCAGTGGCTGCAGGACTCGGGGTGGCACTCGTGTCGCGTCACGCGGTCCTGGCGCGGGATCGCCGGATCGTGGCGGTGCCGCTTGCCGGGCCCCGCTGGACGCGGGATCTCCTGATCGTCCGGCGCCAGGGGACCCCGCTCGGGCCCGCGGCGGCGGCGTTGCGCGAGATGTTGCTCGCGTTCAGAGAAGAGGGCGAATCCGGTACGGCACAGACGACGATCCCCTTCCTGCCACCCTAGGCTTCCCCTCCGTCGTCATATACGATCCCCCCTCGGGACACCAATCTTTGCCACCACCGAGCGTGCGATGTCGCCCGAGGCCTTGGAGCTGGAGCTCGATCGCCTGCATCCCGCAGCCTTCGGCTGGGCGATCGCCTGCTGCGCGGGCGACCGCGCCGCCGCGGAGGACGCCCTCCAGGCCAGCTATTTGAAGATCCTGGACGGGCGGGCGCGGTTCGACGGCCGCGCGAGCTTCCGCACCTGGCTCTTCGCGGTGGTCCGAAACACCGCGGCTGAGCTCCGCCGCCGTGCAGCGCTCCGGCGGTTGCTGCCGCTCGCCGTCCTCGGCGCGACACCCGACGGCCGGCCCGACCCCGCGATCTTGCTCGCGCGCGCGGATGCGACGCGTCGGCTGACGGCGGCGCTCGACACGCTGCCGCAGCGGCAGCGCGAGGTGCTGCACCTGGTGTTCTACCAGGACCTGACGATCAGCGAGGCGGCGGCAGTCGCGGGTGTCTCCCTCGGCACCGCCCGCACCCACTACGAGCGCGGCAAGGCCGCGCTCAAGAACCTCCTGAAGGAAGAACCAGAATGACCGAACGCAACGATCACGGCCTGGGGGAACACTTCGACGCGCTGCGCCGTGAAGACGCTGCCGCAGCGCCTCCGTTCCACGCAACGCTCGCCGCGGCACGTGCCCGCGCCGGCGCGCCGCCGCGCCGTCGCACGCTCGGGCTCGCCGCTGCGGCGGTCGTCGTCGCTGGCGTAGCTCTCGCTCTCCTGTTCACCCGCTCCGACCGGCACGGCGTGACGATCAGCCTAGCGACTGTGCGCTGGGAAGGGCCCACCGATTTCCTGCTCGTGCTCCCGGGCGACGAGCTGTTGCGCGCCGTGCCGGAGCTGGGTCGGGTGAGCCCACCCGGCGTCGGCGGCTTCACCATTGTCACCCCAGACCGGAGGACTCCGTGAAGACGCCCCGTAGCTCCCTCGTTGCGGCCCTCGTCCTGTTCGTTGCCGCCACTGGGGGAGCCCAGCAGCCCCCGCCGCCTCCCGAGGACCCGCTCGCGCGCGTGCTCTTCCCGCCGGAGCTCGTGATGCAGCACCAGCAGGACATCGGGCTCCGCCCCGAGCAGCGCGCCACGATCACCAAGACGATCCAGGACTTCCAGACCAAGGTGGTGGACTTGCAGTGGCGCATGCAGGAGCAGTCGCAGCGGCTCGCCACGCTGCTCGAGAAGCCCGCCGTCGATCAAGCCGCGGCGCTCGCGCAGGTGGACGAGGTGCTGGGCGTGGAGCGCGAGGTCAAGCGCGCCCACATCACGCTCCTGATCCAGATCAAGAACACGCTCTCGGCGGAGCAGCAGGCGAAGCTCGCTGCGGCCCGGCCGGGGGCGGCGCGGTAAGGCACGGTGGAACCGCGGGACTTCCACAGAGGGGATCGACCTGCGGCGAGCATCGTCACCGCTCGGGAGTGACCGAGGCAACCAGGAACGCAGGATCTGTCGAGTCCTCGCGGCCTCGCACGCCCACGGCCGACTCCCGGCTGGTCGCTTGGGCCGCCGCGCCATGGTAAGGAGTAGCTAGAATACGTAGATGGTTCTCAATCGCCCAGGATTCGGGAAACGCGTCCAAGTCAGTCAAGTTCTGGTGAGGAGGCAGGTGTGAGCGTGTCAAGCGACCGCCCCAATCGGTGCAGGTGTAGACGCTGTGATCAGGCGGCGCCTGACGAAGCGGCCTTCCAAGAGTCGTCCGAACGTCCTCCCTGCAAGAAGTGCGGGCGACGCTGTCGTCCGTGGTGCGTCCGCTGGTGTGTTCGTTGGACCCGGCAGGAGCCGACGTCCTCGCCCACGACGTCCTGAGCGGGGCTTCCTATTGCCGCTCAGGCGTGGCCGGCATGACTCAGAACGGCTTGTACCCCGGGCTCCCGTACCGCGTGAGGTGCAGGAGGTCCCAGAGCGGGACCGCGTAGGCGATCGCTGCAAGCCCGACCGCGACCGCGAACCAGAGCCCGAGCCGGTCCCAGATCGCGGGCTCGTAGCCTCCGGCTGGCGCGTGGAGCGGCTCTGCCCATTCGACGGGCGGCTGCTGTTTGCGTGGACCCGCGAGTAGTGTTCCGACCATGACCAGCACGAAGAATCCGGCGCTCACAAAGAGCACCACCCCGCCAAGCGCCGAGATCCGGGTGAGGCCCTGCCACATCTGCGCCTGGGGCGCGCCGTTGTAGGTATCGGTGAAGATCCGCCGCGGCATCCCCATGAGGCCGGTCACGTGGTTCACGAACGAGAAGAGCACCATGCCCAGAAACCAGAGGTACGGCTGTACCTTGGCCAGGAGCCCGAGCTCGAGCTCGCGCCCGCTCAGACGCGGGACCAGGTAGTACGCGGCTCCCATGAAAGTGAGCGCTGCGGCGCTTCCCACCGTGAGGTGGAAGTGCGCATGGATCCACGCGGTGTTGTGCACCACCGAGTTGAGCGCGTAGGCCCCGTTGATCGATCCGCCGAAGCCGCCCACCATGAAGAGGAGCCCCGCCAGGAGAACGCTCGATACCGTGGGATCACCCCAGGGGAGCGCCCGGATCCACCCGAAGAGACCCTTACCGCCGCGTAGCCGTCCCGCCACCTCGAGCGACGCCACCACGGTGAACGCGGTGACCAGACTGGGGAACGAGATGATCATCGTGTTGAAGGTGTGGAACAGCTTCCAACCCGCCGGAATTCCCGGGTCCTGGAACTGGTGGTGGAACCCGACCGGCGTCGAGAAGACGAGGAAGAGCGCGAAGGTCATGCGGGCAAGCGGCTCCGAGAAGAGCTTGCCCCCCGCCTCGCGGGGGATGAGCGCGTACCAGATCGTGTACGCCGGCAGGAGCCAGAAGTAGACCAGCGGGTGCCCGAAGAACCAGAAGAGCGTGCGCGCGAGGATGGGGTCTACGGTCTTCACGAGCCCCAATGACCAGGGAATGAGCTGGAAGAGCATCTCCGCGGCGACACCCATCGTGGCGAGCAGCCAGAGCAGCGCGTTGGCCGTCGTGGAGTGCATCGCGAGGCTCACCGGCCGGTCGGGGCGGGCCGTGCGGCACGCACGCCAGGTCGCGATCATATTCGCCGCCCAGCCCCACGAGCCGAGGACGAGCAGGGTGAGCCCGATGTAGAACAACGGGTGCGCCTGGAGCGGGGGGTAGAAGGTGTAGAGCACGCTCGACTTGAACGCGAAGACGGTGGCGAGGGCCATCGCCGTGCCCCCGACCGCGAGCCAGTACATGGTCCAGCTGAGCCGCGGCCAGCGAAGGGTACCCGTCTCCTTTTGCGCCACGACGTAGCCCAGGCCCATGATGAAGAACGTCGTGAAGACCAACGCCATCAGCACGCCGTGCGCGGTGACCGACATGTAGTACATGCTGGCGGAGCGATAAGGCACTTCCAGATTGGCGCGGCTGATCGCTTGCATCATGGCCATCGCCGCGGCGACGCCGAAAGCGATCACGGCCACCCAGATATGCGCCAACACAAGGCGGTTCGCGGGACCGATGGTGGGCTCAGTGGTCATGGCCTTGCTCACTGGGACTGGTCGCGGTGCTGGGCGCCTGCCACTGCGCTCGGGGGACGACGTGCAGCTTGGCCGCCATCGTATGATGACCGACGCCGCAGTACTCGTTGCAGGCGATCAGATACTCCCCCGGGTGCGGGAATTGGGTCGTGAACTGACTGATGTAACCGGGCACCACCATCGCCTGGCCGTTGGTGCGGACGATCTCGAAGCCGTGCGTGACGTCGACCGAGGTAAGATGGAACGTGATGGGCGTGTCCGCCGGCACGGTCATCTCGGTCGGAAGCCACGCGAACATCAGGCCGATCACCCGTGCGTGGATCCGGCCTTGTGCATCCGTTGATACCCCCTGCGGTCTAAACCGCGGGTCGCTCAGCGCGGTCTTGGGGTCGATGGTCTCGACATGGCTCGGCGGGTGGATCTGGTGGCCGAACGCGGCGGCCGCGGTGCTCCCAAAGAACAGCGTGAGCATCACGCCCACGCCCCACATCCAGATCCGCTCGTAGAGATCGACGTTCATGGCGTCACCGGCTGGCGGGCCATGAAGATGAAGTAGTAGATCGCGAACCATGCGCCTACGAACAGCAGGGCGTACGCCCCGACGAACGCGAACGTGCCGATCGGATGTTTCGGCAGACCGGGTGGCATGTCGGCCATAGAGCCCTCGGGCAGAGAGGCGAGGAAGATCGGGTGGCGAGCGTGAAGATTTCGGGGACCGATCGTGAAGCAGTCTTCATCGTCGGCCGGCGGTCCGCAAGGCGTTCAAAATGACGGCGACGTCGATCAACTCCTGGAGCACCGCCCCCGCCGTGGGCGGGATACTGCCGGCGGCCGCGAAGCCCATGGCCAGGCCGCTGAGGCCGAGCCCGGCCCAGATGCTCTGCCGGGCGATGCGCATGGTCCGGCGGCTGATCGCGATCGCTTCCGCGATTCGGGTCGGATCGTCGGCGAGGATGACGGCGTCAGCCGCCTCCGCGGTGATGCCGCCGCCGCCTGAGGCGAGCGCAATGCCCACAGTCGCGGTGCTCAGGGCCGGAGCGTCGTTGGTCCCGTCACCCACCATGAGCACCCGCTCACCCGCCTTCACCAGGGCACGCACGTCCGCAACCTTCTCTTCGGGCAGGAGGTCGCCCCGTGCTTCGTCGATCCCCACGGCGCGCGCCACCCCTTCGGCGTTGGCTTGGGCGTCGCCCGAGAGGAGCAGGGTGCGGTGGACGCCGAGCCGGCGGAGGTCCGCGAAGAACCTTGCGAGCCCGGGTCGGAGCGCGTCGGCGTACTCCACGATGCCGGCACCCTGGCCCTCGACGGCGACGTAGGCTCGGAGCCCG
>CAZXKD010000076.1:0-12147 GCA_964641215.1 uncultured Gemmatimonadaceae bacterium
AGGCGGCGGCGGGTTCGAGGCGACGGTGGTCCAGGAAAGCAAGCGCCCCAACAAGGTCCGACAAGAGTTCTCCCTGCAGGGGATGACCGGGGTCACGGCCTACGACGGCCGCAGCGGCTGGAAGATCGAGCCCTGGCAAGGGAAGAAGGACCCGGAGGCGCTGAGCGAAGACGAGCTACGGCAGATCGTGGAGGACGCGGACTTCGACGAGCCGCTCGTCAACTCCCGCCAGAAGGGGAATAAGGTGGAGTTCGTGGGCATGGACCAGGTCGAGGGCTCGGACGTGTTCAAGCTCAAGGTGACGCTCGCGAGCGGCGATGTGCGCTACTACTACCTGGACACGGACTACTATGTCCCCATCAAGATCGAAATGAAGCGCATGATCCGCGGCGCGGAGCAGGAGTTCGAGATGTCGCTCGGCGACTACAAGGCGGTCGCCGGCTGGTACCTGCCGTACTCCATCGAGACCCGTCGCCGCGGCAGCGACGACGCGCAGAAGATCACCTACGGCCGGATCGAGGCCAACGTTCCCATTGACGACGGCCGCTTCGCGAAGCCGGCGACGGGCGGCGGGGGCGGGGGCGGGGGCGGGGGCGGGGGCGGGAGGACCGAACGATGAGCACTCACGGGACGGCTCGCCGCGCCGCGTGCGCGCTGACCGTGCTCTGGGCGACTAGCGCGCGCGCTCAGACGACGCCACAAGCCGCAGCGGTGAAGGTGGACTCGGAGACGATCTCGGGTCTCGGCGCACGCAACATCGGATCCGCCGCCATGAGCGGCCGCGTGGCAGCCCTCACGGCGGTCCACGAAGGGGCGCGCCTCACTGTGTACGTCGGGGCCGCGAGCGGCGGGGTGTGGAAGTCCGTCAACGGCGGCACGACCTTCAAACCGGTGTTCGACCGTCAGCCGGTGCAATCCATCGGCGCCATCACCGTCGATCCCAAGAACCCGCGGGTGGTGTGGGTGGGCACCGGGGAGGCGTGGACCCGTAACAGCACGTCCATCGGCGATGGCGTCTACAAGTCCGTCGACGGCGGTGATAACTGGACCAACGTCGGCCTCCGGGAGTCCGAGCGCATTGCCAAGATCCTCGTCGACCCCAGCGAGCCGAACACGGTGTACGTCTGTGTCCCGGGCAAGCTGTGGAGCGACTCGGACGCGCGGGGCGTCTACAAGACGACCGACGGCGGCAAGACCTGGACGAAGGTCCTGAAGGGGGCCAACCCGTCCACCGGCTGCTCGATGATCTCGATGGATCCGCAGAATCCCAAGATCCTCTTCGCCGGCATGTGGGACTTCCGCCGCAAAGGCTGGACGTTCCGCTCCGGGGGCGAGGGTCCCGACGCGCCGAGCGGCAGCGGCCTGTTCAAGAGCACGGACGGCGGGGCATCATGGGCGGAGCCCAGCGCCAGCGGCTTGCCGGCCAAGCCGTGGGGGCGCGTCGCCGTCGCGGTGGCGCCCTCGAAGCCGAGCGTAGTCTACGCCTTCATCGAGGCGGCGCCGCCCAAGAACGCGTTGTACCGGTCGGAGGACGGCGGCCAGACCTGGGAGGCCCGCGACCGCAGCCAGGCCATGATCTGGCGACCCTTCTACTTCGCCAATCTCATCGTCGATCCGGGGAACGAGAACCGGATCTACAAGCCCGATGGTCCGCTGGTGGTCAGCAACGACGGCGGGCGGAGCTTCAGCAACATCTCGGGCGGCGCGCACGGCGACTTCCACGACCTGTGGGTCGATCCCGCCAACACCGACCACCTCATCGTCGGCGACGACGGCGGCCTGTGGTACTCCTACGACGCCGCCAACAAATGGTGGAAGGCTGACAACCTCCCGATCTCGCAGTTCTACCACGTCAGCGTGGACATGGACCGGCCCTACCATGTGTACGGTGGCTTGCAGGACAACAGCTCGTGGGTGGGAGAGTCGCAATATCCAGGGGGAATCACCAGCGGTCGCTGGGAGAACATGTACGGCGGGGACGGATTCTGGATGTTCGTCGATCCGGCCGATCCCGACTACATCTACGCCGAGTCCCAGGGGGGGGAGATCGGCCGGGTCAACCGCAAGACCCACGAGACCCGCAACATCAAGCCGCTGCCGCAGTACCGGGAGGGCAAGCTCCGCTACAACTGGAACACGCCGATTCACGTGAGCCCGACGCAGAAGGGTACGATCTACATCGGGGCGCAGTTCCTGTTTCGCTCGCGCGATTTCGGACAGACGTGGGAGCGCATCTCCCCCGACCTCACCACCAACGATCCCGAGAAGCAGCGGCAGGAGCAGTCCGGCGGGGTGACCGTCGACAACTCGTCCGCGGAGACGCACACCACGATCTACGCGATCGCCGAGTCCCCCAAAGACCCGAACGTCATCTGGGTCGGCACCGACGACGGCAACGTGCAGGTCTCGCGAGACGGCGGGAAGACCTGGACCAACGTGGTCCGCAATGTCCGGGGACTGCCAGCAAACGCGTGGGTGTCGTCGCTCGAAGCGGGCCACTTCGATGCCGGCACCGTCTTCGCCACGTTCGACCTCCACACCTTCGGCGACATGCGGCCGTACGCGTACCGGTCGATGGATTTCGGACAGACCTGGTCGCCGGTGGTGGCGCCGGACGCGCCGGTCCGCGGGTACGCCCACGTGATCAAGGAAGATCCGCTCGACAAGGACCTCCTCTTCCTCGGCACGGAGCTGGGACTCTGGGTCTCGCTCGACGGCGGCCGGCAATGGGCCCACTATAAGGGCGGCGATCTGCCCAACGTGGCCGTCCGCGATCTGGCCATTCATCCTCGTGATCAGGATCTCGTGATCGCGACGCACGGGCGGGGCATCTGGATCGTCGACGACATCACCCCGCTGCGCGCGCTGACGCCCGCGGCACTGGCGAGCGCCGTGGTTTTTCTACAGGCGACACCCGTCGTCCAGCGTCTGCCCGCCTCGGGCGGTTGGGCGAACGGCGACGCGGCGTTCGTGGGCTCCAATTCGTCCGACGATGCGGTGATCACCTATTACCAGCGGAAGCGGCACATCTTCGGCGATCTGAGGATCGAGGTGTTCGATCAGAGCGGGAAGCCGGTTGGGACCGTGCCGAGCAGCAAGCGGCGCGGGCTCTCCCGCGTGACCTGGTCGATGCGCGTCCGGCCGCCCCGGGTGGCGCCGGCGGCGAGCGCGGCGTTCGGTGCGGCCTACGGACCCCGCCTCCTACCGGGCACGTACACCGTGAAGATGTCGAAGGACACGGCGGTCTACACTACGCAGCTGCAGCTGGTCACGGATGCCCGCGCGCCGTACACGGCGGCCGACCGTCAGACGCAGTTCGCCTTGGCGATGAAGCTGTACAATCTGCTCGGCGACATGACGTTCGCGGTCGAGCGGATGAACGGCGTGCGGGCGGCGCTCGACGATCGAGCGGCGAAGCTGCCGGCGGGGGACACCCTGGCCACCCGCCTCCGCACCGCCTCGGCGGCGGTCGACGAGCTGCGCAAGAAGATCGTCGCCACGAAGGAGGGCGGGATGATCACCGGCGAGGAGCGGCTCCGGGAGAATCTCGCCGACCTCTACGGGAACGTCGTCTTCTCGGAGGGGAGGCCGTCGCAGACGCAGGTGGAGCGCACGGAGGCGATCGGGCACGAGCTGGGGGACGTGATGGCGCAGTTCGACACGTGGGCGACCACGACGCTGGGTGGGCTCAACGCCGCGTTGGCCGCGAAGCGGCTCGAGCCGGTCCAGTTGCTGACGCGGGGGCAGTGGGAGGCGAAGGCGACGGCCGGAGAGCAGTGAGCTACCGACCGAAGCCCAGGGTTATGGACTCTACTTCCACGCCGTAACTGCCCGGCGTGACCGGGACGCCCTCCTCGCGCCGCAGGGAGAGCTGCAGCCGCTCTACCCGGTCGAGCCGCAGGCGGTCTCCCGGACCTCCCCGCCCTGCCGCCGGCCCAACCCAGTAGTTCCACTCGCCGGGGAACCCCTCGGGGAGCAGGACACCACGACCGAGGGTGAAAGCCGCGAGCGGCAGCGACTGCTCGCGCCAGGTGCTGTCCGCAGGGACGGCTGCGGTCCAGCTCGTGCCGTCATCCTCCACCAGCGTGACATGCAGGATCTGGTGGGGGCCGAGGCCGCGCAGCCGCACGCGCAACTCGTCCGTGCCGGCGATGGTCTCCTGCCGCGCAGTGATCCGCTCCTTGATCACCAGCGAAGCCGTGTAATCAGGCGGGCTCCAGCCACTGGCGTTGACGGGCAGCTCGAAGTGGAAGACCGGCTCTCCCGTGGCCCCTGACCACGCCAGGCGGAAGAGCCCACGGCGCCCCGCGTCGCCGATGCGAGTGAAGGCGAGCCGCGTGGCATCCCGGCCGGGACCGAACAGCCGCAGCGGCGTTTGTGGCCCCACCACATCCAGCTTCCACGACGCACTGCTGGAGTAGTCCCAGTCCGTGGGCTTCAGAGGCGAGCCGCCGGGAAACGTTGTCCTTGCCTCCCCGCGGAAGAGCGTGATCACGAACTCGTAGGGCCCCCCCCCCTCCTGCAGCGCCGCCGCCGGAACGGTGGCGGCATACTCGTATCCGCCCACGGGGCGCATCGCGAAGCCCCGATAGAAGCCGGGCACGGGCCGGATGAAGAGCTTGACCGAGTCGGAGGGGGTGCGGTCCACGACGCGGGCGCGCAGCTCGGCGTCGCGCCCCGCGAGGTATTCGGGCGCGGCCAGCGACTCGACCGACGGCGGCAGCGAATCGGGCGGAGGCGCGTGGTACTCAGTGAAACCCACTGCCCCCACGGAGGCCGGCAGGGTTGCCACGTCCACCGGTCCGCCGACACTCAGGACGTAGACACCGGGCGTGACATAGAACCGGCCCCCTGCGGCTCGTACGGCTCCCTGATTGCCCGCCGTGATCGGTTGCGCGGTGAAGGAGGCGCCGAGGTCCGGCAGCGCCACGGTCATGGGCCAGGCGCGACCGATCGCGCGGGTCACGATCTTGTCGGGGCTGGGCGGCTCGAATGGGTCGCGCACCGGCACGGCGTCGGGGTAGACCTCGAGGCGCCACAGGCCCGGACGCACCTGGTCGAGAAAGTAGATCCCCTCGCCGCCATACGTCACGACGGGTGACGAGCCGTATCCGGCGACGCGCCGCAGGGCGGTGGGGTCGGGCGGCCGCGAGCCCGTCGAGCCGGCGTAGAGAAAGGCGTCGCGCGCGACCAGCTCCCCCAAGTTGCTGTCGGCCGAGACGTGGAAGTCGCCGAAGCGCGTGTTCTGCGGATACGGTCCATAGGAGCGTAACCGCGGCAGCCGGCGCATCGCCTCGGCGGCGATCACCGCGCTCATCGCCTTGCGCGGCGTGTAGACCAGGTTCAGGTAATGCGTCTGCCACCCCAGGTTGCGCGACGCGGTCGCCAGCATGTCGTAGGCAAACATGGCGGCGAACTGCGTCCCCACCACGCGGAACGTCCGGGCCATGGCCGGATACATGGTGCCGGTTCGCAGATCGGGGCTGTCGAACTCGTACACGACGCGCGGCAGACGCGCCAGCTCCGGCCGCAACATGTCCGGGAAGGTGTCGACCGCGCGGAGGTAGTTCCCCGCCAGCTCGTGCCCGGAGTTGAGCCCCGACGGGTACCAGCCGAACGTGACGCCCTGCGCCCGGCTGCGGCGGATCGCCTCGGCGATGCGGAAGTCCTGACTCACGTTGTAGAAAACGAGCTTGGTGCAGCCGGTGCCGCGGACCGCGTCGGTGAGGGCGTTGATGTAGCGGACCGATCCATCCAGGTCGTCGGGGTGGTGCCAGGGCTCGTTCACCAGCTCGATGAAGAGAATGGCGGGCTCGTCCTTGAGCGCCACGCCGGTGTAGCGATTGACGTGATTCAGGATCTGGCGCAGGTAGTTCACCTGTGCGGCGATGGCCGCCGGGTCGGTGCCCATGCGGGCCTTGCCGAAATGCCGCCCGAACCCCGGATCGGTGGTGTCGCCCAGGGCGTCCGGCCAATTCGCGCCGTAGAGCTGAATCGGGCTGAAGAGCATGTAGATCCCGCGCGCGCGCGCGCGGGCGATGAGGTAATCCAACAGATCCAGATGGTCGTTGGCAATCAGGTTGCCGGCGCTGTCGGACGCCTCCCAGTCGCCCCAGAAGGTGAGCCGCAGTCCGTCCCACCCCATGCGGGCGAACTGCGCCATGTCATCGTCGATCATCTTCTTGCGGTCGCCGCGGACGTAGCCGGCCGCGCGATAGTCCGAGGCGCTGTGAATGACGTAATTAGCGCCGAACAGACTCACTTCCTTCCTATTGTCTCGCCAGCGCACAACGCCCTGAGGGTCGAGGAAGACGGGCCCCTGCGCGAGCACGAGGAGCAGATGCAGCATCAGCGCACCACGAGCGTCACAGTGGCGTCTCCCAGCCCGTCCGCCCTCGCCGTCAGCCGGAGGGTGCCGGGGCGAGCCGCGCGCAGGATGGCCAGCCCGCGGCCGTTGAAGGCGTGCCGACGGTCCGATTGGTAGAGGTCGTGGTCCTGCAGGTCGGCGTTGTCGAGGGCCACGATGCTGCCGCCGGTCACCGCGAAGGTTACGAGGTGGTCGGCGGTAGGGACGACCGTGCCGCCCGAGTCCACGATCTCGTAGGTCACGGCCGCGACGTCCCCCGGATCGGCCGTGACGGTGTCGCGGTCCACGGAGAGTCGAATGGCGACGGGCGCGCCCGCGGTACGTACTTCTGCTTGGCACGCCACCTTACCATCCCGGCGCTTGCCGACGGCCCGAAGCACGCCGGGCTCGTAGGGCACGTCCCACGCGAGGTGCAGGTCGTTGGTCGTGGCGTTCACGACGGGCAGCGCGTAGCTGTTCCAGCCGCCCGAGGTGCCCTGCGCCGGAAACTCGAGGCGCTTTTCACCCAGGGAGCGGCCGTTGAGGAACAGCTCCACGCTGTTGCAGTTGGTATAGGCCAGCACCGGGATCACCTGCCCTTCCCGCCCGGGCCAGTTCCAGTGCGGCAACAGGTGAAGCACCGGCCGGTCCGTCCACAGGCTTTGATAGAAGTAGTAGGCATCCTTGGGATGGCCGATGATGTCGATCGCCCCGGAGCCGAACCCCTTGAAGGGCCAGAAGCTTTCGCCCAGATAGTCGACCCCGGTCCACATGAAATTGCCCGCGAAGTAGTCGTGCATGGCGACCCACTTCCACAGCCGCTCGGCCTCCATCATTCCGCTGATGTAATTGGGCCGCACCACGGCGGGATCATCTCCCAGCGAGTAGCGCTCGTCGCGGCTCTGGAACATGGTGCCGCTTTCGGTCCCGATCATCTTCCACTCGGGATGATCGTGCCGGTCCTGGTCGGCGAAGATCTCGCGGCGCTCGTGCCACCGGTCCACGTAGTTGTAGCCGACGACGTCCTCCACGTTGAGAAATGCCAGGGTCGCCGGATGGCCGTCGGCGTCGATCTGGTCGTTTCCGGTGGTGACGGGGCGCGTCGGGTCCTCGCGGTGGAAAATGTCGAGGAGCCGGCGCAGCACCTGCACGCCGTCCGCCGTGCTCTGTTCGCCGATCTCGTTGCCGGCGCTCCACAGCACGATCGAGGGGTGGTTGCGGTCCCGGCGGACGAAGTCCGTGACGTCGCGCTCGGACCACTCGGTGAAGTACTGGTGATAGCCCTCGGGCACCTTGCCGCTGGTCCACTCGTCGAAGGCCTCCGCCATGACGAGAAAGCCCAGGCGATCGCAGAGGTCGAGGAATTCGGGGGCCGGCGGGTTGTGCGAGGTGCGGATGGCGTTAGCGCCCATGGCCTTGAGCAACCGCAGGCGCCCTTCCCACACGCGCTCCGGCACCGCCGCGCCGAGCGCGCCGGCGTCATGGTGCAGGTTGACGCCTTTCATCTTCACGCGCACGCCGTTGAGCAGGAACCCGCGGTCCTTGTCGTAGGCGATGCTGCGGATGCCGAAGGGCGTCGTGACGACGTCGGCACTGCGGCTGCCGTCCAACACCTCGGAGCGCAGCGCGTACAGCGCCGGCGTCTCGAGCGACCAGAAGCGCGGGGCCCTGACCTGCAGGCGCTGCTCGATCTCGACGTTCTTGCCCGCGGCGAGCGAGAACGTCGCGTCGGTGCGCGCAAGCTCACGGCCTCCGGCATCGAGAATCACGGAGCGGAGCACGCCGCCGCGCTCCGTGCGGCGGTCGTTTTCGACGCGGGTGCGTATCACGACCTCCGCGCTGGCGGAGTCCACGTGCGGCGTCGTCACCGCGACGCCCCAGTGGCCCACATGCAGAGGATCGACGACGGTGAGCCACACGTGACGGTAGATGCCGCTCCCCGAGTACCAGCGTGAGTTGGGCTGGCGGGAGTTGTCCACGCGCACCGCGATGACGTTGATTCCCGGCACGAGGTGCGCGGTGATGTCGTAGGCGAAACTGCTGTAGCCGTACGGCCGCCGCCCTAGGTGGAAGCCGTTGATCCAGACGTCGCTGTTCATATACACGCCGTCCAACTCGAGCCACGCCTCGCGGCCGGTCGCGCCGGCGGGCGGCCGAAACGCCTTGCGGTACCAGCCGATTCCCGTTGGGAAGTAGCCGCCGCGTCCACCCGCGGGAGCGTCCGCGCGCGGCGTGCCCTCGATACTCCAGTCGTGCGGCAGCTCCAGCCGCCGCCACCGGCGGTCGTCGAAACCCGGCTGCTCGGCCCCCGTCGCGTCGCCGAGGCTGAAGCGCCAGTCCGGATCCATCGAGAGCCGCTGCCGCTGGGCGGCGGCGGGCCGCGCGAGGGCGAGGGCGGCAACGACGACGATCCCCCGCACGGGACTCGCCGCGGTCATGGCCGCGCCGCCTGGGCGCCCTGGCCGTCCTCCGTGACACGCAGCATCAGCGCCGCCGCGAGCAGCAGCGAGGCGCCGCCGATGAGCAGCGCGTAGATGGCCTCCCCACCGAACAACCGCCCGACGATGAAGCCCAGCAGCGCGGCCGCGACGATCTGGGGGATCACGATGAAGAAATTGAAGACGCCCATGTAGTAGCCCAGCTTCGAAGGCGGCAGCGAGCCCGTCAGGATCGCGTAGGGCATGGCGAGAATGCTGGCCCACGCGATCCCCACGCCCACCATCGACCCCAGGAGGTATTGCGGGTTGGTGATGAAGTAAATCGAGACCAGACCGATCGCGCCGCAGATCAGGCAGATGACGTGGGCGATCTTGGGACTCGACCATCTCGCCAGCGGGGGAATCGCGAAGGCGACGACGGCCGCGACGCCGTTGTACGCGCTGAAGCCGACCCCCACCCAGTTGGCCCCCGTGTTGTACAGCGCCGAGGTCGTGTCGGTGGTGTGGTAGATGTGGCTCGTCACGCCGGGAGTCGTGTAGATCCACATGGCGAAAAGGGCGAACCAGGAGAAAAACTGTGCCCACGCCAGCTGCCGCATGGTTCGCGGCATGTCCTGGAAATCGTTCAGGATGGTCACGAAGCCGTTGTCATAGCGGCCGCCGCGCTGCAGCACCCCGCTCGCGACGAGCAGCACGCCCACGACCCCGAGGCCGGCCGACAGGATCATGACCTGATAGATCCGCTGAGCGGCCAGCCACACGCTGAGCAGCGTTCCGACAGCGAGCAGGATCGCGCCCACCCGCATTTGCCGGCCGCCGTTGAAGGCAAACTCCGCGGCCGTCCGCCGCGTCGTCACGAAGCCTTCGCGCGCCTGGTTCTCCTCGAAGGAGGCCATCTCCTCCGGAGCGTATTCCTTCGACTTGAGCACCGTCCACAGCACGGCGCAGAAAAACACCGCCGCGCCGAAGTAGAAGGACACGCGCACCGACGCGGGGATCATGTGTTCGGGCGCCTCGTTGCTCACTCTGAAGAGGTTCGTCAGCAGCCAGGGGAGCATGGACGCCACGACCGCGCCGGTGCCGATGAAGAAGCTCTGCAAGGCGAACCCGGTGACTCGCTGTCCCGCAGGCAGGTTGTCGCCGACGAACGCGCGGAACGGCTCCATAGAGATGTTGATGGACGCGTCCATGATCCAGAGCATTCCCGCCGCGATCCACAGCGCCGGCGCGTTGGGCATGGCGACCAGCGCGAGGGAAGCCAGCACGGCCCCGGTGAGGAAGTACGGGCGCCGTCGCCCCAGGCGGTTCCAGGTCCGATCACTCAAGTAGCCGACGATCGGCTGGACCACGAGCCCCGTCACGGGCGCGGCGATCCACAGGATCGGGATGTTCTCCACCTTGGCGCCCAGCGTCTCGAAGATCCGGCTCACGTTCGCGTTCTGCAGCGCGAAGCCGAACTGGATGCCGAGGAAGCCGAAACTCATGTTCCACACTTCCCAGAAAGCCAAGCGCGGCTTGGGGCGCACGGCTCCGGGAGGCGAAGCGGATGCTGGCATGGTGATCCTGGGCCTAGTGGGCGTAGGGGGGGGGGTGGGGGGCGGGGGGGGGGGTGCGGCGTGCCGGGCGCGATCCAGACGACGGACCAGCGCGTCGATCTCAGGATCGGTGAACACCGCGTCCAGCAGGTGCCGCATGGAGCGCTGCCAGTTAGGGCGATCCGAGGAGCGCGTCCCTGGAAGGTTCACCGCGACCTCCTCGAGCCAGAGGTCCTCGAGCCAGGGCACGACCAGCGGGCTGTCCGAGCGACCGAGCCACTCCAGCACCGCCGCGAGGAAGCCCCCTCCCCCCCCTCCCCTCCCTGGCTCCTCCAACTTGTAGTGCAGGAGCTCGCGCAGCCAGCGCACGGCCTGCGCCCGCTCCTTCCGGACGCTCGGGGCCCGCGCTTTGGCCAGGAGACCGTAGTGCACCCGTTCACCGATGTCGTTGCCGGCGAGCCACCCCGCGAAGGTGGGCGTGTCGTGCGTGCCGACCAGGGCGACGCTCCGCGCGCTCGGGGGCTCGAGCGCGGGGCCGCGCGCGGCCTCGAACTGCGCCAGATACATCCCCCAGATCCCGTGCCGCGGCAGCGCTTCGTCGAGCTCGGGCGGAACGGTGCCGAGGTTCTCCCCCACCACTTCGCAGCGGTGACGATGCGATTCCAGCGTCAGAATGGCGAAGAGCTCCTCGGCGGGATAGGAAACGTACGTCCCTTCGTGCAGACCGAACCCGTGCGGAATCCAGTACAGACGGGTCCAGGCCATGATGTGGTCCACGCGGAGCAGGCCGGCCGGGCCCATCTGGTGGGCGATCGACGCCGCCAGGTACTGGTGCCCCTCGCGGCGCGACGCATCGGGACGCACCGGGCTGAACCCCCAGTCCTGACCGCTCGGGAAGCCCTGGTCCGGCGGGGCGCCGACCGACATCTCGCCAGCGAACAGGTGCTGACGCGACCACGGATCATAGCCGTCCGGGTGGACGCCCACCGCCAGGTCGAGCCCGAGGCGCAGCCCGCGCTGCTCCAGTCGGGCTCGGATGTCGCGCAGCTGCTGGCGCGCCAGCGTCTGCGCCACGACATGAAAGCGCTCCTCCGCGGGATCGATCTGGTCGGGCGTCGGCGCGTGCTCCGGGGCCGCGGCGGGCCAGGCCCGCCAGTTCCTCCCCAGCCGGGCCTGGGCGCCCCGGAACTGCGCGTACCGGATCAACTCCGCGTCCACGAGCGACCCGTCCGGCACTGCATGGCCGGCGAGCGCTGCGCGGACCTCGGCGTCCGCCCGGGTCACGTCGAGGGTCGCCCCCGGTGCCGACGCTCGTCCCGCATCTCCCAGATCGAGGATCAGCTCCGACCAGAAGAGGCGACTGACGGCGGAGTAGGGACTGGGCTCGGGCGGCGGCGCGTTGAAGGTGGGGAGCGGCGGCAGCAGCGCGACCAGGTCCCCGCCCCGCTCGCCCACCCAACGGCACAGCGATTCCAGGTCGCGCAGGTCGCCCACCGAGCGGCTGCGCGCCGACCGGAGCGCGGCCAGTTGCGCGCCCACGCCCCAGCTCCGCGGGGAACCAGGCCGGCGCCACGCCTGCCGGGGTGCGGCGATGACCGTGCAGGTTTCGGGCTGGCCCGCGGCCTCGACGCTGAGGCGGTGGTACCCGAAGGGGATGGGGCCAGCCAGTGGGGCGACGGCGCCGTCCTCGAGGCGCAGCTCGGCCCGGCCGGGACCGTTCGCGAGGCTCGCGGGGAGAGCAAGGGCGCCGTCCCAGGCGACGACGACTGGCGGCACGTGTCGCCTGTCGCTCGCGCGGTGCGCGCGCAACGCCGCGGCGGCGTCGGCG
>CAZXKD010000077.1:0-12144 GCA_964641215.1 uncultured Gemmatimonadaceae bacterium
GCATCGATGCGCCCGGCCAGGCCGGCCAGGTCGACCTGCGCGTCGAGGAAGGCCTTGGCCCGTTCGGCCTCCGCCGTCGTCGCGGTCGCGGCCGCCCCCCCCCGCCCCCCCACCCCCCCCCCCCCCTCCGCCCTGGCCGCCGGCCTTCACGGGCCGGGGCCCGGTACTGCGCCGAATGGAGGCGCTGGAGCACCTTGGCCGTGAGGTCCAGCGACGGGTCGGCCGCGACGATGGGATTCCCCGGAGCGTCGGTGTCGAAGATGAACGAATAGTTCCCCTCGGCGCGCAGTCCCTGGATGATCGAGTTCACCCGCGCCTGGATCGGGGCCAACAGCTCCTGCTCGCGCTGCCCGGCTTTCTGCTGGAGCGAGTCGGTCCGCAGCTGCAGCCGCTGCTGCATGCCCTGGAGGTCGCGCTGTCGCTGCTGCGCGGCGGCGGGCGAGAGGGCGATCCGCTGCTGGTCGAACGCCGTCACCGCCGAGTCGAGCTGCTGTTGCAGCTTCTGCACCTCTTCGCGCCAGGTCTGCACTTCTTTGGCGAAGGTCGACTCCGCCGCGGTGTAGCCGGGGGTGCGCTGCAGGATCTGGCGCGAGGACACGAACGCGAACTTGAGGGGGCCCGGCGCAGCCGTCGGGCGCGGGGCGGGTGCGGGATTGGCGGGGGTGGCCGGCGCCTGGCCCGCCGCCGGCAGGGCGCCCGCCAGGGCCAGACACACCACGACTACACGCTTCATAAACGTCTCCGAGGAAATTGGCATCAGAAGAAGTTGCCGAGTTTGAAGTGGAGTTTCCAGCCCGGGGCGGGCTGGCCAAGAGTGTTCGTTTTGTCGAAGCCGTAGGCCCAATCGACCCCCAGGGGGCCGAGCGGCGAGATGACGGCGACGCCGATACCGGCGCCGCGGAACAACCGGGTCGGGTTGAACTCGCTGGCCCGGGCCCACACGTTGCCGGCGTCGTAGAAGGTGCTGACGTAGAACATCTGGGACAGCCGCAGGCCCACCTCCCCCGTCATCTTGTAGAACGAGCGGCCGAAGGCGGTGGCCGACGCGGCGGTGCTGCTGGCGGTGGGGTCGTAGCCCTTGGGGGTGACGGAGAACTCGTCGTAGCCGCGGAGCGGAATGCCGTACTGGGTGCCCCCCATGGCGAACAGCTGATCGAAGAAGGGCGAGTTGCCGAACACGAACCCCGAGCGGGCGGTGAGGCCGAGGACGAAGCGCATGCCGCCGCCGAGGCCTCCCCGCGCCCCGCCGCCGCCCAGCTGGCCCAGGGGCGCGTACCAGCGACCCTCGAGGTCGACGCGCTGGAAGTTGCCCTTGCCGCCGAGCAGGCCGCCGCTCTGCGAGATGCCGACGCTGGCCATCGACCCGGCGGTGGGGAACGGCAGGTCGATGCGCGTGTCGCGCAGCACCGAGGCGCCGACGGTCGAGCGGACGCAGTTGTTGCAGCTCAGGCTGGCGACGTTCTGGGTGCCGCCGGTGAAGGTCTGCTCGTCGACCCCGTAGGACAGGAACAGCCGCGTGTAGCGGTCGTTGAACACGGGGAAGCCGAGCTGCAGGCTGGTGCCGCGGCGCCGCAGCTCGCCCAGGTCCGCGATCTGGTAGCGCTGCCGCAGGTTGTGGACTTCGACCGTCCCGGAGATGCGCGACTCGCCGATGGCCGGGTCGGTGAACGACACGTTGAAGTCGTTGATGTTCTTGCCGAATTGCCACTGGAACTGCCCGCGCTTGCCCTGCCCGAACAGGTTCGGCTCGTCGAGGCCGAGAAAGCCGCCCAGCCCGGTCCCCTGCCCGACCGAGGCGCCGAAGTTCACGTTCCCGGTGCGCTTCTCGGACACCCGGAAGATCACGTCCACGTCGCCCTGTTCGTTGGCCGGCTTGGTGTCGGGGACCGGCAGCGGCTGATTGAAGAAGCCGAGGTTCGAGATGTTCTGGTAGGACTTGATGAGAGCGTTCTGGCGGAACACGTCGCCCGGGATGAGGACGATCGCGTCGCGGATCACCCGCTCGCGCGTCACGTCGTTGCCGACGATTTCGACCTTGTTGACGATCGCCGGCTGGCGCTCGGTGATCACCCAGCGGAGGTCGACCACCGGCTTGCCGTCGGGACCGGCGCGGCGGATCACCTCCGGCCGCACCTCGGCGTAGATGTAGCCTTCGTTCGAGTACTCGGTCTGCAGCGTCCGCGTGGCCTCGTCCCACTTCCCCTGGTCGAAGTAGGCCACCGTCGCCCGAGCGCCCTGGCGCGGGTCGCGGCGGAACGGGTTGAGGGTCTCGAGCTCGTCGGTCGAAAAGCGCCGGTTGCCGATGATCTCGAAGGTGCCGACCCGGTAGGGATCGCCTTCGCTCACCTGCAGCACGAGCGTGGCCTTGCCGGTGGAGTCGTCGACGAGGAGCGTGTCGCCCGTCACCTGGAAGTCGGCGAACCCCTTGCTGCCGTAGAACGCGGGCAGCCGCTCCTGCTCGTCGGCGCGCAGCTTCTCGTCGTCGTACTCGCCGTTGCGCCACCACCAGAAGCCTTCGGGCTTGGTGCTCATGTGGCCGACGATGTCCGGGGCCTTGAAATGGCTGTTTCCCTGGACGTCGATGCGGGCGATGGCCACGCGGCGGCCTTCCTCGACGTCGAACACCAGCCGCACGCGGCTCGAGTCGCCCTCGAAGACGCGCAGCGTGCGCACCCGCGCCAGGTAGTAGCCGCTGGCGCGGTACAGCGAGTCGATGCGGCCGCGCGCCCGCTCCACCGCGGCGGGGTCGAACGGCCGTCCCTCGGCGAGCTGCACCCGGTCGCGCACCGAGTGGTCGCTGAGGCGGCTCACGCCCCGGATCGCCCATTTGACGAGGGTGGGGCGCTCGCGCACGCGGATCACGAGCAGCGGCACGGCCGCCGTGGTGTCCTGCTCGATGCGGATGTCGTCGAACTGGCCGGTGGCGTACAGCGCCTGGATGGCGTGGGCGACGTCGCGGTAGCTGATCTGGCGGCCCGGGACCAGGCCGGCGGTGAGGAGCACGCTCTGGCGCCCGACGCGCTGGGCGCCGACGACGGCGATGGAATCAGGAACCCGGCCTCCCCCTCCCCCCCCCACGCGCTGCGCGGCGCTGGGGCGCGGGGCGAGACCGACGGCGGCGAGCGCGAGACTGAGGAGGAGCCGGCGGATCACGCCTTCGTGCCCGAGAGGGCCCGGAAGGCGAGGTGCTCCTTGTCGGGCGCCACGTCGACCTCGATCTCGTCGCCCTTGGCGAACTCCCCGACCAGGATCTTCTCCGACAGCGGGTCTTCCACGTACTTCTGGATCGCGCGCTTCAACGGCCGCGCGCCGTAGTGCTCGTCGTAGCCGCGATCCACCAGGAAGTCGCTCGCCGCCGGGGTGAGGCGGAGGGTGAGCTCTTCCTCCCCCAGCCGGTTCTGCACGTCGCGCAACAGCACCACCACGATCTGGGCGATGTGCTCGCGCGTGAGCGGATGGAACACGATCACGTCGTCCAGCCGGTTCAGGAACTCGGGGTTGAAGACCTTGTTGATCTCTTCCTTCACCTTCTCGGAGATGCGCTCGAACGAGGCGCGGGTGTCCGGCTGGGCGAAGCCCAACGTCTTGCCCTTGACCATGTCGCGGGCGCCGACGTTCGAGGTCATGATGACCACGGTGTTCTTGAAGTCGATCACGCGCCCGTAGTTGTCCGTCAGGTGTCCCTCGTCGAGCACCTGCAGCAGGATGTTGAACACATCGGGGTGCGCCTTCTCGATCTCGTCGAGCAGCACCACGGAGTAGGGCTTGCGGCGCACCGCCTTGGTCAGCGTGCCCGAGTCCTCGTACCCCACGTAGCCGGGGGGAGCGCCGATCAGCCGGCTCACGGAGAACTTCTCCATGTACTCCGACATGTCGACGCGGATCAGGGCGTTCACGTCCGCGAACAGGAACCGGGCGAGGGCCCGGGCCAGCTCGGTCTTGCCGACGCCGGTCGGCCCGGAGAAGATGAAGGAGCCGATCGGGCGCTTCGGGTCTTTGAGCCCGGCGCGGCTGCGGCGGATGGCGCGCGAGATCACCGCGATCGCCTCGTCCTGCCCCACGACCGACACGTGGATCTCGTCTTCCATGCGGAGCAGGCGCGCGGTCTCGGCCTCCTGGAGCCGCGTGACCGGGATGCCGGTCCAGCGGGACACGATGAACGCGATGCCGTCTTCGTCGATGGTGGGCCGCCGGGTCTGCCGCTCCCGCTCCCACTCCTCCTGCTGGTGGCGGATCTCCGACTGCAGCTCCCGCTCCTGGTCGCGCAGCGAGGCGGCGCGCTCGAAGTTCTGGTCGCGGACCGCGCCTTCCTTCTCGCTGTTGATGTGCTCGAGCTTGGACTTCAGGGCGGCCACCTCGGGCGGCGGCACCTGCGTCGCCAGGCGGGCCCGCGCCCCGGCTTCGTCGATGACGTCGATCGCCTTGTCGGGCAGGAACCGGTCGGTGATGTAGCGCTCCGACAGCTTCGCCGCCGACTCGAGGGTCGCGTCGGGAATCACCACGCGGTGGTGGTCCTCGTAGCGCTTGCGGAGCCCCTTCAGGATCGCGATGGTCTCGTCGACCGTGGGCGGGTCGACGATCACCGTCTGGAAGCGCCGCTCCAGCGCGCCGTCTTTTTCGATGTACTTGCGGTACTCGTTCAGCGTCGACGCGCCGACGCACTGCAGCTCGCCGCGCGCCAGGGCGGGCTTCAGCATGTTGGAGGCGTCCACCGCGCCCTCGGCGGCCCCCGCCCCGACGAGAGTGTGCAGCTCGTCGATGAACAGGATGATGTTGCGGTTCTGCGCGATCTCGTTGATGACCGCCTTCAACCGCTCCTCGAACTGGCCCCGGTACTTGGTGCCGGCGATCACCGCCGCCATGTCGAGCGACAGCACGCGGTGGTCCTTCAGCGCCTCCGGGCACTGGCCGCTGGCGATCAGCTGCGCCAGGCCCTCGACGATGGCCGTCTTGCCCACGCCCGGCTCGCCGATCAGCACCGGATTGTTCTTCTTGCGGCGCGACAGGATCTCCATCACGCGCTCGATTTCCTTCTGGCGTCCGATGGTGGGATCGAGCTGGCCCTCGGCCGCGAGCTGCGTCAGGTCGCGGCAGAAGTGGTCGAGCGCGGGTGTCTTGGACTTTTTCTCGCTCTTGGGGGCCGCAGGCTGCGCCGCCGCGCCGCCGCCACCCGCGGTGGACGGCATCTCGCTGCCCAGCAGCCGCAGCGTCTCGGCGCGCGCCTGCTCCAGATTCACGCCGGCGTCGGTTAGGACCTGCGCGGCGATCCCCTTCTCCTCGCGCAGCAGGCCGAGCAGCAGGTGCTCGGTGCCGACGTAGGAGTGGTTCAGCTCGCGGGCCTCGCTCATCGCCAGCTCCAGCACCTTCTTGGCGCGCGAGGTGTACGGCAGGTCGGGGCCCGCGGCGGCCGCGGCTTTCCCCTTCTTCACCGTCTCTTCGATCTTCTGCTGGATCTCTTCCAGGTCGACGTTGAGGTTGGTGAGCACCGCGGCGGCGACGCCCTCACCCTCCCGGATCAGGCCGAGCAGGATGTGCTCGGTGCCGACGTACTCGTGGTGCAACCGCGCGGCTTCCTCCCGGGCCATCTGGAGGACTTTCCGCACCCGATCCGTGAAGTTGTAGCCGTTCATCCCCGCTCCCCCTCCTCACACCCCGCACTAGCTGAGCTCGGCCTCGAGCAGCCGCCGTACATATGTGGCGCGCACCGTCGGCAACTCGGGGTCGCCGCTCTGCCGCCCCTCGAGCGCCGCCAGGTGCGCGGGCTGGGTGTAGATCAGCAGCTTGTTGAGGGTATATACACTCAGGCCCTTGATCAGATTCAGGCCCACCCCCAGCCGCACTCCGCTCAACAAGTTCATCGTCTCTTCGAAGGTCAAGCTGCGCGCGTACTTGAGCAGTCCGTACGCCCGCCACGTCTTGTCGCCGACCTCGTCCGGCGCCTTCTGCAGCAGCATTTCCCGCGCCTGCGTCTCGTACTCGATCACCTGCCGGACGATCTTCCCCAGGTGGTCGAGGAGCTCCTCCTCGGACTTCCCCAGCGTCGTCTGATTGGATAACTGGAAGAAGTTCCCGACGACTTCGCTCCCCTCCCCGTAGAGCCCCCGAAAGGTGAGCCCCACTTGCGTGAGGCCCTGCAACACTTTGCCGATTTCCTTGGTTAAGACTAAGCCGGGCAAGTGGATAAGCACGCTTGCCCGCAGTCCGGTCCCGGCATTGGTCGGACAGGACGTAAGATAGCCAAATTCCGGGTGAAACGCGAAGGGCAGCAGCCGACCCAACTCGCCGTCGACCCCTTCCAGCACGGCATAGGCCTCTTCCAGGGCGAATCCCGAACACATCCCGTGGAGCCGCAAGTGGTCTTCCTCGTTCACCATCACCCCGACGGGGCCGTGCACCACCAGCGCCGCCCCCGGCCGGGGGCGGGCTTCCCGGTCCAGCCCCGCCAGCTCCTTGCTCACCAAGTGGCGCTCGTGCAACAGCTGCCGATCGGGCCGTTCCAGCTGATCGAGCCGGAAGGTGATGGCGTGCTGCAGGCGGGTGCTGGCTGCCGCGGCTTCCTCGACGCGCGTCAGCACGGCGGTGCGGTCGGCGTCCCGGGCGCGCTGGCCGAAGACACTGCCTTGCAGGTTGCGGGCCAGGCGGATTCTGGTCGAGAGCACGATGTTGCCGCCCGGCCCGGAGGCATCGAGCCAGCTCATCCCGCCATCGGGAAGCAGGGACAGGTCGATCATTCCAGCACCCGGATCCGGTCCCGCAGCTCGGCCGCCAGCTCGAAGTTCTCGCTGTCCACGGCGCGGCGCAGCTGGTCCTTGAGCTCGAGGAGCCGGCGGCGCGGATCGGCCCCGGCGCCGGGCGGCTCGTAGCGCTCGCCCACGTGCTGGCTGGAGCCGTGCAGCCGGCGCAGCAGATCGCGCAGGTGGGCGTCGAAGGAGTCGTAGCACTGAGCGCAGCCCAGCCGGCCGGACTCGCGGAAATCCCGCAGCGTGGCGCCGCAGCCGCGGCAGCGCAGGCCGTCGGCGGGACTCGGCACGACGCTGGTGGTGCCACCGCCCTTGCCCATGGAAGCCAGGAACCCGCCCAGCGGCGACTTCAGCACGGCGACCCCCGTCTCGACGCCTTTCTGCTGGGCGCACTGCTCGCAGAGGTGGAGCGTCACCTTGGAATCGTGCTCCACCTGGGTCAGGTTGATGACCGCGTCGCGTTCCTTGCAGTTGTCGCACAGCATCAGGGTATCGCCTCGATCGACCGCACGGCCGTGAGCCGGCCGTCCTCGAGCCAGAGGATCCGGTCCGCCCGGGCCGCCAGCTGGCGGTTGTGCGTCACCACCACGACCGCCGTCTCGAACTCGCGCGCCAGCCGGAAGAAGATCTCGTGCAGCCGCTCGCTGTTGGCGTGGTCCAGGTTGCCCGACGGCTCGTCCGCCAGCACCAGCGCCGGGTCGTGCACCAGGGCCCGGGCCACGGCGCAGCGCTGCTGTTCCCCGCCCGACAGCTCCGCCGGCCGATGCGTCATCCGCCCGGCCAGCCCGACCTCCGAGAGCAATTCTTCGGCACGAGAGCGCGCCCCCCGCTCCGCCAGGCCGGCGATCAGCAGGGGCATCATCACGTTCTCCAAAGCGGTGAACTCGCGCAAGAGATGGTGGAACTGGAAGACAAATCCCAACTTGCGGTTCCGCAGCTCGGCCAGCCCGTCGGGGTCGAGATCGGCGTAGCGGGAGCCGTCGAGCCACAGGTCGCCGCTGGTGGGCCGGTCCAGCGCCCCCAGGAGGTGCAGCAGGGTGCTCTTCCCCGCCCCGGAGGCGCCGACCACGGCGATCAGCTCGCCGCGGCGCACGTCCAAGTCCACGCCGCGCAACACCTCGAGCGGCTGGCCGTCGCCGCCGGCGAACACCTTGCGGATGCCCCGGGCCTCGAGCAGCGCGTTCATTCGTAGCGGATCGCCGGCACGGGGTCGAGCCGCGCCGCCTGCATCGCCGGATACAGCGGCGCCAGGGTGGCGACGAGCAGGCTGGCGGCGACCACCAGCAGCAGGTCGAGCGGCTGGGTGTGCACCGGCAGGTGGTCGATGAAGTAGACCGAGGGATCGATGCGGATCCACTGCCCGCGATTCACCATGCCGCCGAACACCCCACCCAGCACGGCGCCGATAGCGGTGCCGGTGAGGCCGATCAGCACCCCCTGCGCCAGGAAGATGCGCCGCACCGCCGCCGGGCGCAGCCCCATCGCCAGGAGAATCCCGATCTCCCGGGTCTTGTCGCGCACGACCATCGTCAAGGTGCCGACCACGTTGAAGGCGGCCACGACGCAGATGAGAAACACCACCAGCGCCATCGAGAGTTTCTCGAGCTTCAGGGCCGAGAACAGCGAGGCGTTCTGGGATTGCCAGTCGAGCGCCCGGTACGGGTAGCCCAGCTTGCTCTCGAGATCGGCGGCGAAGCGCTGCGCGCCCCACGGGTCGGCGAGGCGCACCTCCAGGCCGGTGACGGCGCTGTCCAGCCCGGCGAAGCGCTGCGCCGTGGCCCGCGTCATCACGACGTAGCTGTTGTCGTACTCGTACATGCCGGTGTCGAAGATGCCCGTGACTTCATAGCGGTGAAACTGCGGGACGTACGTCCCCAGCGTGGGGTTGAACCGGGCGCCCGCGGGCGCGATGAGGGTCACCACGTCGCCCGGGAAGGCCGACAGCTTGCTCGCGAGCCGCGTCCCCAGGGCGAGGCCGCCGTCCACGTCCGTTTGGGTCACGTGGAAGCGCAGGTCGCCTCGGGTCAGATGCCGCGCGAGGGTCGTGACCGCGCGGGCTCCGGTGTCGGTCTCGACCCCGAGGATGATCACTCCCTCGGCGTAATCGCGGTTCTTGTAGATCAGCCCCTGCGTCAGGACGAACGGCGCCGCCGCCTGGACTCCCGGCGTGCCGCGCACCTTGTCGAGCACGCGGCGCCAGTCGTCGAGCCGCAACCCTTCCCCGTAGGTCAGCACCCGCAAGTGCGGGTTGGCGACGAGGATCTTGTCGCGCAGGTCGTTCTGCAGGCCGTTCATCACGCCCAGGACCATCACCAGCGCCATGACGCCCACGACGACGCCCCCGACGGCGATCACGGTGATGAGCGAGAGCAGCCGCGAGGAGCGCCGGCTGCGCAGGTAGCGCAGCGCCACGACGGCCTCGAGGCGCGAGGGCCAGTTGGCCCGCACGAACAGCGCCGCGCCGGCCAGCAGGGCGAGCAGCAGGGCGGCAATGGCGATCTGGGGGATGCTCATTCGGGCCGCAGCATGGGAAACAGGATCACATCGCGGATGTTGGTCTGGTCGGCGAGCACCATGCACAGCCGATCGATGCCGAGGCCCACCCCGCCGGTCGGCGGCATGCCGTACTCCAGGGCGCGCAGGAAGTCCTCGTCGAGCTGCTGCGCCTCCGCGTCGCCGGCGGCGCGCAGTCGCGCCTGCTGCTCGAAGCGCAGCCGCTGCTCCTCGGGATCGGTCAGCTCGCTGAAGGCGTTGGCGATCTCGCGCTTGTGCACGAACAACTCCCAGCGCTCCGCCCGGGTCGGATCATCGCGCTGCAGCTTCGCGAGCGGCGACAAGGCGACGGGATAGTCGAGCACGAAGGTGGGCTGCACTAACGTCGGCTCGACATAGTTCTTGAACACCTCGTCCACCAGCTTCGGTCCCGCGAGGGTGTCCGCCTCTACCACTTCCTTGCGCTGCAGCGCCTGGCGCAGCTCGCCGTCCGTCGTGCTCGCGAGGTCGATGCCGGCCGTCTCCTGCACCAGCGTGTAGTAGTCCCGCCGCGCGAACGGCGTCGCGAACGACAGCGTCGCGCCGTGCCGCTCCAGCGTCGTCGTGCCGAACAGCTCCCGCACCAGCCCGGCCAGCAAGGCTTCGGTCAGCTCGGCGATGCCCACGTAGTCCGTGTAGGCCTCGTACCACTCGGCCATGGTGAATTCGGGGTTGTGAAAGCGCGACAGCCCCTCGTTCCGGAAGTCGTGCCCGATCTCGTACACCTTCTCCAACCCGCCGACGATGCACCGCTTCAGGTACAGCTCGTCGGCGATGCGCAGGTAGAACGCCGCATCCAGGGCCTCGGCGTGGGTCTTGAAGGGCCGGGCGGTGGCGCCGCCGTACAGCGGCTGCAGCACCGGCGTCTCGACCTCGAGGTAACCGCGGGCGTCGAGGAACTGGCGGATGTAGCTGATCACCCGGGCGCGCAGCCGGAAGATCTCGCGGATCTGCGGGTGCACCGCGAGATCGGCGTAGCGCTGGCGGGCGCGCTGCTCCGCGTCCGACAGCGCGCCGTGGACCACTCCTTGCGCGTCTTCCTTGCCGAGCGGCAGCGGGCGCAGCGACTTGCTGAGCAGCGTGAGGCGGTCGACCCGCACCGTGACCTCGCCCGTCTTGGTGCGGAACAGCGGCCCCTCGACACCCACGAAATCGCCCAGGTCGAGGAGCTTCAGCAGCCCGTAAGCGTCCTGCCCCAGGGTATCGAGCTTGCAGAAGATCTGGATCTTGCCGGAGGCGTCCTCGAGATGCCCGAAGGTCGACTTCCCCATGGGCCGCAGCAGGATCAGCCGCCCCGCCAGCCGGTGCACCGTGGCGGCGCCGTCGCGGAAGCCCTGCAGCGCGGCCCGGGTGGTGGTAGTGCGGTCGTAGCGATAGGCGAAGGGGGCGACCCCGCGGGCGATCAGCTCCTTGAGCTTTTCCCGCCGCGCCGCCTCTACGAAGCTGGTCACGCCGCCTTGCTCCCCCCCCCAAACCGCTTGAGGTACGCCTCGATGAACGGGTCGAGGTCACCGTCCATCACCTTCTGCACGTCCGTCACCTTGATCTCGGTGCGATGGTCGTTCACCATCGTGTACGGCTGGAAGACGTACGAGCGGATCTGGTTGCCGAACGCGATATCGGTCTTCTGCTTGTCGTGCTCGGCCTTCTTCGCCTCCCGCTCCTTCACGGCGCGCTCGTACAGCCGCGCCTTCAGCATCTTCATCGCCGTCGCCTTGTTCTTGAACTGACTGCGCTCGTTCTGGCACTGCACGACGATGCCGGTGGGAAGATGCGTGATGCGCACCGCCGAGGACGTCTTGTTGACGTGCTGGCCGCCCTTGCCGGAGGCGCGGAACACGTCCACCCGGAGGTCGTCGTCCCGGATCTCGATCTCGATGTCCTCGTCCACCTCCGGGTACACCATCACCGAGGCGAACGACGTATGGCGGCGCGATTGCGCATCGTACGGAGAAATCCGCACCAGCCGGTGCACGCCGATCTCCGCCCGCAGCAGGCCGTAGGCATACTGGCCGCGGACCTCCAGCTCGACGCGCTTGATGCCCGCCTCCTCACCCGGCTCCAGGTCGAGCACTAGGGTCGCGAAGCCGTGCCGCTCCGCCCAGCGCGTGTACATCCGCGTCAGCATTTCCGCCCAGTCCTGCGATTCGGTGCCGCCTGCCCCAGGATGGATCGTCAGCAACGCGTTGCGCGCGTCGTCCTGCCCCTGCAGCATGTTCTGCAGCTCCAGCGCCTCCAGCTCCCCGGCGATCTTGTCGGCCTCCTGCTCGAGGCCGCGCTGCATCGCGAGGTCGACGTGACTCTCCGCCTCGAACAGCTCGCTCAGCTCGCGTCCCTCGTCCACCCGCTTCCGTAAGGCGTTGTAGGGCTCGAGCCAGCGCTTCAGGCTCTTGACCTCCTCGACGACTTTGCGGGCCCGCTCCGGGTCGGTCCACAAGGAACCCCCGCCCTCCGCCATCGTGCGCTCCAGCTCGGTGAGGCGGGCGAGCTTCGCATCGACGTCAAAGAAAGCTCCGCAGCTCGCGGAGACGGCGGTCGAATTCGGCGAAACGCTCGGTCAGTGGCACGGGTGCACTCGCTCGGCTAAGTAATGAGATGAGCCGCCCGCCCGGAGCCGGGGGACGGCTCTAACTCTCTGCAAATATAGGCGCTTAGCCTCCCTTTTACCACCCTTAGAAAACCTTGTGGCCTCCTGCCAAAATATCGTTGAGCGCTTCAGTCCAGAACGGCGTCGAGTCGGCCATGTCCTTACCGACCTGCTCCACGTACTCGAGCCAGCTCTTCTCGATCTCGTCCTTGAACAGCTGCGGCAAGGTGCCGTCGCGCATCCCCTGCTGCCGCTTCTCCGGATGGTACACCAGCATGTCGGAGA
>CAZXKD010000078.1:0-12109 GCA_964641215.1 uncultured Gemmatimonadaceae bacterium
CCAACAAAAGGGCACCGGGGGGGCGGGGGACGGGGGGGAGGGGGGGGGGGGGGCGATCTGTCGAGGGGTGGGTGGGGCGGGGGTGTTTTTCGGGCCCGGCCCCCCCCCCCCCCCCCCCCCCCCCCCCCCCCCCCCCCCCCCCCGCCTGCCCCGGCCGGCACCTGGCTCACCGTTATCGGCACCGAGGCCTTTTCCTCGCCGTCGATGGTGATCTCGAAGCGGTACAGCCCGGGGTGGGGGAACGGTACGTCGAAGACGAGGATCGCCGCGGCTTCGATGTCCGTGACGCCGGCGGGCGGCTCCGCGAACGTCACCTGGCCGCTGCCCCCGAGGATCTCGGTGCCCTGCTCGTCCGCGAGGCGGATCTGTACCCCGTGCTCGCCGATCTCGGTGCGCTTGCCTTTGAGCCGGAGCACGAGGTGCAGCCGGGGGTGCATGGCGGGGAACTGCTGGACCCAGATGTGCTGGAAGATGCCCAGCACCGAGATCTTCCCGGCCTGGTCGACGAGGGCGTAGTCCGATACGACGGCGAAGTCGAGGTGCATAGAGCCGTCAGCGGTCAGCTGTCAGCCATCAGTCCTGACGGCTGATGGCTGATGGCCGATGGTTATTTCCTGGCAAAGGCGACCCATGCGCGCGTCGTCTCCCATTCGAGCGTGAGGATGCCGCCCGCTCCCTGCGGCGCGACTGTGATGCGGAACTGCTCGACGGGCTGTGGCAGCGGCGCCACCTGCATCTCCACCCGCACGAAGTCGGAGTCGGCGTTGTAATCCGTGCCCCAGAGCGGTGCCCGCCGGGGGTCGGCACACTCCGCGGCCGTTTTGCAGGGTGCCTTGGTCTGCCTGCTGATGATCAGCTTCCATCCCGACGGAGACGGCAGGGTGAAGAGGGTGTAGGTGCCGGCCGGGACCGTGGCACCGCCGATCACGAGATCGGCCGAGGTGGTGAAGCGGGTGGCGGCGTTGGCGCCGGCGCGCCACACCTGATTCCAGGGCACGACTGCATCGCCGAAGATCTTGCGACCGCGCATCGAGGGCCGGCCGTAGTCGACGGCGATGGTGGCGCCGCCGATCGTTGCACGGACCGAGTCCGGTGGCGACAGGCGGCCAAGCGGCCGGCCGGCGAAGGCCGTTTTCAAGGCCTCGAGGTCCACTGTGGCCACGCGAATGGCAGTGAACTTCTCAGAGGTGGCGCGGCCATCTACGGCGAGGATACGGCCCGTTCCATCGAGCCGGAACGCAGCGGGCGACGACTCATCGGTGAAGCCGACAGTGGCTGAGTCGGGGCGAACCACGCGGACCAGGCGCGCGGCCGGCTGGCCGTCGCCGGGGGAGATCAGGCTCAGGGTGGTTTGGGCATTCCCCGCCGTGGCGCGGGCCCGCGCGAAGTACAGCTCGTAGAGCGCATAGGAGTAGCCGACGAATGGCATCGCGCCCCCGGGTGTAGCCACGGCGAATGCCACCGCGCTGTCCAAGAACGTGCCGGCGAACCGGGTGGAGTCCGCCGTGAACGTGCCGACCAGATGCAACGCGGGCTGCGTCGCATCGCGGGCGAAGAGGCGCGTATTCGTGAATTCATAGCGCGTGACCCGTCCGTCGGCGGCGAGACTGGCGGTATAATGGCGCCACACGACCGGGGCGTTGTTGCGCACGATCATGTCGCCGGTGAGCGTCGTGGCGGTGCGCGAGTACCGCTCGACCGCCACGGTGTCCGTGCCGAGCGTCACGACGAAGGCGCCGCTCGTCGTGCCGCCCTGGGCGGCGGCCGACGCGGGTCCGGCGAGCCCTGCAGCGGCCAGTAGGGCCGTTACTTCTTTGTGAACGCGACCCATGCGCGTGTCGTCTCCCATTCGAGTTTGAGGATGCCGCCCGCTCCCTGCGGTTCCACGCCCATCACGTACTCCTCGACCGGCGCCGGCAGCTTCTCCACCCGCATGTCGACCCGCACGAAGTCGGAGTCGGCGTTGTAGTCGGTGCCCCAGAGTCTGGCTCGTTGCGGGCTGGCGCAGCTCGCGGCATCGGCGCACGGCGCCTTGGTCTGCTTGTTGATGATCAATTTCCAGCCCGTGGGGGTGGGCAGCGTCCACAGCGTGTACGTGCCGGTGGGGACGGTCTGCCCGCCGATCACCAGGTCGGCGGAGGTCGTGAACCGCGTGGCGAAGTTCGCGCCGGTGCGCCAGACCGTGCCCCAAGGCACGACCTCGCCGCCGAAGATCTTGCGGCCGCGCATCGAAGGCCGGCCGTAGTCGAGAGCGATGGTGGCGCCGGCGACCGAGGCGCGAATCGAATCGGGCGGAGACAGCTGCCCGAGCGGCCGGTTGGCGAAGCTCGCGGTCAGGGCGGCAATGTCCACGGCGGCGAGGCGGGTCACGATCACCTTCTGGGTCGTGAGTCGGCCGTTGGCGCTCGTGATGCGGCCCTCGCGGTCGAGCTGCATGAGGGTCGGCGCGTCGCCCTCGAAGCCGATGCCCACGGAATCGGCGCCCATCGGCGTGACGACGAGATTGAGCGTCGACGCCGAGAGCACCGCCCACGCCAGCACCTTGGCCGGAGAGCCGCCGGCCGCCTTCCCGCGGCGTGCCGTCAGCTCGTAGAGCGAGTACGAGAAATTGATGAACGGCACGGCTCCGCCCGGCGTGGCCACCTTGACCAGCTGCGTCGCACCGTTCCGTGTGAGCTCCGCGGCCGTGCTGTCCCCCGTCGCCGTGGCCACGACCTTGAGGACCGGCGGCGTGCCGGCGGGCGCGGAGGCCGGCGTGTTCGTCCCCTCGACCCGCGCGAAGGAGCCGTCGGGCCGCAGGTCGACCACGACGTGACGCAGGATGACCGGCGCGCGGTCGCGGGCGATGATGTCGCTCTCGAGCCGCGTTGCGGTACGCGTGTACCGCTCCACGGCGATGGTGTCCTTGCCGAGCGTGACGACGAAGGCGCCGGACGCGCTCTGAGCCGGGAGCTGGGTCGGTGCGAGAAAGCTGATGAGCAGACAAACCGTGCCGCGCATAGAGACTCCGGAAGCTGAGGGCTGACGGCCGATGGCTGACGGTTCAACTCACGCGGATCGACTTCACCTCATCGTTCTGGGCGATCGTGTTCACGACCTCCATCCCCTTGGTGACCTGGCCGAACACCGTGTGGACGCCGTCCAGATGCGGTTGGGGCGAATGGCAGATGAAGAACTGGCTGCCGCCCGTGTCCTTGCCGGCGTGAGCCATGGAGAGCGTCCCGGCGACGTGCTGGTGGGTGTTCCGGTACGTCTCGCACTTGATGGTGTAGCCTGGGCCGCCCGTGCCGACGCGGCCCTTGCCGGTCTTCGAGTAGGGGTCACCGCCCTGGATCATGAAGTTGGGGATCACGCGGTGGAACCGCGTCCCATCATAGAACCCCGAGTTGGCGAGTTTCTCGAAGTTGGCGACGGTGCTCGGCACCTCCTCGCCGTAGAGCTCGAGCTCGATGCGGCCCTTCGCGGTTTCCAGGGTCGCCTTCTTGTTCGGCATTCAGGTCTCCTGCCCGATGTTTTCTTCCACCTGCTGCACGGTCTTCATCCCTACAATCACGGTCGAGACGGCCTGGTTGTCCAGCACGAACTTGAGGGCGAGCCGCGCCGCCGTGGTGCCGGCCTTGTCGGCCAGCTCGAGTACTCGCTGCCCCAGGGCCGCCACCTGCTGCACGTACTGGCGCGGCATGCGGGCGCGAATGTCGCCTTTCTCCCACACGCTGTCGGGGCGGTACTTGCCGGCCAGGAAGCCGTTGGCGAGCGGCTCGCGGGCGATCACGCCGATGCCGGCCGCGCGCGCGGCCGGGAAGAACTCGTCCTCGGCCTCGCGCCGGGCCAGGTTGTAGACGATTTGCACCGTGTCGGGCATCGTCGCCTGAACCGCGGCGATCCCCTCCTCGGGCGGGTGGACCGAGACGCCGTAGAACCGGATCAGTCCCTCGCGCTTCAGATCCTCGAGCACGCCGTAGGTCTCCATGTTGGAGATCTGGTTCATCGGCGGGTTGTGGAGCTGCAGGACGTCGATATAGTCGGTGCGCAGGCGCTTCAGGCTTTGCTGAACGGCGAAGCGGATGTAGCCGGGCGTGAAGTTGACGTCGTGCGAAACGGGGAGCGGCGCGTCCGGCGGGATCTGCTCGAGCGGCGTGCCGGCGAGCTGCGACAGCCGGTCCTTGAGCAGCGGATGGACGTCACGGTTGTAGAAGTTGCCGCCCACCTTGGTCGCGAGGGTCACCTCCGCCCGTACCCCCGAGAGGGCCGCGCCGATCAGCTCCTCGCTGTGGCCGTGGCCGTACACGTCGGCCGTGTCGAAGAAGGTGCAGCCGAGGGCGAAGGCACGGCGGATGGCGCGGAAGGACTCGGCATCGTCGGTCGCGCCGTACGAGTTGCCGAACTGATTACCGCCCACGGCCCAGCCGCCGAACCCGATCTCGCTCACGGCGAGCCCCGTGCGGCCGAGGATGCGGCGGTTCACCGGAGCAGTCCCCGGAGCTCCGAGGGGGTCGCGACCGGCAGAGAGCAGACTGTCCCGACGCACACGGTCGCGGCCGGCCGCTCCGCGATTCGGCGCACGACGACCTTGCGTGGCCGATAGGTCTGCAGCGCCAGGAGGTGCATGTCGCAGCCGGCGCCCTGGCCCCGGGGCCCCGCGACCTCGATGCGCGTTTCCGGGTGCACCGCCCAATCGATCGCCCTCGCCAGCGTCGCGCCATACAGCGCGAGGTCGGGTGCCGCGCCGGCGAAGGCCGCGAGCTGGCGGTCGAGCTGGGCCCGCCATTCCCTCTTGTCGGTGAGCGCCCAGAGGCGCGCCAGCACCAGGGCCGCCACGCCGTTGGGGGAGGGGGTGGGCGAGTCCTGCACCGGTTTGGCGCGGGTGCTCAGGTAGGTCGCCCCACCGTCCGCCCGGTCGCGGGCCACGTCGAAGAATCCGGCGGCCGCGTCGTCCCAGTGGGCGGCCGTGCAGTAGGCCATGACGCGCACGGCGCGGGCCAGCCAGTCCTCAGTGCCGGTCGCCTCATACGCGTCCAGGAACGCCGCGGCGCACTGCACGTTGTCCTCCAGCATGCCGCGCGGCGCGGCGCGACCGAGCACGTGGACGAGCCCCCCGTCGTCGTGCCAGGCGTCTCGCCAGATCCGCTCCAGCGCGGCGAGCGCGAGCGTGTTGCATTCGGGCCGGTCGAGGACGGCGCCGGCCTGCAGGAACGCCGCCGCCAGCATCGCGTTCCAGCTCACGTAGGCGGTGCGATCGATGTACGGCGCCGGCCGGCCATCCCGAGCGGCTTTGAGCTTGGCGCGAGCCGTCTTGAGGATCGGCCACTCGTCGTCGCCCGCCGGGTCGCGCTTCCACCACAGCACGTTCTTCTTCGGGTTGTGCTGCATCTCGCCCGCGTCTTCGATGTCGTACACCCGGCGCACCACGTCGAACTCCCTTTCAGTAAGGACGGCGCGCGCCTCTTCCGGAGTCCACGTCCAGTAGTCGCCGTCATCGTGCGGTCCGACGTCGGCGTCCTGGGAGGTGAAAAAGACCCCGCCGTCGCGATCGGAAAGGACCTCGAGCACCCAGTCGACGATTCCCGTCGCCACCTCCCGGAAGAGCGGGGTTCCCCAGGCCTGGTAGGCCGTCAAGTACGCCTTGAGCAGCTCGGCGTTGTCGTACGCCATCTTCTCGAAGTGCGGGACGATCCATCGCTCGTCGACCGCATAGCGGTGGAATCCGCCGCCCAGGTGGTCGCGGATGCCGCCGCGGGCCATGCCGGTGAGGGTTTTCTCGGCGACCTCGCGCGCCCAGTCCTGCCCCGTGTCGTGCCAGCGGGCGATCAAAAACTCCACCGCGGCGGGGTGCGGGAACTTGGGCGCCGTGCCGAAGCCGCCGTAGCGGACGTCGAACAATCGCGCCATCTGGTCCGCCGCCTGCTCGACCAGTTGGGCCGTCACCGGGCCGGGCTTCGCGTCGTTCAGCGTGTCGGCGAGATGCTGGTGGATCGCCTGGGCGTTCTTGGCGACCTTCTCCCGTTCCTCCCGATACTGCAGCGCCACGTGCCGCAGCACGGTGGCGAAGCCCGGGCGGCCGTGGGCGTTGTCGTCGGGGGGGAAGTAGGTGCCGCCGAAAAAAACCTCACCCGCCGGGTTCAGAAATGCGGTCAGGGGCCAGCCTCCCTGGCCGGTGAGCGCCGCGACGGCGCGCTGGTAGCGCGTGTCCACGTCCGGCCGCTCGTCGCGGTCCACCTTGATGCACACGAAGTCGCGGTTCAGCAGCTCGGCGACGCGCGGGTCCTCGTAGGATTCCCCGTCCATCACGTGGCACCAGTGGCACCAGACGGCGCCGATGTCGAGGAGAATCGGCTTGTCCTCGGCCCGGGCGGCGGCGAATGCCTCCTCACCCCAGGGACGCCAGTGGACCGGCTGGTGGGCGGCGGATTTGAGGTAGGCGGAGGGTTCGGAGGCGAGCCGATTCATGGCTGCCTCCCCGCCTCCAGGTATCGTACCGCCGTGCGGCTCAGCAACTCGACGGCGATAGGGAGCGCCTCCTCGTCGATGTCGAACGTGGGACTGTGGTGCGGCGCGGCCTTCTTGCCCGGCGGCGCCGAGCCGACGAACGCGAAACAGCCGGGGACTCTGCGGAGGAAGTAGGACATGTCTTCCCCCCCCATGGTGCGCACTCCCGCGATCACACGCTCTCTCCCTACGATTTCTTCCCCTATGTCCTTCATCAACGCCGTCATCTTCTCGTCGTTGACCAGCGGCCCGCTGAGGCGGCGGTATCCCACCTCGGCGCTGGCGCCGAACGCACCGGCGATGCCGCGCGCCGTCTCCTCGAGGAGCCGCGGCGCCTCCTCCCAGAACTTGCCGCCGAACGTCCGCACCGTCCCACGCAGGTCCGCGCGCCCCGGGATCACGTTGAACGCGTGCCCGGCGCTCACCTGCGTGACCGACACGACGCCTTCTTCGAAGGGGTTGCGGCGACGGGCGATGAGGCTCTGCAGCCCGGTCACCACGTGCGCGGCGACCAGCACCGGGTCGATGGTCTGGTGCGGCGCGGCCGCGTGCCCGCCCCGGCCGAGGATCGTGATCTCGAACTCGTCCACCGAGGCCATCACCGCCCCGGGCATGATCCCGATCGTGCCGGCGGGAAGGTCGTTCCACAGATGGATGCCGAACGCGGCATCCACCGCGGGCCCGTCGAGCACGCCGTCGGCGATCATGGCCTGGGCGCCGTGGCTCACTTCCTCGGCGGGCTGAAACGCGAATTTCACCGCACCGGGCAAGGACAGTGTCGCCAGACGGCGGGCGACCTCCAGCCCGATCGCGACGTGGCCGTCGTGACCGCAGGCGTGCATGCGCCCCGGGTGCTTGGACTTATAGGGAACGTCGTTCGCCTCGGTGACGGGCAGGGCGTCCATGTCGGCGCGGAGCATCACACACTTGCCTTTGCCCCCCTCCCCCCCCCCCACGGCGACGACGCCGGTCTGGCCCACGCCGGTCTTCACCTGGTAACCGAGGCCTGTGAGCCGGTCCGCCACGAGCGCGCTGGTGCGGGTTTCCTGAAACCCAAGCTCCGGATGAGCATGGAGATCGCGCCGCGTGGCGACGAGGGCGTCCCGATCCACGGGCGGGAGCGTCAGGCTCATTCCGTGGTCTCCGTCCGTATTTCCGACCGTCCGACGCTTCATACCCGGGAGCTCGGACACCATGTGTTCACCACGCACGCCTCGCACCTGGGCCGGCGGGCGATGCACACGTTGCGCCCGTGCAGGATCAGGAGGTGCGAGAACACGGTCCACTGCTCGCGCGGCACCAGCGCCATCAGGTCGCGCTCGATCTTCTCGGGCGTCTGTTCCCGGCTGAGCTTGAGCAGGCCGGCGAGGCGCTGCACGTGCGTGTCCACGACGACGCCCTCGTTCTTTCCGAACGCGTTGCCAAGGACGACGTTGGCGGTCTTGCGGCCGACGCCGGGGAGCTCGATCAGCGCGTCCATGGTGTCGGGGACCCGGCCGCCGTGCCGCTCGACCAGCGCCCTGGCCATGCCCAGGATCGCCTTCGTCTTGTTGCGGAAGAATCCGGTGCTGTGAATCTCCGCTTCGAACACCGTCGGATCGGCGGCGGCGTAGGCGTCGGCCGTCCGGTACTTCGCGAACAGCGCCGGCGTGACGATGTTCACCCGTGCGTCGGTCGATTGGGCCGACAGGATCGTCGCCACGAGCAGCTCGAGCGGGTTGTGGTGGTCCAGGGCGCACTTGGCGCCAGGGTATGCTCGCTCGAGGCGGGCGATGATCGTCCGGGTGCGCCGCTTAGTTGCCGTGACGGATTCGGCTCGCGACCTCCGTTTCCGCCGTGCCGGTCTGGTCGTCACGCCGTCCGCCGCTTGCTCGCATACGCCAGAAATCCCTCGGCGTCACGCGTGTTGAGGACGTCGGCGGCCTCGAGCCACCCCTTGCGGGCGATCCCCACCCCGACCGGCACGTTCGCCATCCCCGCGACGGAGTGTGCGTCGGCGCCGATCGAGATCGTCACGCCGAGCTCGCGCGCCCGCCGCACCCGGCGCCAGTCGAGGTCGAGCCGGTGGGGGTCGGCGTTGATCTCGACAGCGATGCCCCGCTCGGCAGCCTTCTGGAGGACCCGCTCCATGTCGATCGCGTAGGGATCGCGAGAGAGCAGCAGCCTGCCGGTGGGGTGCCCCAGCACCGTGAGGCAGGGATCGTCCATCGCCTTCAGCATTCGCGCGGTCATCTCGGGCTCGTCCATCCCGAACCGGGAGTGGATCGAGCCGATCACGAAATCGAAGGCGCGCCGGATCTCGGCAGGATAGTCCAGCGAGCCGTCGGCCAGGATGTCCGCCTCCACGCCTTTCAGCACCCTGACGCCTGACCTCTGGCGGTTGACCGCGTCGACCTCCGCGTGCTGCTTTGCGACGTCCTCGGCCTTGAGCCCGCCCGCGTACGCCGCCGACTGGCTGTGGTCCGTGAGACCGATCCACTCGTAGCCTCCCTGCTTGGCTGCTGCCGCCCACTCCGCGATGGTCACCGTGCCGTCGGAGTAGGTCGAGTGGCAGTGCACGAGGCCTTTCAGATCCCGCTCCTCGAGGAGCCGGGGCAGCCTGCCGGCCGCGGCGGCATCGATCTCGCCGGCGCCCTCCCGCAGCTCGGGGGGAATCCAGGCGAGTCCCAGTGCGCCGTAGAGGCTCGCCTCGTCGGGACAGGGCGAGGAGAGATCCGCCTGGCGCGCCCGCGCGCGGGACTCGAGCTGGTCCCAGTGCGCCGCGGCGCCGGTGGCGCGCACCCAGGTCGTGCCGAAGTCGCCAGGCGTCGCCAGGAACACGTCCACGACGCTGCCGCTCGCGAACCGCAGGGTGACCGCCCCCGACTTCCCTGCGAACTCCGTGACGCCAGGCGCCTCGCCCAGGCGCTTCAAGAGGGCGTCGCGGGCGCCGTCCTGATACAGCACGACCAGGTCCAGGTCTCGGATGATCTCACAGCGGCGCCGGACGCTCCCGGCGAGCTCGACCCGGCGGACGCCCTCGAGCGCGGTGAGCGCCCGCAGCACGGTCCGTGCTTCCGCGCCGGCGTGGTGGAAGAGATGGAACTCGGACGAGCGCCGTTGGAAGGCGATCCCCTTCCGGATGTTCTCGGCGGTCTTTGTGCCGAAGCGCGGCAGCGCGGCCAGGCGGCCGTCGCTGGCGGCCTCCTCCAGCTCGGCAAGCGTCTCGATGTGCAAGGCGTCGTGGATCTTGCGCACCTTGGCGACGCCGAGGCCGGGGATCTTCAACATCTCGATGAGCCCCGGCGGGACCTGTTCCCGCAGCTCGTCAAGCAGGTTCGAGCGCCCCGAGGCAAGGAGATCGCGGACGACTTCCAATGTTCCCTTGCCGATCCCCCCGATCTCGGCCAGTGCGCCGGTCCGCGCGGCCTCCGCCAGGTCGCCGGGATAGCCCGCGATCGCCTGCGCCGCGTTCTCGAAGGCGCGGATCCGGAAGGGATTGTCGCCCTTGAGTGCGAGCGACGCGGCGATCTGCTCGAACACCAGCCGCACGGCATGCTTGTCCATCACGTCGGGGAACTTAGCCGCTCACGAACGGGGCAGGAAGTTATCGAGTGCCCGCACGAACGCTTCCGTCGCTTCGACATGAGGGCAGTGGCCGGCCGGCAGCTCGACGAGCTCGGCCCGCAGCAGACCGGCAAGCTCCCGCGATCCCTCGATGGGGATTGGGTCGTACGTCCCGTGAACAACCAGGGAAGGGGGAATGGGGAGACGGGAATGGTACTGCTGCAGCTGAGGGCGGAGATCGTACTCGCCGAGGCTGGCCCAGACGGCCTCTTGGGTGCGGCCCGTGACGCGGAAGGCGGTGAGGTTCTTGACGGCGGCGAAGTCGTGGAAATAGCCGGCGACCGACAGCTCGAAGGCGCGCCGCTGATACGCCGCCGGGTCGCGCTCGCGCAGCCCGCCGGTTTGCAGCTCCTCGCGCGCGCGCACGATCTCCGGCGCGCTCATCCGCTCCGCGAAGCGGCGGTCGAATTCGCGGCGGTACGCCGCCGTGATCGAGGCGGGCGAGACCAGCGCCAGCCGCTCCACGCGCTCGGGGTGCTGGAGGTAATAGAGCACGGCCAGGAGCCCGCCCCAGGAATACGCCAGGAGGGGCAGCCGCTCGCGGTCGAGTGCGAGCCGAATGCCTTCGAGGTCGGCGACGTGCTCGTGCCAGCCGACCGGCGTGTCGCGCGGCACCGGCGACCGCCCGCCGCCGCGCTGATCGTAATAGAACAGCTCCCGGTGTCCGGCCAGGAGATCGTACTGCGGAAGGAGATAATCGTGATGGGCGCCGGGGCCGCCGTGCAGTACTACGACGAGCGGGCCTGCGCCGCTGCGGCGGGTGAACAGGGCGACGCCGCCCACTTCCACCGGCACTAGAGCAAGACCGCCAGCGCGTCCGCGATCTCTTTGACCTCCGCGTGCTCCTTGTCGCCGAAGCCCGCCGCTAAGTCGCTGTCGACGTCGAGCTGGCCCAGGATGGTCTGGCCACGGCGGATGAGCACGACGAGCTCCGATTTGGTGTCCAGGTTACACGCCAGGTAATTGCCGATGGCGGCGACGTCGGGAACGTTCTGGTCCTCGCCCCTCGCCACCGCAGTCCCGCACACTCCTTTCCCGACGGGGATCCGGGTGTGCTCGGTGTCGCGGCCCGCGTGCGCTTCGAGCACCAGCTCATTGCCGTGCAGCATGTAGGCGTACACGGAGGTGTACGGTGCGCCCAGTGCCCGCACTTTGTCACACGCCATCCGAAGCAGCCCTTGCCGGCCGATATCGTGGAGATGGGCGGCGCGGAGCGCCCGGACGATCTTGCCCGCCGCCGTGGGAGGCGCGGTTTCCATCGGCTATATCTATCTTTGCCGGCACGCTCACGGAAGCAACCCGTGTCGATCCGCCTGCTCGCGCTCATCCCCGTCGCCGTCGCGATCAACCTGGCCCTCTCCGCCGTGGTGGACGCCACCGGCCTGCCGTTGTTCCTCGACACCGTGGGCACGATCCTCGCGAGCGCCCTCGCCGGCCCGGTCGTGGGAATCGGGACCGGGGCGCTCACCTCGCTCACCAACTCGTTGCGCAACCCGACGTTCCTGCCGTTCGTGGCGGTGCAGGTGATCGTCGCCGTGTACGCCTGGGGGGCCGCGCGTGCCGGGCTGTTCCGTAACCTGCGGGTGGCGATACCCACGGGGCTGGGGCTGGGCATCATCGCGTCGGCGACGTCGACGCCGATCTCCTATCACATGTTCGGCTGCAGCACGACGGGAGGGATCGCGCTGGCGACGGCGCTGGGAAAGGCGCTCGGCTTCTCTTCTCTCGGGGCATGCTTCTTCGGCAGCTTCGTCTCCGATTTCGGCGATAAGGCGGTGAGCTTCGCGTTGGTGGCGACGGTGTTGCACGCCCTGCCCCGGCGCAGTGCCGCCCGGTTCCCGCTCGCGCTGCGCGCCATCGGACTCAACGGTCCCGCGTGAGGCGGCTTCACCCGTTCACGCTGCTGGCGCTCGCCGCGGCGCTGCCGCTGCTGGCGTGGATGCTCCCCACGCCGCGCGGGGCCTTGATGACGACGCTCGCCGCTGCCGCGCTCGCGGCCGCCGCGGGGCCGCGGCGC
>CAZXKD010000079.1:0-1620 GCA_964641215.1 uncultured Gemmatimonadaceae bacterium
CCATTGGCCCCACGCGCGGGGAGGGGAGCCCCCGCCGAGGGGGGGGACCGGACCCGAAACATCAACCTCGGGGCAATGTTCTCCGCCCCCCCGGGCGCCCCCCCCCCCCGGCCCCGCCCCCCCCCCCCCCCCCTCGCGGCAAGATCGTGAACCTCGCGGACGTGGCGGCCTTCGAGCCCTGGCCGGCCTACGTCCCCCACTGCGTCAGCAAGGCGGGCGTGGTGATGTTGACGCAGGCACTCGCCCGCACGCTGGCGCCGGACATCGCCGTCAATGCCGTCGCTCCCGGAGCCGTGCTCCTGCCGGACGACTGGGACGCCGCGACGCGCGCCCATTTCGCCGAGACGACCCCGCTCAAGCGGCTCGGCAGCGCCGAGGATGTCGTGAGCGCCGTTCGGTTCCTGCTCGAGGGGACGGACTACGCCACCGGCACCGTTCTCGTGGTGGACGGCGGCCGGTTGATCCGATGAGCGACGCGGTCCGGCTGCGCGACGTGGTCGTCGTGGGCGGAGGCTGCTACGGCACGTTCTACGCGACGCAGCTCGCCAAGGCGAAGCACAGCGGGAGGGCGGAGTATCGGTCGGTGATCGTCGTGGACCGCGATCCCGGGTGCCGGGCCCGCCGGGAGCTGCCGCCCGCCCCCGACCGCCGCTTCGTGACGGCGGAGTGGGGGGCCTTCTTCGATGAGTTCCTCGGCTCCACTCGGGGCTCCCCGCCGCTCGAGCCCGGAGACTATATCGTCCCCTCGCCGCACATGCCGCACCTGATGTTCGAGTGGCTGCGACGCCGGGCGCAGCGGCGCTGGCCCCGGCGCGCGATCGCGGTGGAGCTCGTGCCCGGGAAGCTCGACATGCCCTACGACCGGGTCGGGTCCCTCCCCGACCGCACACGGTTCGTCTCCTTCGCCGATTGGATCTGCCCGACGCACTGCATCGAGCCCGCGGTATGCCCCGCGATCGGGGCGCCGCGCACCTGGGAGATGGCCGGCGCGATCGTCGCGCTGGCGGAGCAGCTGCGGCGCGGGGGCAGGCGCGTGTTCGGGCCGGCCCTCTTCGTCTGCAAGCACCACGTCTTCGGCGTCGGAACGTTCGCCGTGAACGCGGTGCTCGAGGGCGACCGAATCGTAGCGGCCGCCGCTGAGACGGACGGGGAGGGGGAGAGGGGGGGCCGGGCGCCCGCAGAGCCCGCCAGCGTGCTGGTGGGGACGATATCGAGCTGCCATGGAGCCCTCAATCTGTTGAGTATCGGTAGGGAGCCGTCAGCCATTAGCCATCAGTCCTTCATGCGGCCGCCACTGACGGCTGATGGCTGATAGCTGACGGCTCATGGCTCCAGAAGAGCGCCGCGCGCACCTCGAGAACGCCCGCGAGCTATTCAACAGGGGCGAGTACTGGCTCGCGCACGAAGCGTTGGAAACCGTCTGGCGTTCTATTATTAAGGAGAGCGACGAGGCCCGCGTGTGGCAGGGTCTGATCCAGGCCGCGGCGGCCATGCTGCACCGGCAGCGCGGGAACCGTCACGGCATCGTGAAGCTGGGTGCCGCGGCGCTGCAGAAGCTCGCCGGACCGCAGCGACCTGAGGTCGAGTTCGACACCGAGACGTTCCGCGCCGGTCTCGCTC
>CAZXKD010000079.1:1720-12058 GCA_964641215.1 uncultured Gemmatimonadaceae bacterium
CAAACACGAGCACGACGTCATCATCGTGGGCGCGGGGCCGGCGGGACTGTGCGCCGCGATGTACGCGGGGCGCGGGATGCTCAAGAGCCTCACCATCGAGCGCGGCGCGCCCGGCGGTGAGCTGCTCAACACGGATCTGATCGAGGACTACATCGGCTTCGAGAGCATCAAAGGCTGGGAGCTCAGCCAGAAGATGGCCGAGCACGCCAAGAAGTTCGGCGCCGAGATCGTGACCGATACGGTGGAGCGAATCCACAAGGCGAAGGACGGCTGGTTCGACGTCGCGACCGCTCGCGGCGCGACCTACCGCGCCCCGGCGGTCATCCTGACGGCGGGGGGCACGCCTGTGAAGCTGGGCGTGCCGGGCGAGAAGGAATACGCCGGCAAGGGCGTCTCCTACTGCGCGGTCTGCGACGGCGCGTTCTTCCGGGGGGAGGTGCTGGCGGTGGTGGGCGGCGGCGATGCGGCGGTCGAAGAAGCCGACTACCTCACCCGCTACGCGGCCAAGGTCTACATCGTGCACCGGCGCGATGAGTTCCGCGCGTCCAAGATCCTGCAGGAGCGGGCGTTCGCGAATCCGAAGATCGAGGTGATCTGGAACAAGACCGTGTCCGAGATCGTGGCCCACGATCGCGGCGTGGACCACCTGGCGCTCGTCGATACGGTGACCGGCGCGCGCTCGCTCCTGAAGGTGGGCGGGGTCTTCATTTTCGTCGGCTTCAAACCGAACACCCAGCTGGTCGAAGGACACGTCAAGCATGACGCTGCCGGCTACCTCATCACCGACGACCGTATGATGACATCGATCCCGGGCCTGTTCGCGGCGGGCGACGTTCGCGCGCAGCTGACCCGGCAAGTGACGACCGCGGTCGGGGATGCGACCACGGCGGCGATCGCCGTCGAGAAATACCTCGCCGCCCTGCGCGAGCTAGAGCAGGCGAAGAAGGCGGCCGCGGTCTCGTGAAGGTCGTGCAGATCCCCAACGGCGCGTTCCTCGAGAACTGCTACCTCGTGGTCGACGAGGCGGCGCGCGAGTGCGCCATCGTCGATCCGGGCGAGGAGGCGGGCCTGATCTTGCACAAGGTGGCCGCCGCCGGCGCGCGACCGTTGGCCGTGTGGCTCACGCACGCGCACCTCGATCACGTCCTGGGGGTGGCGCACGTCGCGGCAGCGACCGGTGTGCCCGTGTATCTGCACCCCGCCGACCGCGCCCTGTACGACCACGTGTCCGAACAGGCCGCGGCGTTCGGAATGCACGCGGCTCCCGGGCCTGCCCCCGACCGTGCCTTCGTCCACGGCGACGAGGTGCGGGTGGGCGGGATGACCTTCGCGGTCCGCCACACGCCGGGCCACTCGCCCGGGAGCGTGTGTCTCGTCGGCGACGGCGTGGTGTTCGCGGGAGACGTGCTGTTTCAAGGGTCCATCGGCCGGACGGACCTGCCGGGCGGCGAGATGGAGATACTGCTCGCCAGCATCGAGCGAGAGTTGCTTGTCCTCCCCGATTCCACCATCGTGTACAGCGGCCATGGACCCCAAACCACCATCGGTGCCGAGCGCCGCACCAACCCGTTCCTCACCGGCGCCTTCCGCCCCGCCCAAGCCTGATTCCCGGGCCACCTGCTTGCGCTGCGGTGCCGAGGTGCTCCCCGAGCCGTGGGGGTGCACGGCCCCGTGTCCCAACTGCGGGTTTCTCTATCCGCTGGGCGACTGCTCGGACTGATGACCATCTGCTCACGCCGTAGTCCGCGTTTCGCCATCCGCGATTGATCCTCCGCCATCTTCTCCCGTTCCTGGCGCTCGCCCTCGACGTCCTGGTCCGGGCGTGGCGCATTCAGCTCGCCGTCTGGACCGCTGGGGGCCGCTTGACGTTCGGTGACGCCGTGCAGCTGAATCTCTACGGGGAGGCGGCCTCGACGCTGACGCCGAATCGGTTGGGCGGCGAGCCGGCTCGATTCGTCGGCCTGACGCAGGCGGGCTTGCGGCCGGTCACGGCCCTGGTCGGCCTGGGAGTGGAAGTCGCCGCCGAGTGGCCGGTCTTCACGCTCATGGCCTTGGGGCTCGCCGCCTACTACGTCCCGGGGTGGGAGGCGGCGGCCCAGGTCTGGCTGCGGAGGCATCTCGCGACCGATCTGGTGCTGATCGAAATCGTGGTGCTCGCCGTGCTGCTCGTCATCTACGGGATCCAGCGCTTCATCAAAGCGGGGACGATCCGGCACCGCGTCCGCCGCCAGTGGCGCGTCGCGATGGCCCATGTGCGACGGGCGCCGTGGTGGGTGATGGTCGTGAACGCCGCCCTCACCGCGGTGAGCCTGGCCGCGCGCGCCCTCGTGCTGCCGGGGCTGGCCTGGGGGATGCACGGGGCCCCGGAGTTCACGGTGATGTTCCTGGGCTCGCTGGCGCTACTCGCGGTGCCGCTCGCCGTCCCCCTGCCCTCGGGCGGTGGCGGGATCGAGGTGGCGTTCCTGTCGGGGTTCGCGGGCGACTTCGGCCGGCGGCAGGTGGCGATGCTCGTGCTGTGGCGCTTCTACACCGCGGTGCTGCTGACAGGGCTCGGCGTGTATGCCATGGTCCGCTCGCTCGGCGTGGCCGTGGCCCAGGAGCTGGTCACCATCGGCTGGATCCCGCGGTCCAGGAAAGCCCGCGAATGAGCGACGGACGCTAAGGCGCCGGTGCGATTCCCACGAGCAGCACCGTCCGCTCCAGCGCAGTGTCCACACCGTGCGGCACGCCTGCCGGGGCCAGGATCAAGTCACCCGGGCCCGCCTGCGGCCGCTGCTCGCCGATCGCGAATCTCGCTTTTCCGCTCACGACCAAATAGAATTTGTCCGCGCCGCCATGCACGTGGATCGGCTGCGATTGGCCGGCTTCGAAGCAATTCAACCCAACCAGCAGCCGGGCGGACCGGAAGCAGTCGACTTTGGCCATCTGGTCACGGCGGAAGGCGGCGCGGGCCGGCAGGTGCTGCAACAGCTCTTCAGCGCTCATGGGCGATTCCTGGTTGGCGACCAACGGTAATCTGGCGGATCGGATCGAGGCGATGAGCACCCGCGTCGAACAGGACCCTCTCGGCGAGCTCCCCGTCCCCAGCGCCGCACTCTACGGCATCCAGACGGAGCGGGCCCGCCAGAACTTCCCCATCTCCGGGCAGCGGCCGCTGGCGCCGTTCGTGGATGCCGTCGTCTGGATCAAAAAAGCCGCGGCGCTCACCCACAAGGAGACCGGCCGTCTGGAGGCGAAGCTCGCCGACGCCATCGTCCGCGCCGCCGACGAGGTCCTGCACGGCGAGCACCGCGACCAGTTCGTGGTGGACCCCTACCAGGCCGGCGCGGGGACCTCCCACAACATGAACGCGAACGAGGTTCTCGCCAACCGCGCCAACGAGCTGCTCGGCGGTCAGCGCGGGACCTACAAGCCGATCCACCCCAACGATCACGTCAACATGGCGCAGTCCACCAACGACGTGATCCCGACCGCGATCCGCTTGGGCGCCGTGAGCCTGCTGCCCGGCCTGCTGGCGGCCTTGGACGGCCTCGCCGCGGCGTTTCTCGCCAAGGGGAAGGCGTTCGATCGCGTCTTGAAGGCCGGCCGCACGCACCTGCAGGACGCCACCCCCATCCGCCTCGGTCAGGAATTCGCGGCCTACGGCCGCACCATCGAGCGCAACCGCCGGCGCATCGCTCAGACCGCCGACGACCTTCGCGATCTCGGCATCGGGGGCAGCGCGGTGGGGACGGGGCTCAACGTCGAGCCCGCCTATCCCGCGCTCATGGTGAAGCACCTGGGCGCGATCACCGGGCTGGCCCTGCGGGAAGGACGGGACCGGGTGCAGCTCATGCAATCCATGGGCGACGCGACGGCGCTGTCGGGGGCCCTGCGCACGTACGCCGTCGATCTGGGCAAGGTCGCGAGCGATATCCGCCTGCTCGCCTCCGGTCCCCGGACCGGTCTCGCGGAGATCGGGCTGCCGGCCGTCCAGCCGGGCTCCAGCATCATGCCGGGCAAAGTGAACCCGTCCATCGCCGAGATGGTCAACATGGTGTGCTTCCAGGTGATCGGGCACGATGTCGCGGTCGCGACGGCCGCGGAGGCGGGCCAGCTCGAGCTGAACGTGATGATGCCGGTCATCGCGCACAATCTGTTGCTCACGATGATCCTCCTCACCAATGCGAGCCGCGTGCTGGCCGAGCGCTGCGTCGCAGGAATCGAAGCCGATCGCGCGATGTGCGAGCACTGGCTGGACCGCAGCCCGGCGCTGGTGACGGCGCTCGCCCCGAAGATCGGCTACGCGGCGGCCGCCCAGCTCGCCAAGGAGGCGGTGGCCAAGAACGTCAGTGTACGGCAGCTGGTGATGGACAAGGGGCTGCTCAAGGGGAAGGAGCTCGACGCGGTGCTGGACCTCCGAGCCATGACCGAGCCGGGGGTGCCGGGCGAGCGGAAGTAGGCGGAGGCGGCTCATGGACCTGCACACCCTTTAGGGAGGAGCGCCTATGAACTGGATCGTCGCGGGGCTCATCGCTGGCGTCGGCGCGTTCTTCGCCGACTACGTCATGTGGGGCAAAGTCTTCACGAAAGGGATGGAGCAATACGGGACGTTTCCCAGCTCCCCGGAGGAAGGCAAGAAAATGATGGCGGCGAACCTTCCCAAGTCCGGCGTGCTCGCGTTGCTCTTCGGGGTGATCCTGGCGTGGTTCTACGTGCGCCTGAAGGGCGGGTTGTGGGTGCAGGGGGGCGGTGCGCTGGCGGGCATGGAGTTCGCCACGATCCTGTGGCTGCCGACTATCGCGCTCTCCACGATCGGGAGCGGCGTCTGGTACGACAAAACCCGGCGGCTGCAGAATGCGACGTTGTGGTCCTGGCTGGTGCGAATGAACGTCGCGGGGCTCCTGGTCGGGCTGCTCGTCAAGTAACCGCCGTCACGCGGGGGGGGGGTCGTGATTCCAGTCACGGCATCCGGCCCCTCCCGTCCGTTATCCGTTGGTCCATGCGCACGGCCCTCCTCCTCCCCGCCGCGCTCTCGCTGATCGCCGTCCCCACGGCGCACGCCCAGCGGCCGGTGCGGATCGGACCGACCGTGTCGTCCATCGCGCTCCAGGACGCCAACGGCAACAGCCAGAGCTACTCGTCCTTCGGCGCGTCCATCGATCTCATCACCGGCGACGACGGCGAGAGCGGGCTCACCATTTCCCGCTACAACGATCTGTCGAGCAACACCTGCACCCGCCAGCTCACCTTCATCGGGGTCGAGTCGGCCTACTATCCGATCGGCGCCAGAGGGGTCGCCCCGTTCGCGAGCACCGAGCTCGGGTTGGCCCGCGTCACCGAAGCCCAGGCCCCGCTGCTCTTTTCCTGCACCGCCTCGACGCCCGTCCAAACGAGCAGCCAGCTGGGCATCGCGTTCGGGCTGGGGGTCCGCCTCGGCACCAACGACGTCGTCGGCGTTCTCGAAGGGCGGTTCCTCCAGGTACCCAACAGCTTCGTGCAGGGTCTCGAGGTGCGCGGCACTGTCTCCGCCGCCTTCGGCCGCCCGCGCCAAGGCGAGCTGCTCCAGGGCACCGTGGGGCCGGCGGTGAGCTTCCTCATTCCGGTGTCCGGGCCCCTCAGCGGGAACGGGCCGCTGCTGGGCGTGCGCTTCCGCCGCGACACGAAGAAGTCGGGGAGCCTCGGCCTGCAGATCGACTACGCACCGTTGAAGGTGACCGCCACCTGCACGCCTCCCGGGTGTGCGCCGCACGCCGTGCTGTTCGCGCCAGGGTACGAGGCCTCGGCGTATCCGGCGTGGGGACGCGTTTACGGGGAGATCGGGGCGCTTCTAGCCGGCTTCTTCGAGCAGGGGCCGGACCGGGGGATCGCCGAAGGCGCCCAGGGCGGCCTCGGCGTCGACATCTTCAGCGGGTCGTCGCTGATGTGGAACCTCAACGGCCGGCTGCTCTGGCTCCAGCGCAGGACCGGAGAGAACGTCTTCGCCGTCCAGGTGGGCCTCAGCGTCAGCCCCCGGCTGGAGCACCGCGGCACGCGCTGAGTCGGCTCACGCCGGCGCCCATTGAACTGCGCCGGGCCTCGGGGTATGATCCAGCCATGCGCGTCACCACGTGGGCCGAGTACGGGTTGATCGTGTCGCTTGCGCTCGCTAAGCGGGCGGGTGCGGGGCCTGTGGCGGCGCGCGAGCTGGCAGGTCAGGAGCGGCTTCCCCACGACTACGTCGAGCAGATCCTTCTCCGCCTGCGGCGCGCGCGCCTGGTCGATTCGGTGCGCGGCGCCAAGGGTGGCTATCTCCTGGCGCGGGAGCCGCAAGCCGTCAGCGTGAAGGATGTGATCGAGGCCTCCGAGCACTTCACCTTCGAAATCAACTGCGATCTCCATCCCGTCGACCCCGAGCGATGTAGCCCGGACTCCTCGTGCAGCATCCGGCCGGTGTGGCGCCTGCTGGAGCAGCGCATCAACGAGCTGCTCGCCAGCGTCTCACTCGCCGACCTGATGCACGACGAGCCGCAGGTCTATCAGATCGCCGGGGCCTCGGTCGGGCGCTGACCCGCCGCCCCACCCTCTTTTTATTTCACCGGAAACCCGACAGGAACGGTCGGGGTTCACTGAGTTGGAGGTACCTGTGCCTTACGCGAATCCGGACGTCCTCGTCTCGACGGCCTGGGTGGCCGACCATCTGCGCGACGGCGGCCTGCGGCTGATCGAAGTGGACGTGGATACGACGGCTTACGAGTCCGGCCATCTCCCGGGGGCCGTCGGCTGGAACTGGCAATCGCAGCTCAACGATCCTGTGCGCCGCGACATCCCCGACCGCAAGGCGTTCGCGGGTCTGCTCTCGGCGGCGGGGGTCACGCCGCAGACGACGGTCATCCTGTACGGCGACAACAACAACTGGTTCGCGGCGTTCGCGTTCTGGCTGCTGCAGCTGTACGGCCACAGGCGCGCCAAAGTGATGGACGGGGGCCGCGCCAAGTGGACGGCCGAGGGCAGGCCGCTGGTCTCCCAGCGATCGGCGGTGACAGCGACGAAGTATCCGGTCCCGAGGTCGGTCAACGCGGCGCTGCGCGCCCGGCGGCCGGAGGTCGAGCGGGCGCTGAAGGCCAAGCGGACCGCGCTGGTGGACGTGCGCTCGACGCCCGAATACGTGGGCGACATCATCGCCCCGCCAGGATTGACTGAGACGGCGCAGCGCGCGGGGCACATCCCCGGGGCGATCAACGTCCCCTGGGCCCAGGCGGTCGGCCCCGACGGGACCTTCAAGCCGAGAGAGCAGCTGGAGCAGCTGTATCGCAAGGCGGGCGTCATCGACGGCGCCAACGAGGTGATCGCCTACTGCCGCATCGGGGAGCGGTCGAGCCATACCTGGTTCGCGCTCAAGTACCTCCTCGGCGTGAAAAAGGTGCGCAACTACGACGGCTCGTGGACGGAGTGGGGGAATCTGGTCGGGGCTCCGATCGCCAGGGGGGCGAAGCCGTGACGGCGACGGACGGTCGGACGGTCGGACGGGCGGACCGAAAGACCTTCATCGAGCCGGAGGTCTGGGCACTCGTGGGGAATACACCCATGCTCACGGTCCGACTGTCCGACCGTCAGACTGTCCGCCTGAAGTGCGAGTGGTTGAACCCGGGCGGCAGCGTCAAGGACCGGCCAGCGCTCTTCATCTTGCGTGACGGCCTGGCGCGCGGCGAGCTGCCGGGCAAGCGACTGCTCGACGCGTCCAGCGGCAACACCGCGATCGCGTACGCGATGCTCGGCGCCGCGGCGGGGATCGGCGTGACCGTCTGTATGCCGTCCAACGCCAGCCGAGAGCGGCAGACGCTGCTCCGCGCCTACGGGGCCGACGCAATCTTCACCGATCCGTTGGAGGGCGCGGACGGAGCGATCCGCGCGGCGCGCGACCTCGCCGCCCGGCATCCGGATCGCTATTGGTACGCCGACCAATACAGCCATCCGGCCAATCCCCAGGCGCACTACCTCACGACCGCCGACGAGATCTGGCGTCAGACCGACGGCCGCATCACGCACCTCGTGGCCGGCGTGGGCACGTCGGGGACGCTGATGGGAGCCGGGCGGCGGCTCAAGGAATGGAACCGGCGCGTCGCGCTCGTCGCCGTGCAGCCCGATGGGCCGTTCCATGGGCTCGAAGGCCTGAAGCACCTGGCGACGGCGCTGGTGCCGGGGATCTACGATCCTGCTCTACCGGACCGCACGGAATTCGTCTCGACCGAGGAAGCTGAGGCGGAGGTACGGCGCCTGGCACGAGAGGCCGGGCTGTTCGTAGGCTGGTCTACAGGAGCGGCGCTCGTCGTCGCCGCCCGAGTGGTGCGGGGTCCGTCCGGCAGTCAAACGGTCCGGCCGTCCGACGCCGTCGTAGTCGTCGTCGCCCCCGACAGCGGTGGTCGGTACTTGAGCGAAGGGGAGCGTCTGAGAGGGGGGGGGGAGGTGCCGTGACGCTGGTGCTCGAACCGCGGCATGTGGCGGCGATGCGCCGGCACGGCGAGGCCGACTACCCACACGAGGCCTGCGGCCTGATCGGTGGCCACGCCGACCCGGCGGGGCGGGGAAGCGAGGATCGCAAGATCGCCATGCAACTGGTGCCGATCTCCAACGCGCGCCGTGACGCGTCCCGTAGCCGGTACCTGATCGCGCCGCAGGCGTTTCGCTGGGCCGAGGCGCGGCTCGCGCGGGATGGCCTGGAGGTGGTCGGCGTGTACCATTCGCATCCCGACCATCCCCCGGTGCCGTCGGCGTTCGACCGGGAGCACGCCTGGCCGTGGCTCTCGTACGTGATCGTGAGCGTGGCGCGCGGCGTCGCGCAGGAGGCCCGCAGCTGGACGCTGGCCGACGACCGAGGCGCCTTCACTGAGGAACCGCTCATCCTCGATGATCGGAAGGTCGCATGGCAGTCACAGTCCTGATCCCGACCCCGCTGCGGACCTTCACGGGCGGACGGGATCGCGTGCACCTCGAGGCCACAACGGTGGGGCAGGTGCTGGAGCGCCTCGCCGCGGAGCACACGGCGCTGCGGGGGCACCTCTTTGCGGAGGACGGCCGGTTGCGCAGCTTTGTCAACGTCTTCGTCAACGACCGGGACATCCGGTACCTGGGGCGGCAGGATACGCCCATCGGTCCCGACGACACGGTCTCCATTGTGCCGAGTATCGCTGGAGGGGAGGGGACGCCGATGGCTGAGCAGCAGCCGAAGCTGTCGCACGAGGAGATTCTGCGCTACTCGCGGCACCTGATCCTCCCCGATGTGGGGGTGGAGGGCCAGCAGCGGCTGAAGGCCGCGCGGGTGCTGCTCGTGGGCGCGGGCGGGCTGGGCTCGCCGGCCGCGCTCTACCTGGCGGCGGCGGGAGTGGGCACCCTGGGTGTGGTCGACTTCGACGTGGTCGACCGGACCAACCTGCAGCGCCAGATTCTCCACGGCACCGCGATGGTGGGTCGGCCGAAGCTCGAATCCGCGCAGGCCCGGATCCAGGACATCAACCCGCACGTGCGCGTCGAGACGTTCGAGACCCGGCTCACTTCGGAAAACGCCCTCGCAGTCATCCGCGAATTCGACGTCGTGGCGGACGGCACTGACAACTTCCCGACCCGCTACCTGGTGAACGACGCGTGCGTCCTACTCGGCAAGCCGAACGTGTATGGGTCGATCTTTCGCTTCGAAGGCCAGGCGTCGGTCTTCTACGCCAAGGAGGGCCCCTGCTACCGCTGTCTGTACGCCGAGCCGCCTCCACCGGGCCTGGTGCCCTCCTGCGCCGAAGGGGGCGTGCTGGGAGTGCTGCCCGGGATTATCGGCTCGATCCAGGCACTCGAGACGATCAAGCTGATCCTCGGCGCCGGAGACACTCTGATCGGACGGCTGCTGCTGTTCGACGCCTTGCAGCTGCGCTTCCGCGAGCTGCGGCTGGAGAAGGATCCCGAATGCCCGCTGTGCGGGGCGCATCCCACCATCACGTCGCTGATCGATTACGAGGCGTTCTGCGGTGTCGGCGCTGAGCCGGCCTACGACGGGGCGGAGATCACCGCGGCCGAGCTGCGGGAGGAGTGGGCGAAGAACCCCGACCTCGTGGTACTGGACGTGCGCGAGCCCCACGAGGCGGCGATCGCTCGCATCTCCGGGGCCCGGCTCATTCCCTTGAGCGAGCTGCCGGAGCGGCTGCGCGAGGTCGACGGCCATGCCGAGCTCGTCACGCACTGCCACCACGGCCTGCGCTCGCTGAAAGCGCTGGAGATTCTGAAGGCGGCGGGATTCTCGAAGGTCCGCAGCCTCAAGGGTGGAATCGACTCGTGGAGCGTCACTGTGGACCCGGGGGTGCCGCGATACTGAGCGGTCAGCCGTCAGCCATCAGC
>CAZXKD010000080.1:0-11968 GCA_964641215.1 uncultured Gemmatimonadaceae bacterium
CCCTCCCCCTCCCCCGACGACTCCCGACACGCCGCCGGTCGATCTCCTCACGGGCCTCACCGACGCGCTGGAGCCGGCCTTCCGGCTCGAGCACCTCGTGGCGTTGTCGCGTGAGCGGGCGCTGTACCAGGCCTGGGACCGGATGCTGAAACGGTTCGTGGCGCTGCGGGTGCACCTGTCTCCCGATTCGCCCGGGCGGGCCTGGTTCCTGCGGGAAACCGAAACGCTGGCCGCCCTCGACCATCCGGCCATCCGCCACGCCTACCATGCGGCAGTCGTCGGCCCATTCGCCTACCGTACCGCCAATTGGATCGACGGCGAGAGCCTGGCCGCCGCGATCCGTCGCGGCCCGCGCCCGATTCCGGCGGTGATGTCTCTGGTCCGTGACCTGCTCGGGGCGCTCGAGCACGCGCATGCCCGCGGCATTATCATGCGCCGCATCACGCCGACCACACTGATGCTGGATCTCGCGGGCCGCGCGATCATCACGGATCTGCGCTACGCCAACTGGTGCCTGGCCCACGTGCCCGCCGGCGACGGCGCCGGCACGGAAGCGTTCAGCGCGCCGGAGGTGCGCGGCGGTGGCGCCGGCGAGCCCGCGAGCGACGTGTACGGCGTGGGCGCCATCATCTACTTCGCGCTCACCGCCCAGGAGCCGGCGCCCGATCCCGTGGCGGTGACGCCGCCGCGGCAGCTGCGGCCCGCGATCCCCGCCGTCATGGAACGAGTCGTCCTGCGCGCGTTGCAGGCTCGGCCGACCGACCGCTACTACACTGCGACGGAAATGTTCGAGGACTTCGTGACCGATGCGGGCATGTTCCACGCGCCGGCGGCGGAGCCGCACCTCGCGGAGTCCGGCTTCGAGCGCCGGCTGCGCCGCGCGCTGGGCGACGATTACGAGCTGCTCGAGACGATTGGCGCCGGCGGGTTCGGGCGCGTCTACCGCGCCCGCGACCTCGGCCTGGAGCGCGACGTCGCCATCAAGGTGCTGCACCCTTCGCTGACGGCCGATTCGGGGGTGGTCGAGCGCTTCCGGCGGGAGGCGCAGCTCGCGGCCCGGCTGCGGCACCCCAACATCGTCAGCATCTACGACATCGCCGGGCGCGCCGGGCTGCAGTGGTACACCATGGAGCTCGTGCCGGGCCTGAGCCTGGCCCAGCTCGTGGCGCAGCAGGGCCCGCTCCCGGTGGACCGTGTCGTGCGGCTGCTCGGCGAAGCACTCTCCGCGCTCGAGCACGCGCACGCCCTCGGTCTGGTGCACCGGGACTTGAAGCCCGAGAACATGCTCATCGAGCCGGACGGCCGCCTCCGCATCACCGACTTCGGTCTTGCCCTGGCGCTGCGGGGCGAGCGGTTCGGCGGAGCCTCCTCGCGCAGCGGCACACCGCAGTTCGCCGCCCCCGAGCAGCTGCTCGGTGAGCGCGTGGACCAGCGAGCCGACCTCTACTCCCTGGCCGCGGTCGCCTATTATGCCCTGCTGGGCCGGCCCCCGTTCGAGGGGATGACGCCGGAGGTCGTGCTCGCCAAGCAAACCGCCGGGGTGCTCCCGTCCCTGCAGGGGGAGCGCGGCGACGTGAGGCGCGAGCTCGAAGAGGTGCTGCGTCACGCCATCGCCAGCGAGCCCGGCCGGCGTTTCCCCACCGCGCAGGCGTTCCGCGAGGCGCTCCAGAAAGCGACGGCCGGCCCCCTGCGCCGCCTGTGGGACCGGGTCTGGGGAAAGTGAATCCGGACGCCCGGCACCGGGCGTCCCTTCTTGGGGTATTCACAAACAGCAGGGGGGAATCCAGCGCTCCAGCACTGCGGAGGGGAGACCCATGCGCGTTGTCGTCGGATCAATCTTATCGGTCATCGGCCTCGCCGCTTGCGGCGGGTCCAGCCCCATGAGCGCCAACACTGGCTCGAGCCCCACTGGCGGTAAGGGCGGGGGCGTCAGCACCGCGGTGACCATCGCCGACTACTCGTATTCGCCGGGCACGATCCCCGTGAGCGCCGGCACGACCGTGAAATGGACGAACACCGGTATGTATGGGCACACGGTGACCAGCGACATGCCGGGCGGGTTCGACAGCGGTACCATCAACGGCCCGATGGGCGATGGCTACGGCGGCATGACGGCCGGCGGTTCGTTCAGTCACACGTTCTCGAGCGCGGGCACGTACGCTTACCACTGCAGCATCCACGGCGCCGCGGTCATGCATGGCACCATCACCGTGAATCCGTAGGTCACCGCCAGCGGAAGATCTTCAACGCAATACCGAAGCTGACCACGCCCCATGCTGCGACGATGGCGAGGGGCGTCGCCAGCCGCGTGACCGCGGTGCCGTCGATCATGACGGCGCGCAGGGCGTCGTTCAGCGCGGTGAGGGGCAGCGCTTTGACGAACGGCTGCATCGCGTCGGGGAAGCGGGCGTAAGAGAAGAAGGTGCCTGAGAGCACCCACATCGGCAGCATCACCAGGTTCATCAGCCCGGAGACCGCCTCGATGGTGCGGGCGCGACTGGCGACCAGGAGGCCGAGCCCCGCGAAGCTCAGCGCGCCGAGCACGTTGATCACCCCCAGGGCCGCGAACGACCCGCGCACTCCGACGCCGAACATCACCCACCCGAACCCGATCAGCGCCACGACCTCGACGAACAAGAATAGCAGCCGCGAGAGGATGAAGCCCAGCAGGTAGTGGCTGCGGCGCATCGGCGTGGCCATGAACCGCTTGAGCAGCTTCTTCTGGCGCGCCTGCACCACGGAAAACCCGACGCCCCAGATGCCGCTACCCAGCAGATTCATGCCGAGCAACCCCGGGATGAGGAAGTCGATGTACCGGGAGCCGGGCTCGGTCACCCGCTCATCGCGCACGGCGGCGGGGTCGGCCCGACCGCGCGCGCGCTGGAGCGCCGCATCCACTTCGAGCCGCGCCAGGCGGCTCTCCGTGCGCGTCGAATCATAGCGGTACACGATCGGTTCCCCCGGGATCACGAGCAGCGCGATGCGCCCGGTGCGGAGCCGCTGTCGGCCCTCGGCGGAGTCGAGGACAACGGCCTTGAGGGCCGGCGACTCGTCCAACGTCGCGGCGATGGTAGTGTCGCCGGCGCCGCGCAGGACCGCGACGTTCAGCTCGCCAGGGCCGCGGCTGCGGAACGCGATGCCCAGGGCGAACGCGAGCACAATCGGGAACCCGAACACCCAGAAGATCGCCTCCGGCTCGCGGTAGAACTCCCGCATCCGCGAGAGCGTGAGCTGCACCAACGGGTGGTCACGCATCGCGCAACTGCCTTCCCGTCAGCACGACGAAGACGTCCTCGAGGGTCGCGTGGTGGGTCGTGAGCGAGGACAGTTCGGCGCCGCGCCGCTCGAGGAGGGTCATGAGGGCGGGCAGCGTGCGGTGCACTGCGGTCACCGTGAGGGCGATACGGTCGACCGCGGTGCGCACCGACTTGACGCCGGGCAGGGCGGGCAGCTCCCCGAGAAACGCGTCGCTGGCGGCGCCGTCAGCGAGGGCGAACTCCACCACGTGCTCGGCACCGAGCGAGGCGATGAGCTGGCGCGGCGTGCCGAGCGCGATCACCTTGCCGTGGTCCATGATCGCCACGCGGTCGCACAGCCGCTCCGCCTCTTCCATGTAATGCGTGGTCAGGAGGACGCTGTTGCCGGCGGCGCGGAAGCCGCCGATGACTTCCCACAGCGAGCGGCGCGATTGGGGGTCCAGCCCGGTGGTCGGCTCGTCGAGGAACACCAGCTCCGGCCGGCTCACGAGCGCGCACGCGACCGCGAGCCGCTGCTTCTGCCCGCCCGACAGCTTGCCCACCCAGCTGCGGCGCTTCTCCTCGAGGCCCACCAGCGCGAGGACTTCATCCACGGTGTGCGAGCGGTGATAGAAGCTGCGGAACAGGCGCACCGTCTCCGCGACGGTGAGCTTGTCGCCGAGCTGGGTATCCTGGAGCTGGATGCCGAGCCGCTCCCGCAGAGCGCGGCCGCCGGCCCCGTCGTCCCAGCGCATGCCGAGAACCTCGACGTCGCCGGCGTCCGGAACCGTGAGGCCTTCGAGGATCTCGATCGTGGTGGTCTTGCCGGCCCCGTTGGGGCCGAGCAGGCCGAAGCACTCCCCCGTCTCGACGGTGAGGTCGAGCCCGGCGACAGCAACGACGTCGCCGTACCGCTTGGCGAGTCCAGCGCAGCGGATGGCGGGCATGATCACTTCTTGTCGGTGACCTTCACCTCGGGAGCCAACGCGGCCTTCAAGGCCTGCTCGAGCTGTATGTCGATGCTGTTTACGCCGTCGGCGAGGCCGCGGAGCTTCATGTGGATGCCGCCTGCACGGCTCGCCATGACCGCCAGCGACCCGGCGACGTCGGCCACCGTGCCGATGGGAGCCGTCAGCAGGCGTTGGCGCATCTGGGACAGCTCCCGGGCAATGGTGCTGCAGAGATTGGTCACGATACTCGCCTTCGCTGCCCGGTTCGACTCGAGCTCGGCGACGAGGGTCCGGACGTGGCTCAACGTCTTCTGGAGCTCCGTGATCTCGTTGACCTTGCGCTGCTGATTGGGGGAGAGCTGGTGTTGAGCCATGCCGGCCTCACCTCGCGGGCTCGAGCGCTTCCTTGAGGACGCGGCCGTCGAGCAGGCTGAACGGCGACAAGCCGAGCAGCTGCGCGAGCGTCGGCGCGATGTCCACCGTGTTCGCCCGCTGGTCGTACGTGCCGCCCTGGATTCCCCTTCCCCACAGGATCAACGGAACGTGCGCGTCGAGATCCGAGGGCTGGCCGTGCTGCGCGATCCCGAGCGGCACGCCCCAGGCATCGAACGGGCGGAGGGTGACTACCAGGGCGACGCGCGAGTCACCGGCGACCTGGTGCAGCCAGCGCCGCGCGATCGGATCTTGGGTGGTGTCCGCCCGGGTGAGGTCGGCCGGCCGGTCGACCCGGGCGACCCCGAGCACCGCCCGAATGCGCGCGGCCAGCGCCGTCAGCGCACTGTCGAGGTTGGCACCCAAAGCGACGAGGCGGCCGTTGTCCTCGAGGAACAGGACCCCCGTGTCGAACTCCAGCCAGCGCTTCGTCGTATCGGTGCCGCCCAGCCGCGTCAGTTGGACGTTCGCCGCCCGGACGAGCGTGTCGAGGTCGACCCAACGCGCTTCCGGGTGCCCTTGCTCGCGGGACGCCTCGGGAAACGGCGTGACGCCGTGGTCGGCGGTGAGAACGAGCAGGATATTCTGGCGCCCCACCCGGTCGAAGAGCCGCTGCAGGAACCACTGCAGATAACCGTCGAGCCGGAGCACCTGATCGTGGATCTCGCGCGAGTCCGGCCCGAAGCCGTGCCCGATGGCGTCCGTCGTGGAAAGGCTCACGGCGAGCAGGTCGGTGGGGCCGCGGCGGCCGAGCTTCAGCGCCTCGACGCCCGCGAGCGCGAACGCGAGGGTGAGCGAGTCCATCTGGGGAACGCCGATGAACGCCGCCGCGGCGCCCGCGCTGTCGGCAGGGAGGGCGTGCGGAAAGGCGACGCCGCGCCCGCCGTTCTCCCACGGCTCACTGTCGGCCTCGTGGTAGGCGGAGTCCGCCCGCAGCAGCGTCCACTTGGTGCCCGCCGCCAGGAAGGGGATGCGCAGCGCGTTGAACGTCTGAACCCAGATGGGCAGCGTATCCAGATAGTACCGGCTCGTCGTGAACAGGCCCGACTGGTACCAGTAGACCTGCGCTTTGGCGCGCCCGATCGGCACAATCGCGCCGCGGTCCTTGCGCGAGACCGACAGGGCCCGGCTCGTAGTGTCCGCGCCCTTGAGCCAATCGAACAACGTGGTGCCGCGAAACCGATGGGGCGAAGCACCCGGACCCGCGACGCCGACGAGGAGGCTCGACGAGTCCTCCACGCCTTCGCTGTTGCGGATGATCCCCGTGTGCGCGGGCCAGCGGCCGGACAGCACTGTCGAGTGGCCCGGGGCAGTCTCGGTGACGCCGTGGTCCTGGAACGTGTTGGTGAACACCGCGCCGTCGGTGAGCAGCGTGAGGAATCCGCCCGTCAGCTGCGACCGCCAGCGCGCGAGATAATCCGGCCGCAGCTGGTCGACCGTGATCACGACGACGAGCTTGGCGCGCGGGGGGGCGGGGGGGGCGCGGTGGGCGGGGGGCGCGGGGAGAGGCGCGGAGCGGGCGACCGGCAATACGGCGAGGGCGAGCGCGAACGCGTTCAGCATGGTCACAAGCTAGTGGCGCTCAGGCTGTCGCCGCCACCGGGGTGTGTCGCGGCTCGCGAACCGCGAGCACGAAGGCCACGCCGACGATCCCGGCCGCCAGCAGGAATGGCACCCCGTGCCCGAAGGCGTCGAAGGTCAGCGTCGCCCCCACGGGCCCGACAATGCTCATGATCCCGCGGAAGGTCTGTTGCGCCCCCATCATCAGGCCGACCTCGTTCTTCTCCGAGCGTTGGCTGACGAGGGAGGTGGACGCCGGGAAAAGGAGCGCGGTGCCCATTGGCACCAGGACGAGGAAGACGATGAACAATGCCATCGCCGGCGCCCCGCCGCCCTGCACGAGCGCCGCCGGCAGCGGCATGAGCGCGAGTCCCAGTCCCAGGAGGATCGTGCCGATCTGCATGGTGCGCACCTCGCCGAAGCGCTCGTTGAACCACCCGACGAGCCAGACGCGCATCAGCACGCCGACGATCCCGAAGATGGGGAAGAAGTACCCGATGGTGTCTTCGGTCACGGCATAGGTGTCCTTGAGGTACAGCGCCAGCACGCCGATGACCACGTTCAGCGCCAGCATCCCGACCACGTAAATCCAGATCACGCGGTGCGAGGGGAGCGTCGGGTGCCGCACGATCTCCCACAACGCCCGTTTCACCGAACGGCCCGGCGGCGGCACGTAGCGGCCGCTGGGCGTCGTCGCCTGCGGATGGACGACACGGGATTCGGGCAGCCACCTCCAGGCGAAGGCGACATTGATCAAGACCAGCACGGCCGCCACCACTCCCGGCACTTCCGTGCCGAACCGGTGGGCGACCGACCCGATGAAGGGCCCGATCACGACGCCGGCGCTCGTCGCCGCCGAGAGCCATCCCAGCGCCTTGGCGCGCTCAGCCGGCTGCATCGTATCTGCGACGTACGCCTGGGCGACGCCGGTCGTGCCGCCGCCCAACCCCTGGACGATGCGCGAGGCGAACAGCAGCCACAGGCTGTTCGCGAACCCGAAGATGAGGTACGCGAACGCCGAAGCGCCGAGGCCGACGAGCAGCGCCGGACGACGGCCGTAGCGGTCGGACAGCTTGCCCCAGACCGGCGAGGAGATCAGCTGCGCCACCGCGAACGACGCGATGAGCGGGCCGACCAGCCACTCGGGGGCGTGGAGCCGCAGGGCGTAGAACGCCATCAGCGGGGCGACGAGCATGAGACCCAGCATGTCCACGAAACAAACGGCCATCAGCACCGAGAGTCGCTTCACCGGCGGGCTCCGATCGAGAGGACGGCGGCGCTACACACCATGAGCAACACCCCGAACACCGCTGCCACGCCCATCTCGTTCAGCCGCAGACTGGACATGATCTCGATGGCGATGGGCCGGGTGTCGTACGTATAGAGCACGATGGACGAGACAAAGTCGCCCAGCGCTCCGACGAACGCGAGACTCGCCCCCGCGGCGAGCGCGGGTGCCAGGAGCGGCAGCGTGACGCGCCGCAGCGTGACCCAGCGGCCGGCGCCGAGGCTCGCTGCGGCCTCCTCGAGCGCCGGGTCCAGCTGGCGATAGCCGCCGAGGATGGCGCGGCCCGCGACTGGCAGCGCGCGCACCAGATAGGCCAGCGGTAGCAGCGCGACCGTCCCCACCAGCACCCACCGCAGGGCAAACGGCTTGCTCACGCCGAACGTGGTCGCGAGGGCGACCGCGAACACGGTCCCGGGCAGTGCCCAGGGTAGCTCCAGGAAGCTCTCGATCCAGCGGCGCACGGCCACCCGCCGGCGGACGACGAGCCATCCGGCCGCAAGCGCCACGACAAGGGCGACGGCCGTACTGACCGAGGCCATCCAGAACGAGTTGAGCAGCGGGCGCAGTCGCTCCGGCTCCGAAAAGACGCGTCGGTAATTCACGAGCGAGAGCACCGGAGGGAGCGTCTCGGTGGTCCAGGTGGCGTAGGGCACCAGCGACACCAGCAGCAGCGTGAGGTGCGGCAGCAGCAACAGCAGGGCGAACAGCCAGCCCGCCGCCGTCGCGAAGGCGCGCACGGCCGGCCGCCGAATGATCCTTCGCCGCGGGGCGGTGCCCTTCCCCAGCGCGACGAGGATGTCCTCCCCCTGCGTGTGGCGCAGCAGCACCAGCCCCGCCACCGCCACCAGCGCCAGCGCCAGCGTCTCCACCATCGCCACCGCCACGTCGCCGTTCACCTTCGTGCTGTAGATCTGCGTCGTCATCACGCGGAAGCCGCCGCCGAAGACGTAGGGCGCGCTGAAGGACCCGAGGGCCGTCATAAAGGTGAGGAGGGCCGCGCCGGCGAGCGCGGGCTGCAGCAGCGGCAGCACCACCCGCCGGAAGATGCGACCCCGACCAGCGCGCAGCGCCTGCGCCGCTTCGAGCATCGACTGGTCCAGCCGGGCCAGCCCCGCCCGGGCAAACAGATAGAAGTAGACGTACATCGAGTAGGCATGCACCAGCAGAATCGCGCCGGCGCCCTGGAGGCGCCACGGCGCCTGGGCGAGGCCGACCGCGTGCTGCAGCGCTCGCGAAACGAACCCGGACTCGCCGTACAGAAACAGGAATGCGATGACGCCGACGAACGGCGGCAGCACCGCCGGCAGCGCGATCAGGGCGCCCAGCGCTTTGCGGCCCGGGAACTCGAACCACTCGAACAGGAATGCCAGCGGCACACCGATCAGCGCCGCGAGCGCGACGCTCGCCAGGGAGATCCACAGGCTCGCCCACAGCGCCGCCCATTCGCCGGGCCGCGATACGAACGCGCGCAGCGCGTCGCCGTGCGCCGCGTCGCCCGCCACCACCAGGATGGGGTACGCCACCAGCCAGGCGAGCAGCAGTGCCAGGGTGAGCCCAACCACCTGCCCGCGCCGGCCGTTCATGGCGCCCCACCCGTCTCCCCCACGCCACCGCGCTCGAGGAACGAGATGGCGCGCACCGCTTCGACATAGACGCGCTCACCCACGCGCGCGGCCCCCGGGTCGGCGAGGACTTCGCAGCGCTCGCCGGTGTCGCTCTCCACCAAGTAGAACGCCCCGGCGCCGGTGTAGCGGCGCTCCCGCACCGTGCCCGGCAAGCCGGCGTCGGCGAAGCGCAGGCGCTCAGGCCGTACGACGAGCACCTGGCCATCGTGTCCGCCGAAGGCGCGCGCCATCGCGCCGCGCAACACGTTCGCCCGGCCCACGAAGGTGGCGACGAACAGGGAGGCCGGGTGCTCGTACAGCTCATCGGCCGTGCCCACCTGCTCGACCAGACCACGGTTCAAGACGGCGATGCGGTCCCCAAGATCGAACGCCTCTTCCTGCTCGTGCGTCACGAACAAGGTCGTGATGGCGACGCGCTTGATGAGGGCGCGCAGCTCCCGCCGGGTGCGCTCCCGCAGCGCGGGGTCGAGGTTGGAGAGCGGCTCGTCCAGCAAGAGCACGCGCGGCTCGGGCGCCAGCGCCCGCGCCAGGGCCACGCGCTGCTGTTGGCCGCCCGAAAGCTCCTGCACCTTGCGCCCCTCGAACCCGGCGAGGTCCACCAGCGCCAGCACAGCGGCGACCTTGGCGCGCACCGCTCCCCTGTCCCGACTCCCGCGCCCGGTGATTCCGAACGCCACGTTCTCCCCCACATCGAGATGAGGGAACAGCGCGTAGTGCTGGAACACCATCCCGAACCGGCGGCGGGCCGGCGGCACCGTGGTCACGTCCTCCCCTTCGACGGTGATCCGACCGCCGCCCACGTCGGGCGTCTCGAAGCCGGCGAGCAGGCGCAGAAGGGTCGTCTTGCCGCTCCCCGATGGCCCGAGCAGGGCGACGATCTCTCCACGGGCGATGGCGAGGCTGACGGGCCCCACGGCGACCTCCGGCGACCAACGCTTCGTGAGATGGTCGAGACGGAGGAACTCTCCCTCCGTCCCCGCCCCCCCCCCCCCTTCCCTCGGACGTTTTCATCCCAGTAGCGCATCCATCCGGCCTCGTGCGCCGCCAGCACGTCCCAGTTCACGTCCGCCATCTTCATGCGGCGTCGGACGTCGCGCACCCAGTCCGGCAGCGAGTCCACCGGCAGATCCCGGCGCGCGGGGAGACGGTACACCTGCCGCGCCGCGAGCAGCTGCGCCTCCACCCCGCCCACCCATTCGACGAAGGCTCGAGCGGCGTCCCCGTGGCGGGCGTGGCGCACGACCCCGATGGCATCCTCGATCGCCGGGGTGCCGCTCTTGGGAAACACGTAGGCGAGCTGCAGGCCGTCGCGGATGTTGATCTGGATGTCCGGCAAGTCCCAGATCGTCACCAGCCCCTCCTGGCGCACGATCTTTTGGTCGAGCAACGAGCCCGTCTGGACGTACTCTTTGGTCTGCGCATCGAGGCGGCGCAGCCACTGGAACCCGGCCGCCGTGTCGCCTGTCCGGGCGAGGCCGCGCGCGATGAGCATCCCCCACACGGCCCGCATCGTGCCGCTCGCGAGCGGATCGCGGATCAGCACCCGCCCCTTCCACTTGGGGAGCAGCAGATCATCCCAGTCCTGAGGCGCCTCGGCGGGACGCACCGCCTGCGCGGCGTAGACGATCACCGCAGGGGTCTCGAACACGGCGAAGTACATGTCACCGGGCCCGCGACCATGCGCGTCGATCGCGCCCGCCCAGCTCGGGCTGAACGGCTCGAGCAGCGAGTCGGCGGCACCACGCGCAAAGATCGTCGCCGGCCCGCCGAACCACACGTCGGCCTGGGGATTGGCGCGCTCGGAGCGCAGGCGGTCGTACACCTCCTGCGAGCCCATATCCAGCCAGCGCACGTCGATGTCCGGATGCAGCTGCTCAAAGCGTTGCTCGAACAGTGTGAGGAGATCGCGGCCGTGGGGACTATAGATCACCAGCGGCGTGCGGGAATCCCGCGAGCAAGCGGTGAGGAGCAGAGCGAAGGCGACGGATGCCAATGCGAAATGCGGAATTCGGAACGCGGATTGGACACTCACCCTTCGATTCCGCATTCCGCACTCCCCATTCCGCATTGCCGTCCCGTTAGGGCGCACGCGCCTTTCTGAGCGACAGGAGATTGGCAAAGAGACGATACGCCCCCGTGACCCCGGCCGGCAGCTCCCGGAAGAAAGCCAGCCCCGTGTACACGTAGGTGCCGCGTCCCAGGGAGGCGACGAGTAAGCCGCCATCGAGCGGCGGCCCACCCGCGTCGTGGGTCTCGAGCTGCGGCTTGTAGGCCGGGTCCCAGTCGTGGGCGAAGTACAGGCCCCGCTCCTGCACCCACCCCAGCCAGTCCTCCGCGCCGATGCGGTTCGGCGAGCGAAATACGGCGGTCGTGGAATCGAGCGGCGTCACCGGCGCCGTCTCGTCGGTCACACGGTCGTGCGGCTGGGCGATCGCCAGCCGATAAGGCGCGAAGCCCCCTTGGATGAACGGGTACTGCTGGTACTGGACGATGACGAGCCCGCCCGCGCGGGCGTAATCGAGCAGCCGGCCGTTGTTTGCCACGAGGGCCGGATCGATCTCGTAGGCGCGGCTGCCGATGACGATGGCGTCATAGCGCGCCAGGTCCCCGCGCGCGAGCGTGTCGGCGTCGAGCAGTGCGATCGGTACCCCGACCGCCGTGAGCGCTTCCGGCACCCGATCCGACGCGCCTCGCACGTAGCCCACGTGGCGCAGTTCCGGTAGGGTGATCCGCGCTACGCGAATCTCGGCGATCGACGGCCGCGCCACGGGCTCTGGCCGGATGTGCGGATAGTCGATGATCGTCAGCGCGCCCTCGCTGCGCCGCCCCCCCCCCCCCCCCCCCCCCCCCGCCCCCCCCCCCCCCCCCCCCCCCCCC
>CAZXKD010000081.1:0-11848 GCA_964641215.1 uncultured Gemmatimonadaceae bacterium
GCGCCTTCAGCACCGCCTGCCGCACCCACCACACCGCGTACGAAATGAACTTTACACCCTGGTCGGGATCGAACTTCTTCACCGCTTTCAGCAACCCCTCGTTGCCGATCGCCACCAGCTCGGAGAGGTCGAGGCCGTGTCCCTGGTACTTCTTGACGTAGGAGATGACGAATCGGAGGTTGGCGGTGACGAGCCGTTCGGCGGCCTTCTCGTCCCCGCGCTGGACCCGCCGCGCCAGCCGGCGCTCTTCGGCGGGGTCCTTGATCAACGGCAGCTTCTGAATGTCCTGGAGGTATTGGTCGAATGCACCCGATGGATTCGCGCGAAAGAACGCTTTCGCCTTGCCTGTCGTCGATCGGGCCATGCGCGGAACCCCCACGAGGGCACTGACGTGGCGTACAGCGACGGCGGATATCGGCCGCCATAGTGACCGACTCGAAACGCTCGCCAATATAAGGAATCACTGCCAATTGGTGCAAATTCCTGCTGTTTTCCACATCACAAATTCCTGGTCTCCTGCACGAGTGCACCGTTTGTCCACTATCCACAGAATGTGTGGAAACGAAGTTTGTACCGGCGGGCGTGGAAAACGTGTGGAGACGTGGGAATCGTGTGGCTAAGCTGTTGAAGCGATGTGACTAACGCTCGAACAGCAGTGCTTCCCGAACCAGTGCTTCCGGCGCCGCCACCGTCCAACCGGTCGTGGCATCGACGTGCATCTCGCCTATGCGCGCCGGCAGCGCGAACCGGATCGCTCCGGCGCGCGTCTTCTTGTCCTGCAGCATCGCGGCCAGCAAGTCATCGGGGGTCGCGCCCTCGGGCGCCTCGAGCGGCAGGCGGTACGCCTCGAGCGCGCGTCGGATTCGTTCGGCCGTTCCCCGTTCGGCAACCCCCAGTCGTTCGGCGAGCCGGGACTCGGCGGCCATCCCGATCGCCACGGCTTCGCCGTGGGCCACGGCGAACTTGGCGACGGTCTCGATCGCATGTCCCACGGTGTGCCCGAAGTTGAGCACGGCGCGTCGACCGGCTTCCCGCTCGTCGGCCGCGACGACCTGAGCCTTGATCTCCACCGACCGCGTCACCACGCGCTCCAGGATCGCAGGGTCTCGCTCCCGCACGGCCGTTCCCTCACGCTCCAGCAGTCCGAAGAACTCGGCGTCCGCGATGACCCCGTGCTTCAACGCCTCCGCCATGCCGGCCGCGAGCTGGACCGGCGGGAGGGTGCCGAGCACGTCGAGAGCGGCTACGACGAGCCGTGGCTGATGGAACGCGCCGAGCAGGTTCTTGCCGGTCGGCACGTCGACCCCGGTCTTCCCGCCGATCGAAGAGTCGATCATGGCGAGCAGGGTCGTCGGTACCTGCACGTGCGGGATGCCGCGCAGGTAGGTCGCCGCGACGAAACCGGCCACATCGCCCACCACGCCGCCGCCCAAGGCCACCACGGCCGCGTCTCGCCCGAGCTGGCGGGCGAGCATCCGGTCGGAGAGCGCCGCCCACGTTTCGCGGGTCTTATTCCACTCCCCTGCCGGAAAGGCGAGCAGCTCCGCCCGGCACCCCGCGGCCGTGATCGTCCCAGCTACCTGTTCCCCGTAAAGCGGCCCGACGTGAGAGTCCGAGATCACGGCGTAGGCGGAGGCGGGGCAGTGCCGTGCGAGCAGCACCGGGAGCTCCGCCAGCAGCCCGCGGCCGATCAGGATGTCGTAGCTCGCGTCGCGGCGCTGAGAGAGGGGGACCCGGACGGTCACCATGGGACGTCGGAGACGTCGGCGGCCGCATTGGCCGCGCGCGCCAGCACGAACAACAGATCGGAGAGACGGTTCAGATAGACCTGAACGGCGGGTGACGACAGGTGTCCTTCGCCCTTGAGCAGCACCACGGCCCGCTCCGCTCGGCGACACACCGTGCGGGCCAGATGCAACGCGGCCGCCTTCGGAACGCCGCCGGGAAGGATGAACTGCTTCAGCGGCGGGAGCGTCGCCTCGTGCTGGTCGATGGCGCGCTCGAGTGCCCGGATCTCGTCATCGCCGATGAGCGAGCGACCCCGCAGTGTCTTGTCCAGCTTCTTGGGATCGGGCGCGGCGAGTTCCGCGCCGATGGTGAACAGGTCGCGCTGGACCGTCTCCAGCAGGTCGCGGCCGTACGACCGGGGCTCCAGCGAGAGAGCCATCCCGATCGCGGCATTGAGCTCGTCCACCTGGCCGTAGGCCTCGACGCGCGGGTGACTTTTCGGCACACGCTCGCCGCCGAACAGACCGGTCTCGCCGCCGTCGCCGGTCCTCGTGTAGATCTTCACGCGCGGAACCTACGCGCAGCGGTACCGGAGCGCGAGCGGTCGGGCCTCGAGGACCCGCCGGCCGCGACGACCGCGACCGTGCTTGCTCGCCGCATACCCTCCCGTTACCCTTGCCGCATGCAGGACGCCAAGGATATCACGATCATCGGGGCCGGCCCTACGGGGCTGTTCGGGGCGTTCTACGCGGGGATGCGGGGCGCGTCCTGCCGGCTCATCGACAATTTGGACCAGGTGGGCGGCCAGCTCACCGCCCTGTATCCCGAAAAGTACATCTTCGACGTCGCCGGCTTCCACAAGGTGCTCTCCAAAGACCTCGTGAAGGGCATGGCCGAGCAGGGTCTCCAGTTCGGGGCACCGGTGCATCTGGGAGAAAAGGTGGTCGGCCTTAAGCGCGAGGGTGAAGACGGCAAGCCGCTCTTCATCGTGGTGACCGACAAGGAGGAGTATCCGTCCCGCACGGTGCTCATCGCCGGTGGCATCGGCGCGTTCACGCCCCGCAAGCTGCCGCTCAAAGAGGCCGACCAGTGGCTGGGGCGGGGGCTCTACGACCGGGTGCTGAACAAGGAGGAGTTCGCGGGCCGCCGCGTGATCATCGTGGGTGGCGGGGATTCGGCCTTCGACTGGGCGGTGAACCTGCAGGGGATCGCGAAGTCAATCCTGATGATCCACCGGCGAGACGGGTTCCGCGCCCATCAGGCGACGGTCGATCAGGTGCGCCGGCTGTGCGCGGAGGAGAAGATGGAGCTGCGCACGTTTTGCGAGGTGAAGGCCATCCACGGCAGCGACGTGGTGGAGCGCGTCACGATCGTCAACAACAAGACGAAACAGGAAGACACGCTGGGCATCGATGCCGTGCTGCCGCAGCTCGGCTTCATCTCCTCATTGGGGGCCATCGCCGAGTGGGGCCTCGACGTAGAGAAAGGCGACATCAAGGTCACCCAGACGATGGCGACTAACCTCCCCGGCATCTTTGCCGCCGGCGACATCACCACCTACCCGGGGAAGCTGAAGCTCATCGCCACCGGCGTCGCCGAGGCGTGCATCGCCGTCAACCACGCGGTGCACTTCATCAACCCCGCCGCGAAGATCGAGCCGGGGCACTCGAGTAACATGGCCCTCTTTGGACAGAAAGAAGACTGAACAAACCAGAGACGTCGAACAAAGGCGTTGAACAGGAACGTCTAACGAATGCGTTCGACGCAGTCGTTCGACGTAGTCGTTAGACGTCTCTCGTTATTTGGTTTTCCCAATCTCCACGACAACGGAATCAATCCGCGCCAGCATCTGCTGGTACGGCACGCTATGGGCATTGGCCTGGACGCTGAAGATGTACGTGCGGCCGTCGGGCCGGTCGAGGAAGCCCGACAGGCTGTTCACGCGATCGATGCTGCCGGTCTTGGCTGTGACGTGCCCCTCAAGCGGCGTGCCCACGAAGCGCTTGAGCAGCGAGCCGGGCTGGGCCGAATGGGGGAGTGCCGCCAGGAAGGGAGCGCCCTTGGGATGGCGGCGCATGTAGGCGAGGAGCTGCACCAACGCGCGCGGCGCGATGAGATTACCGGCCGCGAGCCCCGACCCGTCCTCGAGGCTGAAGGCGGTGGAATCGATCTTCACCGAGTCGATCAAGAAGCGTCGCTCCACGTCCAACCCTGCCTCCCAGGATCCCTCCCCGCGGAATTCCCGCCCGAGGATCTTGAGCAACATCTCGGCGAACCAGTTCTGGCTGGAATTCAGAATCGGAAACAGCACGTCGCCCAGAGGCCGTCCCAGGTACTCGGCCAGGGGGGGGAGTGGGGGCGACGCGCAGCAACGCACGGCGCGGTAGGCGAGTGAGTCGGTCGTGCCGGCGGTGCCCCCTTCGACGCTGACCCCTTTGCGCAGCAGCGCCGTCGCCAGGGCGCGGGCCGCATACAGGTTCGGGTCCGGGACCGCGAAGCTCTCGATCCACGGCTTCCGCCCCAGCGCCACGGTGCCCTCAGCCCAGATGTCCCAGGTCCCCACGCCCGGCGAACGGAAGAAGTTGTCCCCGATCGTGGTGCTCGAATCGGCGGGGACTGTGCGAGCCCGGTTCTCGAAGGTGAACAGGCCGATGTCGGGCGACCAGGTGATGCCGGGCGGTTGGTCCGCGGCTGCGCCCGGCGCGATGTGGAAGTCCACGCTGTTGTCGTGGAACCCGAGCCCGGAAACCGGCGCGGCGTACCACCAGTTGAGATCGAACGCGTTCCAGGCGGGGTGGACCAGCGTCCGCTCGAAGAACGAGCCGTCGCCAACCACCTTCCCGGTGATGCGCCGGATCCCTCGGGCGCGCACCGAGTCGGCAAGCCGGTCCACCACGGTGAAGGCGGAGTCGCAGGCGCCTGGCGCGAGCGTGTCGACGGAGTAGCAGCGCTCCGACCAGGTGGGGTCGCCGCGGCCGTACAGCACCAAATCGCCGTGCAGCACGCCATCCTGGAGGCGGCCGTTCGTATAGAGGCTCGTCCGCACGCGATAGTCGGAGGGGAGCAGCACCGTGGCGGTCGCCGTCACAACGAGCTTGGTGTTGCTCGCCGGCACGCGGTAGCGGTCGGCGTTGCGTTGGTAGAGCACGCGTCCGCGATCATCCTGCACGAAGACGCCCCAGGTGGCCCGGTCGAACGGCGCCGCATCGAGCAGGGTGGTGAGGCGGTGCTCGAGCGAGCCACGCAAGGGCTTGGTGCGACCGGGAGGCGCCGCGGTCTGCGCCGCCAGCCCGGTGCTAATCGTAAGCGATGCGAGGATCAGCTTTCGCATAGACCAGATCCGTCAAGAGGTTCACCACGACAAACACGACGGAGAGAAACAGGATGCTCCCCTGAATGGCGGGGAGGTCGCGCTTCTCGATCGCCGACAGCACGTAGCGCCCGACACCAGGCCAGGCGAAAATCGTCTCGGTGAGCAGGCTCCCCGTCAGGTAGTTGCCGACGTCTAGCCCAAGCACGGTGATCACGGGAATGAGGGCGTTCCGGAAGGCGTGTTTGCCCACCACCGCGAGCTCCGACAGACCCTTAGCCCGCGCCGTCCGGATGAAATCGCTCGACAGCACCTCCTGCATCGCCCCGCGCGTCATCCGGGCGAGGAACGCCACACTGCGCATGCCCAGCGTCGCGGCGGGGAGCAGGAGAAACGCGACGCCGCCCGAGCCCGACGGCGGCAACCAGCGCAGCGTGACCGCGAAGAGGAGGATCAACAGCAGCCCCACCCAGTAGACCGGGAAGGAGACGCCCAGATACGAGAGGAGCATCGCGATCCGGTCGAAGGCGCCCCCCGCGCGCACGGCGGCGAGGACGCCGAGCGTGATGCCGGTAACCGCCGCGAAGGTCATCGCCGCCAGCGCCAGTTGCACCGTCCTGGGGAATCGCTCGGCCAGGTCCCGCGCGATCGGTCGGCGCGTGATGTACGACCGGCCCAGATCGCCGCGCACGACGCCCCAGACGTAGTGCCCGAACTGCGCCGGGAGCGGGTCGTCGAGGTGCAGCTCGGCCCGCAACCGCGCGATCGTCGCCGAGTCGGCCCGTTCCCCCACCATCTCGAGCACCGGGTCACCCGGCACAACGTTGAGCAGCAGGAAGGCCACGACCAGCACCCCGAACAGCGTAGGCACCGTCAGGAGCACGCGGCGCCCCAGCGTCCGGCTCACGGGAGGCGGCGCACCCCCGTCCAGCGCTGGCCGTTGGAGATCACCGGGAACTCCCACCCCTGGACCGTCGGGTGCTTGGCCCACAGGTCGACGGGGAACCACAAGTAGAGCCAGGGCGCGGCCCTGTAGACCCGCTCGTCGATCTGGCGATACAGCGCCGTGCGCGCGACGTCGTCGCTGGTGCGCCGGGCGCGGAGGATGAGCGAGTCGGTGATCGGGTCACGGTAAAAGGCGTAGTTGCCGCCCGGCCCGAAGTTGCCGCTGTAAAACAACGGAAACAGGAAGTTGTCGGCGTCGGGGTAATCGGCCCACCAGTCGAGCAGCGCCATGTCGGCCTTGCCGGAGCGGGCCGCCTGCCGCTGGCTCGAGGCGTCGCGCTCCACCAGCTCCACGCGGATGCCGACCTTCTCGAGGTCGGCCTGCACCGCCTGCGCCACGCGGCCCAGCACGACGTTGCTCGATTGGCGCCACAACTGGATCGCGAAGCCGTTCGGGTAGCCGGCGGCCGCGAGCAGCTGCCGGGCCTGGGTCGGGTCGTAGCCGAATCCCGCCCGGGCGGTATCCGAGCCGCCGAGCAGCGGCGGGATGGCCCCGCGTGCCGCCACGCCGCGGCCATCCCACACCGTGCGCAGGATCTCGGGGACGTTCACCGCGTAGTTGATCGCGCGGCGCACCCGCACGTCGGTAAGCGGCCCGCGCTGATTGTTGAGTGCGACGTACATGACGCGCAGTCCCGGCTTCCCCTGCAGCCAGTCGGGGCGCTGCGCCCGCCAGCGCGCGCCCTCGCCGAACGGCACCTCGACCACCGAGAGTCGCCCGGCCTCCAGCTCGGCAGCCTGCGTGAGCGGCTCGGGAATGATCCGGACGCTGAGCGTGTCGGCGAGCGGCGCGCCGCCCCAATAGTCGGGGTTCTTGGCGAACAGTAGGTAGTCGTCGTGTTGCCACGCCACGAATCGCCACGGCCCGGTCCCGACTGGGTGGGCGGCGAGGTCGGCCGGCGCGGGGGAAGGAACGACCGACACGACCGGCATCGCCAGGAATTTCGGAAAGATCGCGAGCGGCTCGGCGAGGTCGAACGTCACGGCCGTGTCGCCCAGGACCTGGATACCGCGGACTTCGGTCGCGGCGCGCGCGGCATAGGCCTGCGCCCCGGCCACCGGGTACAGCGGCCAGGCGCGCCCGCCGGTCGTGGCCGGATCGAGGACCCGGAGGAAGCTCGCCCGTACGTCTGCGGCCTTCAGGGGCTGCCCGTTGTGGAAGCGGACGCCCGCTCGCAGGTGGAAGACGTAGCGTTGCCCGTTCCGCTCGATCCGCCAGCGGTCGGCGAGGCCGGGCCGCAGCCTGCCGTTCACATCGAACGCGGTGAGCCCATCGAAGACGTAGGAGACCATCTCCCCCGTCGGCACGTCGGTCGACAGCGCCGGGTCGAGCGAGCGCGGGTCATACGTCTCGTAGTAGGCGAGCGCAGTGATCTTGCCCGATTTCGACCCGCAGGCGGCGAAGCACAGCGGCGCGGCAGAGGCAAACAGTGGAAACAATCGCATGCCAACTGGTGTCGAAAAGGTTGACAGTGGGGTGGAAGCCGGTCAACATACGGATGCTGCCGGACTGAGTCAATTGCGTGCTCTCGTTTTCTCCGCGCTCGTCGCCGTGTCGGCGGCGGTCCCCCCGCCCCTCGCCGCCCAACAGGAGCAGCGGATGGTGCGCGGGCTGTCCTTCATCGGCAACCACGCCATAGACGACTACACCCTCAGCACGGCGATTGCGACGACCAACTCCGGTGACTTCGCTTCGAAGTGGTGGCTGCGGTGGATCGGTCTGGGGGAGAAGCGCTATTTCGACGAGCTGGAGTTCCGGCGGGACGTGGTCCGTGTGTTGCTCCTGTACCGCCAGAGCGGGTATGTGAATGCGGTGGTGGACACGCAGGTGCAGCGGACGGCGAAGGATGTGCGGGTGACGTTCCGCATCACCGAGGGCGATCCGGTGCGGGTCACCAAAATCGAAATCCTGGGGCTCGACTCGGCGGCGTTCGACCTTCGGAGGCTGTACCGCGCGCTGCCGCTGGAGGTCGGCGACGCGTTTGACCGCTTCCTCTTCCAGGCGTCGGCCGACACATTGGCCCGCTGGCTCCGCAATCGCGGCTATCCCTGGGCTGAGGTGCTCCGCAACTTCGACGCGGACGCCACGACGATGACGGCTCAGGTCTCGCTCGAAGCGGTGCCGGGGCCCCCGGCGCGCATCGGGGAGATCGTGGTGCGCGGCGTGGAGCACGTCGATACGACCACGGTGCTGCGCGTGCTGGCGGTGCATCCGCACGATCCCTATCACGAGGATCGGCTCTTCCAGAGCCAGCGGGACCTGTACAGTCTGGGGCCGTTCCTAGCGGCCAGTGTCAGTCTCCTCGACTCGGTGCCGCCGCCCCCCGCCGCGGTGCCAGGCGGCGCAAGCGATCCGGGGGGTGCGGGGGGCGGAGCGGGAGGCGAGGGCGACACGCCGGTCCGTGTGCTGGTCCGGGTGGCCGAGGGGCCGCTGCACGGAGTGCGCGCTGGCGCGGGGTATGGCTCGGTGGACTGCTTCCGAGTGCAGGCCGGCTGGTTCGCCTACGATTTCATGAGTGGCGGGCGGACGCTCGACGTGACCGGCCGTGTCTCGAAACTGGGCGTGGGGTCTCCCTTCGATGCGGGATTCAAGGACAACGTCTGCCAGTATCTGCGGAGCGACCGGACCTCCGATACGCTGAACTACAGCGTGGGGGCGACGTTGACGCAACCGGCATTCATCAATTCCCGGCACAGCGCAAGCGTGGGGGTGTTCGCGGAGCGGCGCTCGGAGTACCAGGAGTACACCCGTCAGGCGGTAGGCACGAACTTGGCCGTGACGTTCAACGCCCGGCGCAGCGTTCCGATCACGCTCGGCTACGGCTTTTCGGTGGGCCACACCAGCGCCGACCCGGCCGTCTACTGCAGCCTGTTTCGCGTCTGCGCCGATAGCGACCGGGCGTTCCTGGCCAACACGCGGCGGTTCGCGGCGGTCACCCTATCGGCGGTGCGGGACCGTGTCAACAACGTGCTCGACCCGACCGATGGGAGCGTGGTATCGCTCAGCCTGATGCATACGTCGCGCCATGTGGGCTCCGACCCATTCTACGAGTTCAACCGCGGGGAGCTGGCGATCGCGCAGTACTACCCCCTCGGCCGCCGCGCCGTGTTCGCCTGGCGGCTGCGCGGCGGGACCATCCTGCCGCAGCGCATCACCCTTTCCGGGCAGAGCGTGCTGTTCGTCCCGCCCGAACTGCGCTTTTACGCGGGCGGGCCGAATTCGGTGCGCGGCTACGGCCTCAACGAGCTCGGGCCCCGCGTGTATGTCGATACGGTCGGCGATACCGACTCCTCCAAAGTCCGCCCTGCGCCGACCGGTGGGAACTCTGCCCTCGTCTTCAACGCCGAGCTGCGCTTCGCAACGCCGCTGTTCCCGCAGCGCATGCGGGTCGCGTTCTTCCTGGACGCCGGGCAGGTGTGGAACCGGGGTCAAGAGGTGTTCTCGACGAGGAGCGTGCGCGTCACGCCGGGGGCCGGGGTGCGCTTCACCACCCCGCTCGGGCCCGTGCGTTTGGACGCGGCCTACAAGGGGTATGCAGACGAAGCGGGTCCCCTGCTCATTCAGGACGGCACCTCGTTGACGAAGGTCAGCGATTCCTATCGCACCAGACGCCCGACGACCTTCTGGGGACGCATCAAGTTGCAGTTCGCCGTGGGGCAGGCGTTCTGATGGTCCGCCGATCGCTGGGCGCCATGCTCTGGTCGCTGGTGGGGCTGCTGGCCTGCTCACTCGGCGCCCTCTCGGCCCTCGTCGGGTCGGGGGCCGGGCGTACCCTGCTCACGGCCGTGACGCGAGAATCCCTGGCGCGAGCGGTGGACGGGGCCATCGAGATCGGGGAGGTCGGCGGCCCGTTGCTCACTGGGGTGACGCTGTCGGAAGTGAAGCTCTACGACTCCGACTCGACGCTGGTCGCGTGGCTGCCCCACGCGGAGATCAGCTACAACCCGTTCGATTTCGCCGCCGGCAGCGTGGTGCTACGAGAGGTCGCGCTGGACCGTCCCTACGTGAACCTGGTGCAGCACCGCAACGGACGCCTGAATCTGGAGAAGCTGCTGAGGCTGGGTGGCCCCGGCACCGGCCCGCACCGTCCACCGCCCCTGGTGCTGCTCCGGAACGTGCAAATCGAGGACGGGACGGTGGTGGTGCGGCTGCAGGCGCGGCCCGGAAGAGGCGGGGAGCGGGCCGACAGCGCGCTGGAGATCGACCACTTCGGTCCCGACGGCCGGCGGCGCGTGCGTCGCTTCGAGCACCTGCAGGCGCGGCTCGCGGCGCTGCGGCTGTCCGCGCCGCGCGAGCGAGGCATCCGGGCCGACATTAGCGGCCTCGCGGTGGAGATCACCGACCCTGCCGTGCGTCTCGCGGACGTCGTCGGACGCGTCACCATCGTCGGGGATTCCCTCGACGCCGACCTGAAGCGGGTGCGGCTGCCGCGCTCGCAGCTCGCGGTCACAGGCCGGGTGCGCTGGCCGCACGACACCGTTCGTTACGACCTCGACGTCCGCGCCGATTCGGCTCGCCTGACCGACGTGCGATTCCTCGATCCGCGCTTTCCCGAGGGCGCAATGCTGCACGGCACGGCGGCTGCCCTGCGCACCCACGGTCGCGTGCTCGAGGTGCGTCTCGATCCCCTCGACCTCACCTATCACGGCGGCCGTCTGACGGGCCGACTCACCGCGCTGTCGGTCGCCGACTCCGGGATCGTGGGGCTCCGGCAGACCGATCTCAAGGCCGAAGACCTCGACCTGATGCTCGCCCACGCCTTGCTGGCGCGCCTGCCGTTCTACGGTCATCTGAGCGGCCGCACCACGGCGGAGGGGCGGCTCGACGCGCTGGCACTGGACGTGGATTGGGCATTTCGCGATTCGCTGGTGCCGGGATGGCCGGTCAGCCGCGTGCAGGGTCGGGGGACCGTGAATGTGCTCGGCTCGGCGGACAACCGCGCCGGGCTCGCCTTCGAGCCGTTCGCGGTGGACGCGGCGAGCCTGGACCTCGGCACCGTTCGCCGGCTCGTTCCCGCGGTGTCGTTGCAGGGAACGCTCGCGATGGCGGGGACCCTCACGGGCCCGCTCGAGAACGCACAGTTCAGCGGCACGCTCGGGCACCGCGACGGCGACCGGCCGATGAGCCAGATGCACGGTACGGTGCGGCTCGACAGCCGCACCGATACCCTCGGCGTGGTCGCCGATGTCGTCGCGGATTCGATCTCGTTCGACGGGCTGCGTGGGAGCGTGCCGAGTCTGCCGCTCGCCGGGAGCGTGGCGGGGCCCGTGCGCCTCGCCGGCCCGGTCGCCGCGCTGACCGCGCACGCCGACTTGACCGGTGGCGACGGAGGCCGGCTCCAGGCCGACGGCGTGCTTGGCTTGCTGGGCGCGCGGTTCGAGGGACGAGACCTCGCGGTGCATGGCACGGCCCTGGACTTGCGACGCTGGCTCGGTGCCGGACCCTCCTCACGGCTCACCTTCGCCCTGCGGGGGTCGGTGGCGGCCGACAGCGGCGCGCCGCCCACAGGGGCCCTCGTCGCCACGCTCACCCAGTCGGTGCTTGTCGGCGCGCTGATCGACAGCGGCGTGGCTCGTGTCCGGCTCGCCGACCGCAAGGTGCTCGTGGACTCGCTCCGGGTGATCCAACCCGGTCTGCTCACTACCGGCTCGGGTGCGCTCGGCTGGCGGCGGGCCGATCAAAGTGGGGGGGAGGGAGGGGGGGGGGGGGGGGGGGGGGGGGGGGAGGGGGGGGGGGCCTCGGGGGGCAACGCCTCGCCGGTAGAGGGCTTGGGTGTGTGGCGGGTGGGGGGGGGGTGTTGCCGC
>CAZXKD010000082.1:0-11775 GCA_964641215.1 uncultured Gemmatimonadaceae bacterium
GCGGCCGGCATCGCCGTGATCGGCGCGGTGCTCGACGCTAGCGACCCGGAGGGTGCGGCGCGCGCGCTGCGGTCCGCATTCGGTGCACCGCCCGGATCGCCGCCAGGTGTTCGGCGAACGTGACCGAGAAGATGTGTTTGCCGTCCGGCTGCGCGACGAAGTAGAGGTACGGCACCGGCGCGGGGTAGAGTGCAGCCCGCAGGCTCGCCGTATCGGGCTGGCTGATCGGGCCCGGGGGCAGACCCGCGTGCAGATACGTGTTGTAGGGGGAGCGGATACGCAGGTTCTTCTCGTACACGCGCTTCAGGCGGCGGCCGTAGGCGTAGATCACCGTCGGGTCCGCCTCGAGCCTCCGGCCGCGCTTCAGCCGGTTGTAGTACACCGCCGCGACATACTCGCGGTCCGGGGCGTAGCGCACTTCGGCCTGCACAATGGACGCCAGCGTGACCAGCTGCTGGCGCGACAGGCCCAGCGAGTCGAGCCGCGCCTGCCAGGCCGTGGTCCAGGAGCCGATGAAGCGGTCGGTCATCAGGCGCACGAGCTCGCGGGCCCTGATGTGCACGCGCACGGTGTAGGTGGTGGGGTACAGGTACCCTTCGGCGGAGGTCGCCTGCGCATCGAGCCCGAGCCGGCGCAGCACCTCGGGGTCGCGGGCTGCCGTGAGAAAGGAGTCCCGCCGGACGCCGAGCTGCGCCTGCGCCTGCGTTGCGACTTCGCTCAGCATCAGGCCCTCCGGCACGATCCATCGGACCAGCGTGCCGCGTCCGCGCTTGAGGGCGTCCACCACTTCCCCCCAGGATGCGCCCGCACGGAAACCGTACACCCCGCTCTTCAGCCCCGAGCCCAGTCCGCGGAGCCGGGCGTACATGCCGAACAGCCGGGGCGAGCGGATCACGTCCCGCACGGCCAGGGAGTCGATGGCGGCGTCCAGGGTGGCGCCGCGGGGGATGGTGACGATCACCTTGTCCGCATCGCCACCCGAGGTTGCCGCGCCGCAGGAGATCAGGGCGCCGGCTACTAGAATGCGGATTGCGGATTGCGGATTGCGGATTAGACGCCCGACTTTCGAATCCGCGATCCGCAATCCACACTCCGCAATCGTTTTCATACTGCCGAGCCCCGCCGGGCGTCGAGATAGTGCTGCAGCAGCAGCGCCGCGGCGAGGGCGTCGACGTCTGCCGCACGGCCACGGGTCCTCCCGCCCATTTCGTGGACTGCTTGCCGAACGCGGGCCGTGGTGAAGCGCTCGTCCCACAGGTCGGTGGGCCGTCCCGAGCGGAGCGCGATGTCGGCAGCGAGCGCGCGGGCCGCGCGGGCGGCGTCCCCCTCGTCGCCGTGCTCGTCGAGTGGCAGCCCGACGACCACCCCCACCACGTGATGGGTCTCCGCGTGGGCCAGCAGCTGGGGCATGGGAAACCGCTTGCCGGGGCGCCGCGTGAGGGTCGTGAGTGGCTGAGCGAGAATCTGGGATTCATCGGTCAGCGCTACCCCGATGCGTTTCTCGCCCCAATCGACGCCCAGCAGCCGCCCTAGGGTCGGGCAGGTGGACGGTCCGACCGTCGGACGGGAAGGCCGTTGGTCCGGAGCAGTCACGGTCCGTCAGTCCGACTGTCCGACAGTCCGATGCCTCACCCCTGGGACATCGTGGCGAAGAATTCCTGGTTCGCCTTCGTCCGCTTCATCCGCTCGAGGAGGAACTCGATCGCCTCGACCGGCGGCATGTCGGCCAGGAAGTTGCGGAGCAGGTAGATCTTATTGAGCTCTTCCTTGGCGAGCAGCAACTCCTCCTTGCGGGTCGAGGAGCGCTGGACGTCGATGGCTGGGTAGACGCGCCGATCGGCAATGCGCCGGTCGAGGATCACCTCCATGTTGCCGGTGCCCTTGAACTCTTCGAAGATCACCTCGTCCATGCGCGAGCCGGTGTCGATCAGCGCCGTGGCGATGATGGTGAGTGAGCCCCCTCCTTCGATGTTCCGCGCGGCGCCGAAGAAGCGCTTGGGCTTCTGCAACGCGTTGGCATCCACGCCGCCGGAGAGAATCTTCCCCGAGTGCGGCACCACGACGTTGTGCGCCCGGCCGAGACGGGTGATCGAATCCAGCAGGATCACGACGTCCTTGCCGTGCTCCACCATCCGCTTCGCCTTCTCGATCACCATGTCGGCGACCTGGACGTGCCGATCGGCGGGCTCGTCGAACGTGGAGGAGATCACCTCGGCCCCCTTCACGTTCTCTTCCATGTCGGTGACTTCCTCGGGCCGCTCGTCGATCAGCAGCACGATGAGATAGATCTCCGGGTGATTCTCGATGATGGAGTTGGCGAGCTTCTGCATGAGGATGGTCTTGCCGGCTTTGGGCGGCGAGACGATCAGGCCGCGCTGGCCCTTGCCGATGGGGCAGAGGATGTCCATCACCCGCATCGACAAGTCGGCGTCCTTGCGCTCCAGCCGGATCCGCTCTTCCGGGTAGCGCGGGCGCAGGTTGTCGAACGCGACCCGGTGCTTCGCCTTCTCGGGCTCGTCTCCGTTGACCACCTCGACCTTCAGCAAGGCGAGGTAGCGCTCCCCTTCCTTCGGGGGCCGCACCTGACCCATGATGGTGTCGCCGGTGCGCAGGTCGAAGCGCTTGATCTGGCTTGGCGAGACATAGATGTCGTCGGGCCCGTAGAGGTAGTTCCAGTCCGGACTGCGCAGAAATCCATAGCCCTCGGGGAGGATCTCGAGCACGCCCTCCCCGCGCAGCACGGTATCGGTATCGAGGAGGGATTGTTCGATGCGAAAGATGAGGTCCTGCTTGCGGAGCCCGCTGTAGTTGGTGATGTTCAGGCTCTCGGCCATCGCGTGCAGTTCCGCGACGGACTTCCTCTTCAGTTCAGCGATGTCCACGTGTGCTTCGGCTCCAGTATGGCGGGAAGGCACCCCCCCGCTCGGGGGAGTGAACGCGGTGAAGGTGGAATCTTGGGAATGCGGAGATGTGCGAACACCTATAGTAGGCCGCCCCTTCCTCGCAGTCAAGCGCGCGCGTGGATCTGACCCCGTTCCTCCTCGCCTGGCGCACGACACCCCTGCGGGACCGGGAAGTCGTTGACGCGCTTGTACATCCGGCGCACGCCGGCCCCTCCCTTGAGCTGGCTGGAGCGCTCGCCGAGTGGCCCGGGATCTACTACTGGGCGGACGAGCCTGATGGGCGCCACCTGGTCCTGACCCGCGCCGCCCCTGCGCGGCGGCCGGAGCGCTGGCTGCTGCATGCCGTCCTCCTCGTAGCGACGCTGTATACCGTCACCTTCGCTGGCGCCGTGATGGTCGGGACGGTCCCCTACGAAGGATATCTGACGTTCTTCTCGCGCGGTGTCCCGGACACGGGGGCGTTCTGGCGCGCGTGGACGGCCGGTCTGGTGTTCTCGCTGCCTCTGCTGGCCATCCTGCTGTGCCACGAGCTGGGGCACTACGTGACGGCGCGCCGCTATCTGCTCGACGTCTCGCCGCCATACTTCATCCCGCTGCCGCTCGTGCCGTCCTTCATCGGTACGATGGGCGCGTTCATTCGGTTGCGGACCCTCCTTTCGGACCGCCGCCAGCTGTTCGACGTGGGCCTCGCGGGACCGATCGCTGGGTTCCTCGTGGCGGTCCCCGTGCTGGCGATCGGACTGGCGCGGAGCCATGCGATCCCCCTCGAACCGGGCGGCGGTGCGGCTGGAGACGTGCACGGCATGGTGCTCTTCTTCGGCCGCGAGCCGGCGACGGTGCTCGGGGATTCGCCGATCACCTGGCTGCTGCGGCGGCTCGTGGTCGGCCGCACGGACATGATCGCGGTCCACCCGCTCGCTTTTGCCGGTTGGGTGGGGATGTTCGTGACGATGCTGAACCTGCTCCCGATCTCGCAGCTCGACGGCGGGCACATACTCTATGCCGCGCTGCCACGGTGGCATCAGCGCGTGGCGCGGATCTTCTGGGTGGGGCTCGCCGCATTGGGATGGCTTTGGACCGGTTGGCTGATCTGGGGGTTGTTGGTCCTCGCATTGTCGCGGGGGCGGCTCGGCCATCCGCCGGTGCTGGATGCCTACCGACCGTTGCCGCCCTCACGGCGGCCGCTCGCCTGGGGCGCGCTGACGCTGTTCGCCATCACCTTTGCACCGGTACCGTTTCACCTCTAGAGGTGCCAGGTGCCGGGTATCAGAGGTGACGCCCCTGACACCTGGGACCAGACACCTGACACCTGCTGTATTGCGTAAGTCGTCGTTCTCTATATCTTTGCACAAACCAGCCCTAACGGTCCGGCATGCCCGCACAACCGGCGCGACATCCGGTCAGTGACGCCCGCGCAGCGGTCGTTCACGACCTCACCCCGATTCGCTTCGACGGACAACTCATCGCTATTCGGCTCTCGGTGCACCGCGCCGAGGACGGCATCTGGCGTGGCCGCATCCTGTTCGGGGCGGAGGACACCGAGCACGAGCGCGCCACGGCGGAGATTTTCTGCGCCACCTCGGAGCAGGACCTCTGGCAGTCGGTGCGCGACCTGCGGGACCATCACCTGCGCGATTTGTACCGCTCGCTGCTCTGATGGCTGATCCTCCCGCCGGCGACGTGATGGCCAAGCTGCGGCACGACTTGGCGAACCCGCTCTCGGCGATCCTCGCGGAAACCCAGCTGCTGCTGCTCAACGAGGACAAGTTTGACGAGGAGACCCTCTCCACCCTGAGACAGATCGAGACCCTGGCGCGCCGGATGCGTCAGATGCTCCAAGCCGCCGAGTGAGCCGGCGGCACCGCCCGCGGTACCGCCCTGCGGCGTTGTGGTGGCGCCCTCCCCGCCACCTGCTACTCTTCAATCCGCGCTGGTGGCGCTCGCCGGCAGCGCGGCATCCGTTCTCCCGCTGGCGATCGTGAGGCTGCTCTTCTATCCGCTGCTCACCTGTGTGTTCACGCTCTTCTATTACGATCTGCGGGTCCGCAAGGAAGGGTTCGATCTCGAGATGTTAAGCGGGCAGGTGGGGATCACTCCAACGGTCTGACGCCGCATCGCGCGGCACGTTCTGGCGCCGGTGCGCCCAACCATTGGCAAAGTAGAGCGCGAGGAGCACCGCGGACAGCGCGCTCGTCGCGTACTTGTATTCCGCGGGCGCGTCGCTGGCGGACAGCAGGCCTTCGATCGTGCCGGCGAGGGCGAGCACGCAGATCACGGCGCCGATCATTTTCATCGCGATCATCCCCTCGATCACGAGCGCGTCCCTGCGCGTGCGGTCCCCAGGCGCGATCAGGGCGCGCGCGAGCCGGAACCCGGCACCGCCGGAGATGAATATCGCCGTCAGCTCGAGGACGCCGTGGCCTGCGACGAACGTGCCGAGGTAGCCGGCGGCGTGATGGTTGGCGAACAGCCCGAAGCCCATCCCGATGGACAACCCGTTGATCACGAGCGACCACAGGGTGACCAGGCCGGCGAGCATCCCGCCTGTGAAGGCCCAGAAGCAGACCACAATGTTGTTGGTGATGATGGCCGAAGCGATGACGGGCAGCTCCTCGTCGGGGCTTTGGGCGTACCCCTCGCCCCGAGCCTGCCGCTCGGCGGCCTGCTCGGCCCGGTTCACCATGGTCGGGGGCACGATTTCCTCCGCCAGCTCCGGGCGCTCGAGCAGCATCACGTAGCCGACGGCGGCGGGGACGGCGAACAGCAGGAACGCCGCCATCACATAGCGCCACGATGCGACGACCGCACCGGGAAACTCTCCCAGCAGGTAGCGCCCCAAGGGTGGGCGGCTGCGGCCGCGCGCGCGGTACAGGGCGTTGTGACCGGCGCTCACCAGGCGCTCCAGATAGTCGAGGAGGTGGGGATCCACCCCGTAGGTGCGGGCGCGGGCGAGGTCGGCGGCGACCTCCTGGTAGCGCGCCGCAAAAGTCGGAATCTCTGCCGGGGAGAGGGCGCCGACCCCGGCACGCTCGATCCGGGTAGCGGTGGCGCGGAACTGTTCCCAAGCCTCCCGCTGGCGGGCAACGAATCGTTCCGCGGTGACGGTGGTGCGGCCGGCGGCGCCCGGTCCCGACCCCCCGCGCGTGGCGAAGCGACCGCGGCGCCGACGCTGCTCCTCGGCGAACAGCGCCAGCAGGTACTGCTCCGGGTCGGCGCTGCGACGCGGCACGCGAGTCTCGAACCGGCGGGCGAGCTCGACCAGCATGCGGACCTGCACCGCGGGCGCGAGATTGGTCATGCGGCCCAGAAACCGGTCGAGCAGCTTGAACTCGTCGTCGGAGAGCTCGGGCGGACCGGCCTCGAAATCGTCAGTGGCCGGGGTCGGCGAAGCGGTGACCGCGGCGAGGGCCCACTCGGTGGGATGATCACGCACCACCACCGTGCCGGCCGCGAGGTCGCCGAGGCGCTTGTTGCTCTTCGTGAGGAAGACGAACAGCATGCCCGGCACGAGGGGGGCGAGGGGAAACCAGAAGTCGATCAGCCGCAGCAGGTTCCGCAGGGCTGCCGCGCCCAGCGTCACGGGACGGCCAGAGTCCATGACCACGCGGATGCCCAGGGCCATCTTGCCGGGAGTGCGTCCGCTGTTCAGCCCCTCGAACAGCGCGTAATACAAGAACAGGAGGGTGAAGATGTAAAGCAGGAAGAAGATCGCGAACGCCCAGTTTCCCGCCGAACTCTGTAGACTGAACAGCAGGCCGAGGAGCAGCCAGCACAGGATCTGGAAGATCCCCAGCAGAAGGGTGTCAACCAGCGCCGCGGCCGCACGCGAGCCGACGCCCGCCAGCTCGAACTGTAACTCGACATGCTCGGGGGTTTCGACGCCGTGCCGCTGCCGCAGATCCGGCGGCCGGGCGGGAGGCAGGGCTCGCGGGGAATCGCTCACGTCCTCATCTTATCGCTTTCCCGCGCACGGAGCGAACGCAATGGCCGACCTCAAGCCCATGGAGATGGGAGAGGTTCTCGACGGGGCCTTTACCCTGTATCGCCGCCATTTCGGGCTCTTCCTGAAGCTGAGTGTGGCCGTCATGTGGCTGCCGGTCGCGCTCGCTGTGTACCTGCGGCTGCGCTTCACGCTCAGCGGGACGGAGCAAATGGTCGCTGCCATCCAGGATCACGTGCTGACGGGAGTCCTTCTCATCCTCTTCGTCGCGGTGGCGTATACCCTCGCCGGGCTGCTGCTGACCGCCGGGTCGATCCACATCATTTCGGCCTCCTACTTGGGGCGCCAGCCGACGCTCGCGGAAGCCCTCTCGCTCGGCGCGGCGAGGATCCTCCCCCTGTTCCTGGTCGCGGTCGGCAAGGCGTTGTTGCTCTTCATGATCCTCATCGCGGGCGGCTTCGGCGTGGCGATCCTCGTCGCACTTGGCAAGGTCGTGGGCGTCGCGATCACCGTGTTGCTCGTCGTCGCTGGGTCCTGCACGCTCATCTGGTTCGTGATTTACGTTGTCTGCGGCTACGGGCTCACCACGCCCGTCGTCGTCCTGGAAGAGCTGTCGAGCTCGTTCGACGCGTTCGGGCGCTCCTGGGAGCTCACCCGGACCTTCAAGCTGAAGCTCCTCGGTCTCGGCGTCATCGCCTACCTGATAGCCAACTTCGTGCCGTCGGCGTTCGTGGGCGGTATCGGAACCTACATCTCGCTGACGAGCCCGTCTTTGCAGCCCGCGGTGATCGTCGTCTCGGCCCTCTTGCCCATCGTGCTCGCGCCGATCCTGCCGTGCGTGCTCACGCTCATGTACTACGATCTACGCGTGCGGCGGGAGGCGTTCGATCTCCAGGTCCTCGGCCAGCAGCTGGGGATCGTCTGAGCGCCACCGCACTCCTTCAGCGCATCTCCGCCGACTCGGTGCGTCGTGCGGTGGGCGAGGTGTTCGCGCGGCCCGAATACCACTGGGTGCCGCGCCGCCACCCGCTGCAATGGCTGAGCCACTGGCTGCACGCACTGCAGGCCTGGCTCAATCGGCTGGACGAGACGCACCCCACGCTGTTTCAGGTGTTCCTGTGGGGCGCCACCGTCCTGCTCCTGGCCATCTTGGTGCACTTCGGGTACGTGGCCTGGCGCATCTACCGCTCCACCGTCCATCGGGCCGGGCCCACTTCGGTCGCTCCCGGGTTGCGGCTCGAGGATGCCCGCGCCCACCTGCGACGGGCCGAGGAGCTGGCCCGCGCCGGACGCTACGCGGAGGCGCTGGCGCACCGCTTCACCGCCGTCATCCTGGACCTCGAGGGCGCGCGGGCCCTGCATTTCCATCCGTCCAAGACGCCCGCCGAGTACGCCGGGGAAGCGGCGCTGGACGCTGCCGGGCGAGCCACTCTCACGGCGCTCGTCGTCCGGCTGTACCGCCACGTGTTCGGCGCGGTGCCGTGCGATGCGCAAGGGTACCGCGACTTCGGCGCCGATGCGCAGCTGGTGCTCCTCCATGTTCTCCCGCATTGAGCTGTGGCTTGCCCTGCTGCTCGCCGTCGCGGTGAGCCTCGCCGTCTTCACAGGGGTCCGAGGTCCCAAAGCCACGCCCGAGAACGAGCTCCCGTCCACCTTCCTCACCGGGCCGGGGGGGAGCAAGGCGCTCTACGACGTGCTGGCGCGACTCGGTCAGCCCGTCGAGCGGCGCCGCACACCGCTGTTCAACCTGACGCGCGACGACGGCCACCGACCGGCCTTGCTCGTGGAGATCGGGCCCAGCCTCGCGCTTCAGCCCGCGGAGCTGGAAGAGATGGTAAGGTTCTTGCGCGGCGGCGGCGCGGTGCTGGCGGTGGGCAACGCCGGCGGCATCACGGCCTGCCTCGGCTGGGAATCCAAGGAGAGTCGGAGAAAGGTCGAGGTCGACAGCCTGCCCGTCATGCTGCCTCCCCATACCGCATCGGAGCCGGACCTTCGCCTGCCGCCGGTCACCCGCTATCTCCAGCCGCGCGAGGCCGCGCCTGAAGACACGACGCCCCGCTGGCGCGCGATCGGCGAGCTGCGCAAGGAGGGCGGGTGTCCCGTGCTCACGCCGATCGCGACGGATACGCTGCTGCGGACGGCGTTCCTGCGGCGGCCGGTGATCGCGCGGCTGCGCTATCGGGGCGGGGGCCAGGCGATCCTCGCCGCCGATGCCGAGTATTTCCGCAACCGCCGCTGGCGCGAGGGCGATGTGCCCATCCTGATGACTCCGCTGCTGCTGCCGCCCCCTCCCAGACGCGGGCGAGTGACCTGGGACGAGTACCATCACGGCTACGGCCGCGAAGGCTCGGTCGTCGGCGCCGTGCTAGGCTGGCTCGCGCGCTCTCCCGGCGGATGGGCCCTCCTTCAGCTCGTCGGGGTCATGCTGGTGGCTCTGGCCGTTGCCGCCGTCCGCTTCGGCCCGGCGCTGACCGTCATCCATCGGCGGCGGCGGTCCCCGCTCGAGCACCTGGAGGCACTCGCCGCCGGCCTCGAAGGGGCGGTCGGCGTCGACACTGCCGTGGGCCTCATCGTGTCCGGACTGCGCCGCCGGCTCAGCCGCAGCGGTTACGTCCCGCACGGCGAAGCGCAGCAGTGGCTGCTCGCCCTCGAGCTCGCCAGCCCCTCGCCGCGCGGTCGCGCGGCGGTGCGGCGGCTCCAGCAGATCACCACTCACCCGGGCGGGTCCGAGCGCGTGCTCGCCGCCGCCCAAGCCGTGGAGGACGTGTGGGAGGAACTTCGCCCGCGCTCGACGCGCGCCGCATCCTAGACGCGCTCCGGAGCGTGGTGCTCGGCCTGGACGAAGCGACGCGCGACGTGCTGGTCGCCCTGCTCGCCCGCGGGCACGTGCTGCTCGAAGGCGTGCCCGGGACGGCCAAGACGCTGCTCGTGCGCACCCTGGCGCTGGCGCTCGACGTGAAGTTCCAGCGGATTCAGTTCACCCCCGACCTCATGCCGGCGGACATCACCGGCATTTCGATCCTCACCGGGCCGGGGGGAGGGACGCAGGAGTTCACGTTCCGACCGGGGCCTCTCTTCGCCGACCTGGTGTTGGCCGATGAGATCAACCGCGCGCCGGCCAAGACGCAGGCCGCGCTGCTCGAAGCGATGCAGGAGCGCACGGTGACCGCGGACGGTCGGAGCCACCCGCTCTCGGACGTCTTCACGGTGTTCGCGACGCAGAACCCGGTGGAGTTCGAGGGCACGTACCCGCTCCCGGAGGCTGAGCTCGACCGCTTCATGCTGAAGGCGTTGTTCGGCTACCCGCCCGCCCCGGTGGAGCAAGGGATTCTCACTCGCTATGTGGAGGGCTTCGAAGCCGACCGCCCGGCGACCTACGGCGTCACGGCGGTGACGAACGGCGACGGGCTCGAGGCGCTGCGCCGCGCGGCCGAGGCGGTGCGGGTCGAGCCCCAGATCACTGCCTACATCACGGCGATCGTCCGCGCCACGCGTGCGGCGGCCTCCCTGACGCTGGGGGCCAGCCCGCGGGCGGGAGTGTCGCTCCTCAAAGCGGCACGCGCGTCGGCGCTCATCGACGAGCGCGACTTCGTCGTCCCCGACGACGTGAAGCGCCTGGCCCCGGCGGTGCTGCGCCACCGCGTCAGCGTCGCGCCCGAGCTCGAGCTCGAGGGCGTCACCGCCGACGCGGCGCTCAAGGCGATTCTCGACAAGACGGAGGTGCCCACCGCGTGATCCTGTGCACGCGGCGTGCCTTGGCGGTCGCGGCGGCGCTCGCCCTGCTGGGGTTGTTGGGGTTCTGGGTCGGATGGGCGCTCGACACGATGCTGATGGCGGACGCGGCGTTACTCGTCGCGATCTGGGCCGACGCTCGGCTCGCGCCCCGCGTCGGGACGGCCGTTCGCGGGGAGCGCGACGCGCCGCCGGCCTACTCGCTCGGGCATGGCGGCCGCGTCGCCTACCGGTGGGTCAACGAGGCTGGACGGCCGGCCCACCTGCGCGTTCGCGAAGTGCGGCCAGACGTCCTCGGCGGGCTCCAGCCCCCACGCCGCGTCGCCGTCCCCGCCCGGAGCGAGCGGCGCGAGGACCTGGACGTGGTCCCGATGCGCCGCGGCAAGGAAACCGCCGGAGCCTTCGTCGTGGACAGCGTCGGCCCGCTGGGGCTGGGCGTCCGCCGCGCGTCGATCTCGCTGCCGTGGGAGGTGTCGGTCTACCCCCCGCTGGTGTCGATGCGGCTCCGCCCGTCGGTGGCGCAGGCGCAGCGCCGTCGCGAGCTGGGACGCCGGCCGATACGCCGGTTGGGCGAGGGGCGGATGTTCGAGAGCCTGCGCGAGTGGGTGCCGGGCGACGATCTCCGGCACATCGACTGGAAGGCGACGGCCCGGCGCCGCAAAGTGATCACGCGCCAGTACGAAGCCGAGCGGCGCCAGCAGGTCATGCTGGTCTTGGACGGGGGGCGCCTCCTCACGGCCGAGGTCGCCGGCGTGGCCCGAATGGACTACGCCGTGCAGGCGGCGCTCGAGCTCGCCTACGCGGCCGCGCAGGAGGACGACAACGTCGGGATCATGGTCTTCGCCGACGGAGTCCAGCAGTTCGTCGCGCCGCAGCGCGGGCGCCGCGGGCTCAAGCAGGTGCTCGACGTGCTCGCCGGGGTCTCCCCCAAGCTGGTCGAGCCCGACTACCCGGGGGCGTTCCGCTACCTCGCAGTCCGCAACCGCAAGCGCGCGCTCACGGTCATCTTCACGGACGTCATCGACCGCTTCGCCTCGGAGGCGATCGTCGCCAACGTCGCCACGCTCCGCCCGCGGCACCTGCCGCTCGCCGTCACGCTGCGGAATCCCGAGCTCGACGCCGTCGCCGGGCTGCGGCCGCGCGTGGCCCGGGGCGCATTCCGGAAGGCGGCGGCGGAAGAGTTACTGCACGCTCGCGAAG
>CAZXKD010000083.1:0-11757 GCA_964641215.1 uncultured Gemmatimonadaceae bacterium
GGGCGCCCCGCAGGAGCCGGGCCGCCTGGCGAGCGCCGCCACTCCCCCCACGGTGATCCTCATCTTCGGCGTCAACGGCGTGGGAAAGACCACCACGGCCGCGAAGCTCGCCCGACGCTTGCAGGTCGAGGGCCGTCAGGTGTTGCTGGCGGCGGCGGACACCTTCCGCGCCGGGGCGGTGCTGCAGTTGCAGATCTGGGCGGAGCGGCTGGGAGCGCCATGGGTCGGTCCGGCGGCGGCCGGCGCCGATCCCGCGGCGGTCGCGTTCGACGCGCTCCAGGCCGCCCGCGCCCGCGAGTACGACACCGTCCTGGTCGACACCGCCGGCCGGCTCCACACCGAGGAGCGCCTGGTGCAGGAGTTGCAAAAGGTCGTGCGCGTGATCGGGCGCCAGCATGCCGGCGCGCCCCACGAGTCGTTGTTGGTGGTGGAGGCGGGCGTCGGCCTGAACGCGGTGCAACAGGCGAAGCTGTTCGCGGCCGCCGTCCCGCTCACGGGGCTGATCGTCACCAAACTCGACGGCACGGCCCGCGGCGGCGGGGTCGTGGCGCTGCGCCGGGCGGTGCCCGTGCCCATCCGTTTCGTCGGCACCGGGGAGGCGCTCGACGATCTCACCGTGTTCGACGCGACCCTCTACGCCAGGCGGTTGGTGAGCGAGTGACGCTCGAGCTGACCACGTCCGTCAAATACCTGAAAGGCGTTGGGCCCAAGCGCGCCGAGGCCCTCGCCCGGCTCGACGTGCGCAGCGTCGGCGATCTGGTGTACCACACGCCGCACCGTTACCTCGACGCCACCACGATCACCCCGCTCGCCCGCGCTCACACGGGCCGTGAGGTGAGCTGCGTGGGACGGGTAGTGAGCACCGGGATCCTCCCCACGCGCCGAGGGCTGCGGGTGTTCCGCGCGGTTCTGAAGGACGAGAGCGGAGTGCTCGAATGCGGCTGGCCGGGCCAGCCGTTTCTCGAGCGCACGATCAAGGTCGGGCAGCTGCTGCTCGTCACCGGCCCGGTACGGTACTACCATGGTCGGCAGCTCGTGCCGCGCGAGTTCATCGTCCTCGCGGAGAAGGACGAGCCCGGGCCCGACCGTGGCCTCGTCCTCCCCGTGTACCCGGCGACCGAGGGCCTCTCCCACAAACAGATCCGCCTGCTCGTGCACCAGCATCTCGACGCCCTGCTTTCGCTTGTCGACGATCCCCACCCGCCGGCGTTGCAGCGGCGCCTCGGCCTGCCGGGCCTGGCCGCCGCGCTGGCCGCCGTCCATCGGCCCGAGACGGTAGCCGCCGCCGAGGCGGGACGGCGGCGGCTCGCCTTCGACGAGTTCTTCGACCAGCAACTGGTGCAGGCGCGGGCCCGCTTCCTCGCCAAGCGCGCGCGGGTGGGAATCCGCTTCGAGTCGAAGAAGGAGCTCACGACGCAGCTCATGGAGCATCTCCCCTTCGAGCTCACCGCGGATCAGCGCAAGGCGATCCGGGAGATCACGGAGGATATGACGTCGCCGGAGCGCATGCACCGCCTCCTGATGGGCGACGTGGGGACGGGGAAGACCGTGGTGGCGCTGTTCGCGATGCTGTTGGCGGCCGAGAACGGCTATCAGGCGGCGGTGATGGCGCCCACCGAGCTGCTCGCCGAGCAGCACGGCGCCACATTGTCGCGACTGCTCGCGCCGCTCGCGATCCAGCCGGAGCTGCTGCTCGGGCGGCTATCGTCGATCGAGAAAGCCGCGGCGCGTGAGCGGATCGCGGCAGGCGGGGCGCGGCTCGTGGTGGGGACCCACGCCCTCATTCAGGAGTCGGTGCGGTTCCAGCGCCTTGGGCTCGCGGTGATCGACGAGCAGCATCGCTTCGGAGTGGAGCAGCGGGCCGCGCTCGCCGAGAAGGGGGAGGGGGGAGGAGGGGGGGACGCACCCGACGTCTTGCTGTTGACCGCGACGCCGATCCCGCGCTCGCTTGCCCTGACGCTGTACGGCGACCTCGATGTAACGCAGCTGCACGAGCGGCCGCCGGGGCGCGGCCAGGTGAAGACCGCGCTGCGGACCGACGCGGCCCGCAGGAAGATCTACGAATTCATCCGGCAGGAGTGCGCCGCGGGCCGGCAGGCCTACGTCATCTATCCCGTCATCGAGGAGTCCGAGCGCGCCGACCTCAAAGCGGCCACCACGATGGCAGGGACCCTGGGGAAGACCTTCCCCGAGGTTCGGGTGGGCCTCGTGCACGGCCGCATGAAGCCCGAGGAGCGCGACGAGGTCATGCGAGCGTTCCGCGACAACCGCGTCGGCATTCTCGTGGCCACGACGGTCATCGAGGTCGGGATCGACGTGCCCAACGCGACCGTGATGCTGATCGAGCACGCGGAGCGCTTCGGCCTCGCGCAACTCCACCAGCTGCGCGGGCGCGTGGGGCGGGGAGCATCCACCAGCCACTGCATCCTGCTCTCGAACCTGCCCGTGGCGGCGCCCCGACTGCACTCATTCGCCGAGACGACCGACGGCTTCGCGATCGCCGAGCTCGATCTGCAGGAGCGCGGCATGGGGGAGCTCGCTGGGGCGCGACAGTCCGGCGGCGTCCCGTTGCGCTGGGCGGACTTCGCCCGTGACCTCGACCTGTTGCAGGCGGCGCGACGCGCGGCCAAGGAGATCATCGACGCGGATCCGGCGCTGGCTCACCCCCGGCACGCGGCGTACCGCGCCCGCATTCTCCGGCGCTACGAACGAGGCTTCGAGTTGTTCCGCGTCGGCTAGAAGGTGAGCCGCAGCCCGAGCAGGATGCCACCTCCGTCGGGGGCTCGCGACACGTCCAATCCGTGGTAGGGAATATTCCCGGGGCCTTTCCCTGGGCGCAGGTCGGCGAGGAACAGCGCGGCGGCGGTGAGCAGGCTCAGCTGGCCGCCGATCAAGCGGCGCCGGGCGCGGTGATCGTAATAAATCGCCCGCTCGTAGCGGAACTCGGCGAGGTAGTCGAGGTAGCGTCCATCGGCCCCGGTGGCGCAGTGGCTGTTGTTGGCGCGGCAAATGGCCAGGAGCTGGTCCCACTCGCGAGCGGAGAGATTATGCTGCTGGACCGCGAGGACTGTGAGTCCGACGGCGCCGGCGGCTGCGACCCACTTCCCATAGTGCACCACGGCGTGCCGCCACGGCCCACGCTCCCCGGGCGGGGGGACTCCCGGACCATGATCCTGCGCCGGAGCGAGGGTCGGAGCCCCGGTCGCGAGGACGCACACGAGCAGCAAGGCGCGCATCATCGGTACACCTGAATATCGCCGCGCCCCGCGATCACCACCAGCTGGCGGTCGCGTACCAGCGGCGGCTGCTCGACCGGCCCGTCCACGCGCGCGCGCCACAGGATCGACCCGTCGGCGCGACTCACCAGCAAGACCTCTCCGCTGACGCTCGCCACCAGGACTCCGCCGGCGACCGGGGTCGGGCCCGCTGTGGCGACGATTCCCAGGTCGAAGCTCCGCGCGGTCGTCGGCGCCCCAGCGGGAATGATCCACAGCTTCCCGTTGCGCGCGAGCACGTAGAGGGTATCCCGCCCCAGGGCGGACGCGCCGTACACCGCGTCGCCGGTGCGCTGGTCCCAGGCGATGTCGAGCGCAGGGAGATCCACGGCCAGCACATGCCCCTCGGTCGTGCCCAGGTAGAGCCGCTCGCCACCCAAGGAGGGAGCGGACAGCACGGCGCCGGGCGTCGGCAGGCGCCGCTGGATCTCGCCCGTTTCGCGGCTCAACAGATACAGCGTGTCGGCGTCGCTCGCGACGACGAGCCCGCGGGCGGACGGCACCGGCGCGGCGCGAATCGCGCCGGACAGGCTCCGGCGCCAGCGGATCGTCCCCGTCTCCGGGTCCAGGCGCAGCACGGTGCCCCGCTCAGTCCCGGCATAGAGGGCCTCGCCGTCGAAGGCGAGGGGCGCCTCGACGCCATCCGTCTTGGCGCTCCACAACTGCTTGCCGGTCCGCAGGCCCAGGGCGTACACCCGGCCGTCCGGAGACGCCTCGGTCCCGATGTAGAGGCGGTCCTGGTCGAGCAGCGGGCCGCCGTGGATGGTGCCGCCGAGCCGCGACCGCCACAGCACCTCGCCGCTCTCGCGGTTCAGGAGCACGACGGTGCGGTCCACGGTGCCGACCGCCAACACCGTCTCTCCCAACGCCGGAGCGCCGCGGACGGCGCGACCGGCGCCGGTGTGCCAGAGAGGTCGAGGGTCGGGGTTCAACGATTCCGCGACCGACGCATCGTGCCGGGCGTTGCCGAGGTAGGCGGGCCAGGACAGCTCCTGGCGGTCGGGGCCGAACCGCACCGGCGGCACGCAGGCCATCGCGTTGACAGCCCAGAACGCCGCCACTAGTATGCCGCGCCTATGCCTGCGGCACTGCAGATCGACGCGCTCGCCGGCCTCATCGGCCGGACGGTCGCCGTGCGCGGGTGGGTGATGACCACCCGCTCGAGCGGCAAGATCGCGTTCGTGGTGCTGCGTGACGGGACGGGCGTTGTGCAAGCGGTCCTCTCCAAGAAGGACGTTCCGGAAGCGGCGTGGAGCGCCTGCGGGGCCCTGACGCAGGAGTCCTCCATCGAAGTGACGGGCACGGTCCGCGCGGAGCCGCGCGCCCCGGGGGGTGGCGGCGTAGAGCTCCAAGCCGTCGACCTCAAGATACTCGGGGCCAGCCCGGACTTCCCGATCACCCCAAAGGAGCATGGCACTGCGTTCCTGTTCGAGCATCGCCATCTGTGGCTGCGCAGTCGGCGCCAAGTGGCGATCGCCCGGGTGCGCCACGAGGTCATCCAGGCCATCCGCGATTTCTTCTACGAGCGCGGTTTCGTGCTGGTGGACACGCCGATTCTCACCGGATCGATCGGCGAGCACGCCGGCACGCTGTTCGCCACCGACTACTTCGATTTGGGCAAGGCCTATCTCGCCCAGACCGGCCAGCTGTATGTCGAAGCCGCGGCGGCCGCGCTCGGCAAGGTCTACTGCTTCGGCCCCACCTTCCGGGCCGAGAAGTCGAAGACGCGACGCCACCTCACCGAGTTCTGGATGGTCGAGCCCGAAGTCGCCTGGAACGACTCCGACGCCAACATGGCGCTGCAGGAGGAGTTCGTCGCCTACATTGTGGCGCGGTGCCTCGCGCGCCGCCGGCGCGAGCTGGCGGAGCTGGAGCGCGACACGGCGCCGCTGGAGCGTTGCGTTCCGCCCTTCCACCGCCTGTCGTACACCGACGCGGTAGAAAAGCTCGGCCGTCTCGGTTCCGCCATGGAATGGGGCCGGGACCTGGGCGGGGATGCGGAGACGCTCCTCGCCAAACAGTACGACCGCCCGGTCATGGTCTTCAATTACCCCAAAGCCGTGAAGGCCTTCTATATGAAGGAAAACCCCGCGGACCCGCGCACGGTCCTGAACAACGACATGCTGGCGCCGGAAGGGTACGGGGAGATCATCGGTGGCAGCCAACGCGAGGACGACTACGACAAGCTGGTCGCCCGCATCAAGGCCGAGGGGCTGCCGCTCGACGCGTACGGCTGGTACCTGGACCTGCGCAAGTACGGGACCTTCGTGCACGCGGGGTTCGGACTGGGTGTGGAGCGCACGGTCGCGTGGATCTGCGGCCTCGCGCACATCCGCGAGGCGATCGCGTTCCCGCGGACGCTGTACAAGCTCTGGCCATGAACACCGTCGGACCGTCGGACGGCAGGTTACCCACGCTTCACTTCATCCCATAGCGCATCCAGCTCCTCGAGACTTGCCCGCCCGATCTCCATGCCCCGCTCCTCTGCCAGCCGCTCCACGCCCTCGAAGCGCCGGGTGAACTTGTCGTTCGCCTTCTCGAGCGCCTGACTGGGCTCGATGCCCAGCTTGCGCGCGAGGTTGACGACGGCAAAGAGCAGGTCACCCATTTCATCGCTCAGCCTTTCCCCATTCCCCTTTCCCCATTCCCCTTCAAGTTCGGCGATCTCCTCTTTGACCTTGCGCAGCGGCCCGTTCGCGTCGGGCCAATCGAACCCCACCCCCGCGGCGCGCTCCTGGAGCCGATACGCCTGTAACAGGGGCGGCATCGAGCGGGGCAGGCCACTGAGCGTACCACTCCCCACTCCCCGCTCCCTCTGTTTGGTTCGCTCCCAGGTCTCGTGATCGGGGCGGTCGGCGCCGGCGAAGAGATGCGGATGCCGCCGCCACATCTTTTCTTCCAACGTGCGCGTGACCGCCTCGGCGTCGAACTCCGTCCGCTCTTCGCCGATCACGAGCTGAAACGCCAGATGCAGCAGCAGGTCGCCAAGCTCGTCGCGCAGGCGGGCGGGATCGCCGTCTCGCAACGCCTGGTCGAGCTCCAACACTTCTTCGACGAGGTAGGGACGGAGCGTGGCGCGCGTCTGGGCGCCGTCCCAGGGACAGCGCGCGCGCAGGTCGCGGACGAGTGGGAGCGCACGTCCAAGCGCTGAATCGCCTTGCATTTAGCCTCCGGGCCGGGTATCATACGCGCGCCAGTGAACGTGTCAATCAGCGGGCGCACCAGTCGCGCTTGGGTCGAGGTAGACCTCGCCGCCGTCGTCGACAACGCCCGCGCCATCGCGCGTGTCGCGGGCACCCGGCTCCTGCCGATCGTCAAGGCGAACGCCTACGGGGCAGGGGCCGTCGCCGTCTCTACGGCCCTCGAGCCGCTCGATCCCTGGGGCTACGGGGTCGCCACGCTCGAAGAGGGTGTCGAGCTGCGCGCCGCCGGGCTGACCCGGCCGATCCTGGTGCTGATGCCGGGGCGCTCCGAGCTGTTCGACGCGTATCAGGAGCACCGTCTGACCCCGGCGCTGGGCGACGAGCCGAGCATCCATGCCTGGATCGCGCGCGGCGGGCGCGGCGGGGTGTTCCACCTCGAGGTCGACACGGGGATGGGACGCAGCGGCGTACGCTGGGACGAGATCGAGCCGCTCGCCGACCTGCTCGATACGCCGTACCTCGAGGGGTGCTACACACAATTTCACTCGGCCGACCGGCGGGACGACTCGGCCGACACGCAGCTCGCGCGCTTCCGGGAAGCGGTGGGGCGCCTCGCGCGTCGGCCGCCGCTGCTGCACGTGGCGAACAGCGCCGCTGCACTGCGCGGCAAGGCGTTCGCGTTCGATGCGATCCGCCCCGGCGTCTACCTCTATGGCGGCTCCGCCGGCGAAGAGCTGCCGGTCGGCAAGCCCGTCGTGAGCCTGCGGGCGCGCGTGGTGAGCGTCCGCAAGGTTCGGCGCGGCGAGAGCGTGAGCTACAACGCGTCGTGGACGGCGCCGCGCGACACAACCGTCGCCACGCTCGGCATCGGCTACGGCGATGGGCTGCGCCGCTCGCTCGGCCTCAAGGGGGAAGCGACCGCGCTCCTCCACGGCGCCCGCTGCCCGATCGTGGGCCTGGTAACGATGGACTTGACGATGGTGGACGCGACGACGGCGTCCGTCACGGTCGGGGACGTCGCCACGCTGGTCGGCGACGCGAACGGCCAACGCACCACGCTCGAGCAGTTCGCCGCCTGGAGCGGGATGCTGCAGCGCGAGCTCCTGACCGGCCTCGGCGCCCGGCTGCCGCGCGTCTACGGATGAAGCGCGCGGCGATCATCGTCCTCGACGGCCTGGGGATCGGGGAGTCGCCGAGCACGGCGCGCTACGGCGATGCCGGCAGCGACACCCTCGGCAACGTGGCGCGAGCGGTCGGGGGCCTGGCTCTCCCGCACCTGGAGCAGCTGGGACTGGGCTGCTGCCGGCCGTTACCGGGGATGCCGTGCCCCGCGGCACCGACGGCCGCAACGGGGATCGCGCTCCCCGCCTCCGAAGGCAAGGACAGCACGACCGGCCACTGGGAGATCTGTGGGGTGTTGCTGGAGAAACCGTTCCGCACGTACCCCAACGGCTTCCCTACGCCCCTGTTGGACGAATTCGTTAGACGAACTGGCCGTGGGTATCTGGGAAACACCGCGGCGTCCGGAACGAGGATCATCGCCGAGCTCGGTGAGGAGCACCAGCGCACCGGGAAATGGATCGTGTACACCTCGGCGGACTCCGTCTTCCAGGTGGCGGCGCACGAGGAGACGGTCCCGCTGGAGGAGTTGTACCGGGCCTGCGCGCTCGCCCGCGAGCTGCTGGTCGGGGAACACGCCGTCAGCCGGGTGATCGCGCGGCCCTTCGCCGGGAAAGCCGGGGCGTATCAGCGCACGGCGCGCCGCAAGGATTTCTCGATCGCGCCCACCGGCACGACCCTGCTCGACCGGCTGGCCGAGCGAGGGCTCCCCCGGGTGGGCGTGGGGAAGGTGGACGATCTGTTCGCCGGCCGGAACATCACCAGCGAGCACACCCCGACCAACGCGGACGCCTACCGTCTGGTCGAGCGGGCGCTGGACGGGATGGAGCAGGGCTTTCTGTTCGTGAACGTGATAGAGTTCGACCAGACGTGGGGGCACCGGAACGACGTGGTGGGGTTTCATCAGGGACTGCAGGAGCTCGACGCCTGGGTGCCGCGCCTGCTCGCGCGGCTGCGCGGGGAGGATATGACTATCCTCACGGCCGACCACGGCAACGACCCGACGACTCCCTCGACGGATCATTCACGCGAGGCGGTGCCGATCCTGGTGCTGGGGCCGAAAGTACAGCCGGTGCGGCTGGGAGAACGGCGGACGTTCGCGGACATGGGAGCCACCGTGGCCGAGCATCTCGGGGTGGGAACGCTCGCCGCCGGGACGTCTTTCCTGCGGGAGGTATGGCAGTGAAGGACGAGAACGACCTGATCGTACTGGCGAGAAGCGCAATGAAGAATGCGTATGCGCCCTACAGCAAGTTCCACGTGGGAGCGGCGCTCGAGGCGGTGGACGGCCGCGTGTTCGTGGGAACGAACGTGGAGAGCGCATCCTACGGCCTCACCATCTGCGCCGAGCGGATGGCGCTCGGGGCCGCCGTGGCGGCGGGGGCGCGCCAGCTCCGCCGCATCGCCGTGACGACGAACGTCGATCCCCCGGCCGCGCCGTGCGGGGCCTGCCGGCAGCTGCTGGCGGAATTCGGTCTGGCGCTGGAAGTCATCTCCGCCGGCCCGAAGAGCCAGCGGCGCTGGACCCTGGCCGAGCTGCTGCCGGCCGCCTTTACCAAGGAGTCGCTCGACCCGTGACTCGACGCGGCGGTCGGCGCCTGTGGCTGTGCGGGCTGGGAGCCTGGCTCGCGCTCGCTTGCACTGAGGACCTCACGGCCCCGGGGAAGTGCCCGAACTTCTGCCCGACCACCAAGATCCAGCAGACGGACACGATCATCGCCGGGATGATCGGGCGGGACTCCTCCTACGGGCGGCCGATCGGGTATGTGAGCCCGCAGGGGGCCGGCGTCCTCCTGGCGGATAGTCTGCCGACCCTGGACAGTCGGCCGATCCTCCGGTTCGGGCCGGTCGCTACGCGGGCCCTGATCGCGAACACCGATACGACCACCGGCCCCCTGATGGCACCGGACTCCGTGCGCGTGCAGCTGCAGATCCTGCGGCGGGACACGTCGGCTCACAACCTCCGGCTGTCGTTCTACCGGCTGCCCCTCACCATCGATAGCATGACCGCCTTCACCGCGCTCAGCGACTCCTTCAACGTCACCCCGGTCCGTCGCATCAACGTCGACAGCCTGCTCGCCCGGCCGGGCCAGATCGACTCCACGACGGGGGATCGCGTGACGATCGACAGCACGTTAGCGCCGCAGCTTCGCCTGGTTCTGGTGTTCAGGTTCGACTCGTTACAGATCCCCTGGGTGCCGACCGATTCCGGGAAGGTCGCGCTCGGCGTCCGGGTCACCGCCGACAAACCGACGAGCATCGCCCTGGCCTCGCTCGAGAGTGGCGCAGGCGCGGGGCTGATCTGGTACAACCGCTTCGACTCGGCGGGCACCATCATCGGCAAACACCAGTCTGCGGCGACGGCCTTCGACACGTTCGTCTTCAACCGGCTACCACCGGCGCTCGACTCGAACCTCACCGTCGGTGGCGTGCCCTCGGCGCGCTCGCTGCTCCGGGTGGACCTGCCGCGCGCGATCCGCGACTCGACGCAGATCGTCCGCGCCACCTTGATCCTCGTACCGGCCGTCGCCGCCCAGGGCGTGCCCGGTGATTCGTTCTTTGTGGCCGTGCATCAAGTGGCGGCGGACTTCGGGGCGAAATCCCCCTTCTCGACGGCCGCGACCCTGCACCCCGACTCGGCCACGGTCTTCGTCGGCAAGCTGGACACCGTCACCGTGGAGGTCACGAACTTCCTGCGCGCGTGGCAGACCGACACCACGATCCCCCACACGCTGCTGCTGCGTCAGGTGATCGACATCCCCAACGCCGTCTCCCGCCTGCAGGAAGGGGCGACGTTCGCGGAGATCCGGTTTTATTCCTCCCGAGCTCTCGCGTATCGGCCGGCGCTGCACCTCACCTACCTCCCCCGCTACCCGTTCGGGACGCCATGACCGCTTCCCCTCGCCCCAGCGCTACCTGCCGCCTGGTGCTGGCCGCTGTCCTCACGGTATGCGCCGCCGCGACCCTGGGCGCTCAGGACTCCCAGTTCGGGATCAAGGGGTTGGGCACGCCGGGCCGCATGGAGAGTGTGCGGGTTCGCAGCACCGCCGGTGCCTTCGCGCCCTTCGACCCGACCTCGGCTTTGGCGGACGCCGCCCTGAGCGATGAAAACCGGCTCACGGCCTGGACGCTCACCAGCACTTCGTATCGCCACGTGAGCCTCGGCGGGGCCGAGGCGACGCTCAGGACCTCCCGCTTCCCGCAGGTGGGCCTCTCGGGCCCGATCGGGCACGGCATCACCTTGGGTGGCGGGTTCGCGACCTACCTCGACCGCAGCTACGAGCTCGCGACCGCGGACACGGTGCTGGTGCGCGGCACGCCGCAGCCGGTCACCGACCGTCTGTCCAGCGACGGCGGTGTCGTCGACCTGCGCTTCGCCGCCTCGGCACGGGCCTGGGGCCGCCTGTCGCTGGGGCTGGGCCTGCACCTGCTCACCGGCTCCACGCGGCTCCGCGTGGCGCGCGAGTTCGCCGACACGACGTACAGCAGCGCCACCCAGACGCAGGACGTCAACTACGACGGGGCGGCTATCTCAGCGAGCGCGGTCGCGATGCTCGGCCCGACGTTGCGCGTGGCCGCGTTCGCCCGATCCGACTCGCGGCTTCGGGCCCGGCTCGCGGGCACCGAAATCGCCCGCAATGATCTCCCGGTCACGCTGGGCGGGGCGCTCGGGTGGCAGCCCGGGACGGCGATGCGCCTGGCCGCCACGGTCGTATACCAGAGCTGGGCCGACGCCGGCCCGTACGCGCACAACACCACGAACTGGGCGGTGGGGGCGGAGCTGGGCAATCAACTGCCCCTGCGCCTCGGCGTCCGCGGCGGTCGCATGCCCTTCAGCCCCGCGGGCGCGGCGCCCCGCGAGTGGGGGGCCGCGGTCGGCAGCGGGCTCCGGCTCGCCGAAGGACGCGGGCTAATCGACGTGGGGCTCGAGCACCTGGAGCGCCGCGCGGCGGGACTCACCGAGCGTGTGTGGACCTTCCTGCTGGGCGTCACGGTGCGGCCATGAACGTCTACTTCCATACCTTCGGCTGCAAGGCGAACCAATACGACACCGAAGTGGTGCGTCAGGCGTTCGCCGATCAGGGCGCCGTGGTCGTCGCGTCCGCCGCGGACGCCGATCTCGCCGTCGTCAACTCGTGCACGGTGACCGGCGAAGCGGAAGCCAAGCTGCGCCACTATGTCCGGCGCCTCGGCCGCGCCGGGTGTGCCACCGTCGTCAT
>CAZXKD010000084.1:0-1558 GCA_964641215.1 uncultured Gemmatimonadaceae bacterium
GAGCCCTCCCGAAGCTTCGGGACCGCGAGCTCGTTCGCCTCGGGCGGCTGGTCGGCGTGCGATGAGAACACGCGCGGCAAAGGCAGCTCGGGGAAGGTGGAGAAGGGAAGGCGGGTGGGGGTCGTGGCGGGGGAGCCCGGGCAGGGGGGGGTGCGGGGGGAGGGGGGGGGGGGGGGGAGCGTCCTTAACCGGTAATGGGCCCGCTCTCGAGCACCACTTCCTTGACGCTTTTTCCTCGACGCCTCACCGTCTTTTCAGCCAGTTCAACGGATCCAGCGCGATCTGGCTCTGGCCACGGATCTCGAAGTGCAGGTGGGGGCCCTGGTCCGTGCTGGCGCCGCCCACATGGCCGATCACCTGGCCGCGGAGCACGCGATCGCCTTTGGCCACGGTGGCGTCCTCCAGGGTCGAATAGATCGTGTAGTACCCGCCGCCGTGATCCAGGATGACCGTCATCAAGTAGGTGCCGAGCGGCTGCACCAGCACGACCGACCCGGTGGCCACGGCCTTCACGGGGGTGCCGGCCGGGGCCGCGATGCCGATCCCGTGCCACACGATGGTCGTGTTGTTGGGGCCTGGGGCCGGGCCGAACTGGTAGACCAGGTGCCCGTCCACGGGCCAGTCGAGCGCTCCGAGGCTGCTTTCCGTGATCGTGGCGGGACCCGCCGCCGCACCACGCGCCAGGGCCTCCCGCCGTGCCCGCTCCAGCGCGGCGATCACGTCGTTCAGCCGGCGCTCTTCCTGTTCCTTCTCGGTGAGCCGGCGCTCCGCTTCCCGCATGCTGCGCTTCGTCGCGGCCAGGTTCGTCTCGCGCCGGTGCGCGAGGTCGACGTAGCGGAGCAGCTCGCCCGCCCGCTCGAGCTTGCGCCGGGCCAGCGCGTCGCGCGCGTCCACCAGCGCCTGCCGTTCCCGCGCGATGCGATTCTTGAGCTTGGTCATGTCGTTGGTGAGCAACCGATCCTGGCGGCTCACCAGGTAGAGGTACTTGTAGCGTGATAACAGATCGCCGAAACTCTCGGCGGCGAGCAGCACCTGGTAGGAGTAAAGGGCGCCGCGCTTGGCGATGTCCACGAGCCGGCGCTCGAGCACGGCGCGCTTTTCGGCCAGGGCGTCTTGCGCGAGGATCAGATCCACCGTCATCTGATCGATCTGGAGGCCGAGCCCGCCGATCTGGCGGTCCAGCTCGTTCACGATGCGGTTGGTCGCGTCACGCTGGCGCTCCAGGTTGGACAGCTCGTCCACGATCGAGTGGGCCTGGGTGCGCAGCCGCTCCAACTCCTGCTCGACCGCCGACCGCTCGCGGCGAATGTCTTCGAGGCGGCGTTGGTTGTCCCGCATTTGCTGATCGAAGGTCGGGCGCTGGGCCGACAACCCCGAACACAGAACGACGTCGAACAACAGCGTCAAACAGAGGCGTCTAACGAAGGCGTGAAATCGCTCACGGTTTCGTTGGACGAGTTCGTTCGACGCCTTTGTTGGACGACTCTCAGGGGGAGCGCGACGTCTCATACTTTTCTCAGATGCCGTCCCACACTGAGGAGGCTGCCCATGAGCCCGA
>CAZXKD010000084.1:1658-11679 GCA_964641215.1 uncultured Gemmatimonadaceae bacterium
TCTCATACTTTTCTCAGATGCCGTCCCACACTGAGGAGGCTGCCCATGAGCCCGATCAACGCCCCGAAGCCGACGATCACCAGCGCCTGCTCGTGGGTGAAGAAGCTGACCTGGATGAGGAAGCGGTCGATCAGCATGTACGCGCCATAGGAGAGGGCCACCGCCACGACCCCGCCGAGCAGCCCCTTGATGGCGCCCTGGAGGAGGAAGGGGCGGCGCACGAAGCCGTCAGTCGCGCCCACCAGCCGCATGATCGCGATCTCCCGGCTGCGCTGCAGCACCGCCATCCGGATGGTGGTGCCGATGATGATGATCGCCACGCCGGCGAAGGCCGCGCCGACGACGATGCCGACGGCCGCGGCGAGCCGGCGGAGCCGATCGAGCTTCTCCACCCAGTCCCGCCCGAAGCGCACGTCGTCCACGAAGCCGAAGCCGCGCAGCCGGTCGGCCACGGCGTTCACGTGCTCGGCGTCGCGGAACGCGGGCTTGAGCTTGACCTCGAGGGAGGCGGGCAGGGGGTTGTGCTCAAGCTCCCGGAGGACGTCCCGGAATTCCACCAGCTCCGCCTTGGCGCGGGCCAGCGCCTCGTCCTCGGACACGAACGTCGCCGCAGCCACCTCCGGGAACGCCTCGATGTCCTTGAGGGCGAGGGTGATCGTTTCTGCGGGCGTACCGGGGAGCACGTACGCCACGATCTCCACCCGCTCGGCGACCCGTCGCAGGGCGTTCTGCAGGTTCACCGCCACGAGCCCGAACAGGCCCAGCACGAACAGCGAAAACGCGATGGTGGTGACGGAGAGCGCCGACAACAGCGGCGCGCGGCGGAAGGCGAGGAGCGCCTCGCGAACGGTGAGGTTCACGACGCCGGTGCCGAATCGCCCCGCGGCTCGTCCACGGCCGAGTCGTAGACCACGGCGCCTTCCTGCAGCTCGATCACGCGATAGGGGGCCTGGCGCACGAGGTCGAGGTCGTGCGAGGCCATGACGACCGCCGTCCCGCTGGCGTTGATGTCGCGCAGCAGCTGGAACACGCCGCGGGTGGCGCGCTCGTCGAGGTTGCCGGTCGGCTCGTCCGCGAGGAGCACCGTCGGCTCGTTCACCAGCGCCCGGGCGATCGCCACGCGCTGCTGCTCACCGCCCGAGAGCTCGCGCGGGTAGGCCTGCGCCTTGGCGGCGAGCCCGACCTGCGTGAGCACGCGCATCACCCGCGCCCCGATGGCGTTGCGGCGGGCGCCGGTCACCTCGAGCGCGAACGCCACGTTCTCCTCGGCGGTGCGGTCCTCGAGCAGGCGGAAATCCTGAAATACGATGCCCAGCCGGCGCCGCAGCATCGGGATGTCGCGTTGGCGCAGCTCGGCCACGTTGAATCCGGAGACGCGCACTTCGCCGCCGCTGGGCCGCTCGTCGGCATAGATGAGCTTCAGGACCGTGGACTTGCCCGCCCCCGAGTGGCCGGTGAGGAAGGCGAACTCGCCCTTCGCGACATGGAACGAGATATCCTTGAGGGCGAGCCCCCCTTTCGGGAAGGCTTTGAAAACGCTCGTGAATTTGATCACTTACAGCTGTGCCAGGGCCTGGGCGAAGTCCGCAATGAGGTCGTCGGCGTCCTCCAGACCGAGGGAAAATCTCAAGAAGCCGTCGGGAATGCCAGCCCGCTCGCGGTCCGCGGCGGAGAGACTGGCGTGCGAAGTGAGCCGCGGCTCGGACACCAGCGTTTCGGTCCCGCCCAGACTGGCCGCGTGCGCGGCGATCTTGAGGGGACGCAGGAACCGCTCGGCCGCGCGGGCTCCGCCCTTGAGCTCGATCCCGAGCATCCCGCCAAAACCGTTGAGGACGCGTTTGGCCGTCTTGTGGTCGGGATGCCCGGGCAGCCCGGGATAATGCACGCGCGCGATGGCTTTCTGGGTGCTGCACCATTCGGCCACCGCCAGCCCGTTCCGGTTGTGGCGCTCCATGCGCACCGCGAGCGTGCGCATGCCGCGGTCGATCAGCCACGCGGCCATCGGGTCGAGTGCCTGTCCCCACACCTGCATCAGCTTGCGGACTTCCTCGATGACCGGCTCGGTGCCGGCGACGGCGCCCGCGATCACATCGGTGTGACCGTTCAAGTACTTGGTGGCGCTGTGGATCACGAGATCGGCACCGTGCTCGATGGGTCGATAGTTGACCGGCGACGCGAAGGTCGAGTCCACGACCAGGGCCAACCCCTCGGTCTGGCACAGCAGCGCGATCGGCTCCAGGTCGATCACGCGCATCAGCGGGTTCGTCGGCGTCTCAAGAAATACAGCGCGCGTCGTCTTCTTCATCGCCTGCTTCCAGGAGCGCGAGTGCACTGGGCTCACGAAGCTCACCTCGATCCCCAAGCGCCCGAACTCCTGCGCGAACAGCCGGTGCACTCCCCCGTAAATCCATTCGCTGGAGAGCAGATGGTCGCCGGGCCGCAGCACCGCGAGGTGGGCGAGGGCAATGGCGCCCATCCCGCTCGCCACGAACAGGGCCGCCTCGGCGCCCTCGAGGAGCGCCAGCCGCTTGCCGATGGCGACCTGATTGGGGTTGTTCCCGTAGCGGGTGTAGAGCACTTCGGCGGTCGAGCCCACCGGGTTGGTGAACGTGCTGCTCTGGTAGATGGGCGGCGCAATCGGTGTCCAGTCGGGCCGGACCTGCGGATCGCCGTGGATCGCCACGGTGGAGGTCCCGAGGCGCCGCCGGGGCGTGGGCGGGGAGGGGGGAGAACGGCGGGTCACGCGGCCGTCAGCGCCAGCGTGCCGCCGGGCGTGCGCGCCGCCAGGCGGCGCGACACCAGCTCCTCGATGAGCCGCTCGGCGGTCTCGCGGGGGCCGAGGACGTCCAGCGTGCCGTCCGGCAGCTCGACCAGGACCGCGAGGCCGTGGCTCAGCAGCACCGGCTCGATCGCTTCGCGGTGCCCGTCGGTGAGGCCGCGCAGCAGCAGCACCTTCACCTCACGCAACAGCTTGGCGATGATCTCGTCGGCACAGGAATAGTCGATGCAGCGGACGCCCGAAAAGTCCATGCGAGCCACGGTGGGCTCGGCGCCCGCGATCGTCCGCTCGATCTCCCGGCGGACGGCGCGACCCGTCGGCCGGGTCACCAGGTCGGCGAAGTAGCCGGGGACGGATTGCTGCAACACTGCGTGCACGTCGATGTGCTGAATCACTTCCGCGACCCCTGTTCCGGGATAATCAGCAGCAACTGCGAACCCGGGAAAGCGGGGAGCCCGTCCTTGAGCGGCACGTCGTCGTCCCAGGAGGGGACGATGCCGATACGCGCGCTTCCGCTGCGGATGGTGATCTTCCCGTCCCACCGGCTGATGTAGCTCCGAATCCCCTTGAGGCCCTGCCCGCGACCCGGGTCTCGGAACCGGCTCACGCCCTGGATGAGCGCCGCTTCGAGCGCCGCGGCGTCACCCCAACGCTCGCCGAACCGCTTGGCCTGCGTCGGTTCCAGCGAATGGCGGAAGCCCACGCCGGCGTCCGCGACCGCGATCACGACCACCCGGCGGGCGAGCCGGCGGCGCCAGTAGTAGCTCTGCACCGCGACCCAGCCGCCCGTGCCGGCGTGCTCTACAATATTCTGGCAGGCCTCCGAAAGCGCCATAGCGAAGCCCATCGTCGCCTTCGGGTCGATGCCGAGCTCCGAAGTGAGGATGACGGTCGCCCGCTGCTGGATGTGGCTGACCACCTGGTGCACGTCCTCCGCCGCCCGCACCGGCGTCACCGGCAGCAGCACATCGCTGTCGGTCGGCGTCTTCAGCTTGGGGACGCGGCCATGGAGCTCGAACAGCTCGCGGGCCTCGCGGAAGAAGCCCGCGCGGCCCCAATAGCTCAGGACGTCCGGATTCGTCGGGGCCGTCAACAGTGGCCGCTCGCCGCCGGCGGCACGCGATGCCTGGCCGGCCGCGAGCAGCCCCACGAGCCCGTAGGGAGAGGCCCATTCCGCTGCGTGGGCGTCGAACAACAACCGCTCCCCAGCCCCGTCGAGGCGGGCCTGGGCGTACGCCCCTGCGAACTGGTCGAACGTGCGGTCGTCGAAATTGACGGGGACCTCGACGAGGCGGGTCATACCCCGGCCAACTTGCCGAGCAGGTGCTGGCTCAGGCCTGTGGCCCCACGGTAGCTCACGTTGCGGGCGGCCAGGCGGCAGCCTTCGCGGATGGCCTCCTCGAGCGTCGCCCCCTGCAGCAGCCGCGCGGCGACCGTCGCGCCGAACACGTCCCCGCAGCCGGTCGGGTCTCCCTCTCCTCGCTCCAACGGGCCGCCCCCGGCGACAGGTGCGGCGATCCGTGCCGTACGGATCGGCCCTACGCGCCGGCGCGTCTGGGCGTCCATCACTTGCTCAAAGTAGACGGCACCCCGGATGCCCAGCGTTACACACAGCGCGGTGCAACCCTGGTCCAACGCCGTCGCGGCCACCGCCAGCGGGTCGTCCCCGAGCTGCCGCATTTCTTCTTCATTCAGCTGTGCAACGTCGAAGCAGCCGAACCAGGCGGACGCGCGGGGCAGGGGCTGGAGGACGCGGGTGCCGTCGGGCTCCTTGCCGAGGAACAGGCTGTGCAGGTCGGCGTACAGGAATCGGGGAAAGCCGCGCCGCAGCCGCTGAGCATCCTCGAGCGTGAGCTCGAAGCCCGAGATGAAATTCAGGTACAGCGCGTCGAGATCGGCCACCATGGGTCCGAGCTCGGGCCAGGACCACGGCGGCACGCCGCCACTCATCTGTTCGCAACGCCGCTCGGACGTCTGGTAGCGCAGGGTGACGCGGTTATTGGACTCCGGGACTTCGACGAACCGTGCGCCACGCGCAGTGCGTCGTAGGCTGGAGAGGAACAGATTAGCCTGGGGAGCGAGGTCCCGGCCGACCTTGATGATCGGGACGATCTGCCAGTCTTCGCTGAGCGTCGCATCGAGGCCGGCGAGAGCATACGCGATACCGCCCCATTCCTCCACACCGGGCTGTGCGGGGTCCCGGCCGTAGATGGTATCCCACACCATCGAGCCGAGGACGCCGAGGCGCTTCACACCTTCCCCCAGGTCCGGTGCATGAAGACGGCCGCCGCCCCCACGACGCCCGCGGTCCCGGGCAGGGCGCCCGGCAGGATCCGGCACACTTCCACCGCCGGCTTGAACGCCCGGCGCTTCACTTCGCTCCGCAGCGGGACGAAGAGGGTGTCGCCGGCCAGGGTCACGCCGCCGCAGATGACGACCACCTCGGGGTTGAAGATGTTGATGATGTTCGCGACGCCGGCGCCGAGCAGCTTGGCGGTCTCCCGCACCACTTCGAGCGCGTACGTGTCGCCGTCGTGGGCCGCTTCGTAGACCACCTGGGCGGTGACTTTCGACAGGTCGCCGCCGACATACCGCGGCAGCGCCGTCTCAGCCCCCGCTTCGATGCCTTCGACGGCGCGCGCAGCGATCGCCGGTCCGGAGCAGTACGCCTCGAGGCAACCGTAGTTGCCGCATTTGCAGCGCCGGCCGGTCGAGTCGATGGTCATGTGGCCGATCTCGCCAGCGATGTCGGACGCGCCGTGGTAGATAGCGCCGTCGAGCACGATGCCGCCGCCGATGCCGGTCCCGATGGTCAGTCCCACCACGTGCTCGACGCCGCGCGCGGAGCCGAGCCACCACTCGCCGAAGATGGCGCAGTTGGCGTCGTTGTCGAGCGTCGCCGCCAGGCCCAGGGCGCCGGACACGCGGTCGCGCAGCGGCATATTGGTCCAGCCCAGGTTCGGCGTGAGCAGCACCACTCCGGATTTGGTGTCGAGCGGGCCCGGCGACCCGATCCCCACGCCCGCGATTTCCTTGCCCGGCGCCTGCGCCATCGACGCACGGGCCAGCTTCACGATCCGGGAGACGACCGCGTCCGGCCCCTGCTCCACGAACGTCGGCTCAGCGACGACCCCGAGGACTTCGGAGCCATCCTCGGCCACCGTCCCCACGACGATGTTCGTGCCGCCGACGTCAATCCCGACGATGTAGCGCACCGGTCTCCTCGATGGCCGCGAGCACCTGCGCGAGCGACAGGTCCTTCATGCAGCGATGATGCCCGAGCGGGCACACGGGCGGCCCGTGCCGCGAGCATGGGCGGCAGGGCAGGTCGACGACGCCGAGCGCCCGGTCGCGCGGGCCGCGCGGTCCGAATCCGAATGCCGGCACCGTGGGCCCGAACAACGCGACCGTCGGCGTGCCGACCGCCTGAGCGAGGTGCAGTGGCGCGCTGTCGTTCGTGACGAGCACACAGGCACGGCGGATGACATCCACCGACTCGCGGAGACTCAGCCGCCCGCAGGCACTCGCCGCCCGGCCGCCGGCGCGCCCGACCGCCGCGGTGATCTCCGCGGCCAGGGAGGCATCCTCGGGCCCCCCTACCACAACGATACCGACCCGCGGCGCCAGCCGCTCCGCCACGTCGGCGAACGCCGGCCAGCGCTTGCTTCCCCAGATCGACCCGGGGGCGAGGGCGGCGAAGGGCTCGCGCACGTGGTGCTCGCGCAGGAACCCCTCGGCCCGAGCCCGGTCGTGAATCGTGGTCTCGAGGTTGGGCATCCGGTGGTAGCGGCCGACGTCGGACGCCATTCCTGACAGGGGGAGGGGGAGGGCAGCATCCGCCAGGGCCAGCAATCGGTCCGCTTCGTGCCCGTCCACCGGCCGGTGCCGTGTCTCCGTGTACAGCAGCCGCCAGCCGTCGTGAAACCCGACGCGGCGTGGGATGCGCGCCAGCCAGGCCACCGCCGCCGAGCGCAGCGAGCGGTGCGGGAGGTAGGCGGCGGCGTACCCTTCGGCACGCAGCCGCCGCGCCAACCGGATGAGGCCGCCCCAGCCGCGGTCGGCGCCACGCTTGGCGAAGGGGATGACGCGCCGGACTGCCGGGTGCGTCTCGAGCAGCGGGGCCGCCGCCGGCGTCGTCAGCACGTCGAGCGGGCCGTCCTGCCGGGCGAGCGCGCGCAGCAGCGGCGTCGTCAGGACCACGTCGCCCAGAAACGCGGTCTGGATGACGAGGCTAGTCAACCTGGAGCACCGCCAGGAACGCTTCCTGCGGGATCTCGACCGTCCCCACCTGCTTCATGCGCTTCTTTCCTTCTTTCTGTTTCTCCAGGAGCTTCCGCTTCCGGGTGACGTCGCCGCCGTAACACTTGGCCGTCACGTTCTTGCGCAGCGGCCGGATCGTCTCGCGCGCGATGACTTTGGTGCCGATGGCCGCCTGGATCACGACCTCGAACAGCTGGCGAGGGATGAGCTCCCGGAGCTTCTCGGCGATCTTGCGACCCCACTCGTACGCCTTGTCGCGATGAATGATCACGCTGAAGGCGTCCACCGCTTCGGCGTTCAGCAGCAGGTCGAGCTTGACCAGCTCCGCCGGACGGTAGGCGAGAAACTCGTAGTCCAGCGACGCGTAGCCGCGCGAGATCGTCTTCAGCTTGTCGTAGAAGTCGAGGATGATCTCGGCGAGCGGGAACTCCCAGCTGAACTCGACCCGTGTGGGGTCGAGGTAGCGCATCCCCAGATAGATGCCACGCCGCTCCTGGCCCAGCTTCATCATCGCCCCGATGTAGTCGGCCGGCGCGAGGATGCGCGCTTTCACAAACGGCTCCTCGATCCGGTCCACGGTGGAGCCGTGCGGCATCAGGCTGGGGTTCTCCACCAACTGCATCGTGCCGTCCGTGCGATAGACGTGGTACTCCACGCTGGGCACGGTGCTGATGAGGTCGAGGTCGAACTCCCGCTCGAGTCGCTCCCGCACGATCTCCATGTGCAGGAGGCCGAGGAAGCCGCAGCGGAAGCCGAAGCCGAGGGCGATCGAGGTCTCCGGCTCGTAGTGCAGCGAGGCGTCGTTGAGCTGCAGCTTCTCGAGCGCGTCGCGCAGCTCCTCATACTGCTCGGCGTTCGTCGGGTACAGCCCGGCGAACACCATGGACTGGATGTCGCGGTACCCCGGGAGCAGCGGCAGGTCGCGGTGCTCGGCGTCGAGCACCGTGTCCCCGGCGCGGGTGTCCTTGACCCCGCGCACGTTGGCGACGAAGTATCCGACCTCGCCGGCCTCGAGCTGCTCGCTGGGCTTGTGGCCGAGCTGCAGGTAGCCGACCTCGTCCACCTCGTAGACGTCGTCCTTGTGGGCGCCGAAGGCGATCATCAGGCCCGGCCGGACCACCCCGTCCACGACGCGGATGCTGGGAATGGCCCCGCGGTAGCGGTCATAGTAGGAGTCGAAGATCAGGGCGCGCAACGGGGCCTCGCGGGTCCCGCGGGGCGGGGGCACGCGGCGCACGACGGCTTCGAGCAGCTCGGGCACGCCAGTGCCCTCCTTAGCCGAAATCCGCAGGATCTCTTCGGGCCGCGAGCCGATGAGCTCGTGAATCTCCGCCGCGCGGCGGTCGGGCTCGGCGCCCGGAAGGTCGATCTTGTTCAGGACGGGGATGACCTCGAGGCCGGCGTCGAGCGCGAGAAACAGGTTCGCAAGCGTCTGGGCCTGCACGCCCTGCGAGGCGTCCACGACCAGGATCGCCCCCTCGCACGCGGCCAGGGAGCGGGAGACCTCGTAGGTGAAATCCACGTGGCCCGGCGTGTCGATCAGGTTGAGCTCGTAGAGCTGCCCGTGCTTGGCATGATAGGACATCCGCACGGCGTTGAGCTTGATCGTGATCCCCCGCTCACGCTCCAGGTCCATCGTATCGAGCACTTGCTCGCGCATGAGACGCTTGTCGAGGGTGCCCGTCAACTCGATGAGCCGGTCGGCCAGCGTGGACTTGCCGTGGTCGATGTGAGCCACGATACAGAAGTTACGGATGTGATCTTGGCGCATGGGAGAGACAAATATAGCCGTCAGCCATCAGCCATCAGCCGTGAGTGTCGGACGGCTGACGGCTGATAGCCGACCGCTATCTTTATCAGGCAACCAATCTCACATGGCGTCAATCACCGGCTGGTTCGACCCCGCTCCCAAAGGCGGCTTCCTCCGACTCGCGGCGCAGAGTTATCTGCCCGCCAAAGGCGACCCACCCGTGCGCCTGGCCGGGCTCCGTCGGGGCGATCTCGTCACGCTGGAGAACGGCCGCGTGCAACAGGTGAACGGTCTTCCGGCCGAAGCGGCGGCTGAGCGACCGGAATTCGCGGCGCTCGGTGCCGTGCACCCCAATCGGCCGCTGCTCCTCGAGACGGCCCAGGCGTCTGGCCCCCGCACGGCGGAGATTCAGCGGGTCGTGGACCTCGTGTGCCCCTTCGGGTTCGGCCAGCGGGCTCTGATCGTGTCGCCCCCGAAGGCCGGCAAGACGGTGATGCTGCAGGCGGTCGCGGAGGCCGTGGCGGTGAACTACCCGGCGGCGACGTTGCTCATCCTGCTCGTGGACGAGCGGCCCGAAGAGGTCAGCGAAATGCTGGACTGGGGGCGCGGCGAGGTGATCGCCTCGAGCTTCGATCTGCCGCACGAGCGGCACGTCGCCGTGGCGGACATGGTGTTCGAGCACGCGCGGCGCCAGGTGGAGCTGGGGCGGGACGTGGTGATCGTGCTCGACTCGCTCACCCGGCTGGCCCGCTCGCACAACACGGCGGGCCGGAGCAGCGGCCGCACCATGTCGGGCGGGCTCGACGCCAACGCCCTCGCCAAGCCGAAGACGCTGTTCGGCGCGGCGCGCGCGGTGCCCGGCGGTGGCTCGCTCACGGTGATCGCGACGGCCCTGATCGAGACCGAGAGCCGCATGGACGACGTGATCTTCGAGGAATTCAAAGGCACGGGGAACGCCGAGCTGCGGCTGTCGCGCCCGCTCGCTGACCGGCGCATCTACCCCGCCGTGGACATCGCCGCGAGCGGTACCCGGCGTGAGGAGCTGCTCGCCGAAACGGCCACGGTCGCGGCGAAGCAGAAGCTGCGGCGGGGTCTCGTCGAGCTCCCCGCGGAGCAGGCCATGCAGGGACTCTTGCAGCAGCTCAAGCGGACGAAGACCAACGCGGAGCTGCTGGCCGCGGTCAAGTGACGGGGTGCCGCAGGATCGTCTTCAGGCGCTGCGGCGGCACGCG
>CAZXKD010000085.1:0-11527 GCA_964641215.1 uncultured Gemmatimonadaceae bacterium
GTGCGGTCATGGCAGCCGTCGTGGTGGGCGTGGCGGGGCCGGTCGGGCTCGTCGGCACGCGCTGGGCGCTCGCCGCCCGGCCGGGCACGACCACGGCGGATATCGGGACGGCGGCGGTCGCGGGGCCCGTCGCGGCCGTATTCGGCCTCGTCGCCGTGATCCTGCTCGGGGCGCTGCTCGCGATGCTCGTGATCCCCCGGGTCGCCCGACCCGTGGCGGGAGGCGCCCATCCGCTCGGACTCACCGTGCCGTCGCTGCAGCTCGCGGTCTCGTTCGCGATGCTCGTCGCCGCCGCTCAGCTCACACGGCACGCGGGCAGGCTCGTGAGCGCGTCCCCGATCGAGGACCGCGCCAACGGCGAGATCTTCGAGGTCCGACTCCGCGCTCCGGCGACCGAGCGCGCCGCCCGGTACGCCTCCTTGCTGCGGCGGCTCGACCGGGATGGGGAGTACGACGTGGCCAGCCTGTCCAGCCCGGGGACGCTGGTGGGACTGGGGATGGTGGACCTCGTCCTCACCGACTGCGGTCGCTGCGCCGTAGACGGGATTTTCACTCCGCTTCGTCCCGTCTCCGTCGCGATCAGCGCCGTCAGTCCCGACACCTTCCGAGCGATGGGGATTGCCGTTCTGCAGGGGCGCGGCATCGCCGCCGCCGACTCGACCGGGGCTCCCCGCGTGGCCGTCATAAGTCGTTCGCTCGCTCAAGAGCATTTCGAGGCGCAAGGCGCGCTGGGGCGAAAAATCCACGTCGGCCAGGGACCCGACGACGGCTGGTACACCGTCGTCGGCATCGTCGCGGATGGGCGGTCGGCGGCCTTCGGCGGCGCGTTCCAACCGCCCTACCAGGTCTACCTGAGCGCGCTGCAGTTCCCACCCGCGGCGGCCGACCTGCTCGTGCGTCCGCGGGCGGTTGGCGCGCTGCAACGGGTCGAGCAGACGCTGCGTGCCAATCTGGGAGCCGCCGGGACCGTGGTGCGGCGGCTGCCGGAATCGCAACGCATGACGGCCGAGGCCAGACCAGTGCAATGGTTCGAGCGGCTGGTCTCCCTCGAGGGCTGGGCGGTGCTGGCGATCGCGGTGCTGGGAACGTTCGCCGTGATGCAGGTGTGGGTGAACGCGCTGTTGCCGGAGCTCGCCGTCCGCCGCGCCGTGGGCGCGCGGCGGTGGCACATCTTCGGCTACGTGCTGCTGCGCGCCGCGGCGGTCGGGGCGGCCGGGACGTGTCTTGGCATCCTGGTCGGGGAAATGGCGTCCGACCCGCTCGCCGCGTTGCTCGGGGGGTTGCCGCTGTGGGACTTGGCGCTCATGCCTCGCCCCGCGTTGGTTCTGGTGGTTGCCGCCCTTGCCGGGGCGCTGATTCCTGCATGGCGGGCGGCGCGCTCCGACCCGGCGCCGGTGATGGCCAACCTGTCACCGTGACCCTGGTCCGGGCGCCCGATTGACCCGCTCGATGCGCGCGGCTAAGTTGTTGCGCGATGCCGACCTACGAGTACAAATGCCCCAATGGGCACGTGTTCGAGAAGTTCTTCCCAAAGATGACCAACCGGAGGCACGAGCGCTGCCCCCAGTGCGGCAAGCGCGCCGAACGAGTGATCTCCGGGGGTACTGGACTCGTGTTCAAGGGCTCGGGGTTCTACATCACCGACTACAAGCGCGCCGGCGAGAAGCACAAGGACGAGGGCGAGGCGAAACCCGCCGCCGAGCCGAAGCCGGAGTCCAAGCCCGGCGCCGGTAAGAAGAAAGACTCCACAGACAAGTGAAGGCGCACGAGGTCATCCGTGCGGCGCTGGCGCGGGCCGCGGAGCGGCTCGGCGCGCCCGGGGCGGATGTGGCGCTCGAGCGGCCCCGCGACCCCGAGCACGGCGACCTCGCCACCAACCTAGCGCTCACGCTCGGCAAGACGCTCAAGGCGAAGCCTCGCGATGTGGCTGGCCGCCTGGTGGCCGCGCTGAACCTGCCCAAGGGCCTGGTGCGCAAGACGGAGATCGCCGGCCCGGGCTTCATCAACTTCTTCCTCACCGAGGCCGAACTCTCCGCGGTCCTCGGCGCGGTGCTGGCCGCCGGGGCGCGCTACGGCCGGAGCGAGGCGGGGAAGGGAACGGCGATCAACGTCGAGTTCGTCTCGGCGAACCCCACCGGGCCGCTGCACGTGGGACACGGCCGCGGCGCGGCGCTCGGGGACGCCATCGCCAGTCTGCTGGAGTGGACCGGGCACGCCGTGACGCGCGAGTTCTACGTGAACGACGCCGGCACCCAGATCGACAAGCTGGCCCGCTCTCTCTGGGCGCGCGTGCAGCAGCAGGTCGGCCGCGCCGTGGCGGTGCCGGAAGGCGGCTATCAGGGCGACTACCTGGTCGAGCTCGCGGCGGGGATCCTGGCCAAGGAAGGACGCGGGTTCGCTGATCTCCCGGACGACGAGGGCCTGCGCCGCTGTCGCACCATCGGCATCGAGTCTCAGCGCGCGGAGCAGGACGACGATCTCCGGGCGTTCGGCGTCAGGTTCGACGTCGTCTGCTTCGAATCGGAACTCTACCGGCTGGGGCTGATCGACGAGGCGCTCCGGCAGCTGATCGAGCGGGGCCACACCTTCGAGCAGGATGGCGCGCTGTGGCTGCGCGCGACGGCGTTTGGGGACGACAAGGATCGCGTCCTCCGCAAGCGGGACGGCAGCTACACCTACCTGGTGCCGGACATCGCGTACCACCGTCACAAGCGCGAGCGCGGCTTCCGCTACGCCATCGATATCTGGGGCGCCGATCATCACGGCTACGTGCCCCGGGTGCGGGCGGCGCTGCTGGCCCTCGGGCTGCCCGAGGATTTCTTCGCGGCCGAGATCGTGCAGCTGGTGCGGGTGATGCGTGGCGGGGAGGAGGTGCGCTTCTCCAAGCGCGCCGGCGATTTCGTCACGCTGCGCGACTTGTTCGAGGAGACCGGGGTTGGCGCGGCGCGCTACTTTTTTCTGATGCGGCGCGGCGACTCGCAGCTCGTGTTCGATGTGGACCTCGCCAAGAGCCAGACCGACGAGAACCCGGTCTTCTACGCGCAGATGGCGCACGCGCGCATGAGCGGCATCTTCCGCGTGGCGGGGCGGGCACCCGACTCGGTGAGCGCCGACGGCGTTGATCTGAGCGCGCTCGAGGCTGCCGAAGAGATCGATCTCATGAAAGAGCTGGCCGCTTTCCCCGGCGTGGTGGCGCGGGCCGCCCAGGAGCGCGAGCCGCACCGCGTCACCGGGTTCCTCGACGGCCTGGCGCGGGTGACCCATGCCTGGTATCACAAGTACCGCGTGCTCGGCGAGCCCGCCCCTCAGGAGGGGGCGCGCCTGGTGCTGGCGCGCGCGGTGCGCCAGGTGCTCGCCAACGGCCTCACCCTGCTCGGCATCGCCGCTCCGGACCGGATGTGACGATGAGTTTGCTGGTGGTCGGCTCGATCGCCCTCGATTCCGTCGCCACCCCCTTCGGTGAGACGGCGGACGCCCCCGGCGGCTCGGCGGTGTTCTTCAGCGCGGCCGGCTCCATCCTGCACCCGGTGCAGGTCGTCGGCGTAGTCGGCAGCGACTACCCGCTCGGCGCGCTCAAGAAGCTCGAGGCCCGCGGCGTTGACCTGCGCGGGGTCGAGCGGGCCGACGGCGAGTCGTTCCGCTGGAAGGCCAAGTACTCCTACGATCTGGCGAGTCGCGAGACGCTGGACACGCGGCTCGGCGTGTTCGCGAGCTTCCGGCCCAAGCTGCCGGCGCCCTTCCGCGCCGCGCGCTTCGTGTTCCTCGGCAACATCGACCCCGAGCTGCAGCTCGGCGTCCTGGGCCAGATCGCGCGGCCCAAGCTGGTCGCGTGCGACACCATGAATTACTGGATCCACTCCCGGCGCGAGCGGCTGCTCGAGCTGCTGGGGCGCATCGACATCCTCATGGTGAACGACGCCGAGGCGCGCGAGCTCTCCAGCGACTGGAACATTTATCGCGCCGCGCAGTGGATCCTGGAGCACGGCCCGAAGATGACCGTGATCAAGCAGGGCGAGCACGGGGCGCTGTTGGTCCGGCCCGACAGCACCTTCAAGGTGCCGGCCTACCCCCTCCAAGAGGTCTTCGACCCCACCGGGGCGGGGGACGCGTTCGCCGGCGGGTTCATGGCCTATCTCGCGAGCCGCGACGACCTGTCGTCGCCCGCGCTGCGTCGCGCTATGGTGTACGGTGCCGCCATGGGCTCCTTCGCCGTCGAGAAGTTCGGGGTCGATGGGTTCGACCACGTCACCCCGGCCGATGTCCGGGCCCGGGTCCGCGCCTTCAAAGACCTGGTGCATTTCGACCTGGAGGACGAGTGACGGAGCGCTACGCCGCCGCGGGCGTGAGCCTCGACGCCGCCGAGGAGGCCCGGCGCCGCATCGCCGAGCTGGTGCGCGCCACGCGCACCCCGCTCGCGTTGGGGCGCGTCGGCGCGTTCGGCGGGATGGTGCGCGTGCCGCCCGGCATGCGACGGCCGGCGCTCGTCCTCTCGACCGACGGGGTCGGCACCAAGGTGCTGGTCGCGCTGCGTGCCGGCGTCCACGACACCGTCGGGGAGGATCTCGTCAATCACTGCGTGAACGACATCCTGGTGCACGGCGCCGTGCCGGTGGCGTTCCTGGACTACATCGCCACCGGGACGCTCGTGCCCGCCGTCGCCGCCGCGCTAGTCGAGGGCGTCGCCCGCGGCTGCCGTGCCCACCAAATGACGCTCGCGGGCGGCGAGACCGCCCAACTGCCCGAACTCTACGCAGCGGGGCAGTACGACCTCGCCGGCACCATCGTCGGAGTCGTCGAGGAGGACCAAGCCCTGCACGGGGACCGGGTCGCCCCTGGCGACGTGTTGATCGGCTACGCGTCGAACGGACTGCACACCAACGGGTACACGTTGGCCAGGCAGATCGTGTTCGAGCGGCTGCGACTCGCCGTGCAGGACCGCTTCCCCGACACCGACCGGAGCGTGGCACAGGTATTGCTCGAGGTGCACCGGAGCTACGCCACGGCCGTGCTGCCGATCGTCACGCGCGTGCACGCGCTCGCCCATATTACGGGCGGCGGGATCCCGGGGAACCTGGTGCGGGTATTGCCCGAGGGCTTGGAAGCCGTGGTGGACGCCCGCAGCTGGCCCTGGCCGACGGTCTTCCGCGTGCTGATGCGCGCCGGCGCGGTGTCCGTCGGCGAGATGCGGCGAGTCTTCAATCTGGGCGTGGGCCTCATCGCCGTTGCCGGCCACGCCGAAGTGGACGGTCTCCTGCGCGCCGCCAAGGCCGCGGCCGTCGACACGTGGATCATCGGGGACGTGCGCCCCGGCACCGCCGGCGTTCGCTTCACGGAGCGGTGAGTCACTGCAGGAGGACGCATGAACCGGCTTGCTTGCATCCTGACGACGCTCAGCGCGACGGCGGGGTCGCTCGCGGCGCAGACGGAGTGCAGTGCCGTGGCGACGCAGGCCCAAACGATCTGCAACCGGGCGGTCGACGCGTACAAGACGTTCCAGCCGCTCGGCGGCATCGCCATCAGCGGCGGCGACCCGGAGCTCGGCACCGCGCGGGGACTGGGCGGCCCCGGGCACCTCTTCGTCTCGGCGCGCGTCAACGCGGTGAAAGCCGCCATCCCGAACCCCGACACCACGCAGGCGAAGATCTCCGGCCTCGTCCCGGCGCCGGTGGTCGAAGGCGGCGTCGGGCTGCTCCGGGGCATGGGTGGCGGCCTGCTCTCGGTGGATGCGCTCGTGTCGGCGACCCTGCTGCCGACGAACCTCACCAAGCTCTCCGTCGATTCCAATGCGACGAAGATCGGCAGCATGGCGCTGGGCGTCGGCTACGGCGCGCGCGTGGGGATCCTGAACGGCGCGTTCCCGATCCCCTCGGTGTCGGTGAGCGTGATGCGCCGCTCCCTGCCGCGCGTGCGGTACGGCGACCTCTCCACAAGCGACAACTACCAATTCGACACCGACCTCAAGGCGACCAACGTCCGGGTCGCGGCCAGCCTGCGATTCATCCTGCTCGACGTCGCGGCCGGCTTCGGGTTCGATCACTACAGCAGCACCGGCCACCTCCGGTTCTACAACAATCCGCCGCTCAACACCACGATTCAGACGATCACCGTTCCGGTGACCAACAACCGCCAGGTGTTGTTCGCGGACGCGGGGCTGAACCTCATGGTGCTCAAGCTGGTCGGCGAAGTCGGCTATCAGACCGGGAAAGACCAGAAGCTCAGCACCAATTACCGCGACTTCGACCCCACCGCGGGGCATGTGTACGGAGGCATCGGCGTCCGCTTCAGCTTCTGAGCGCGGGCCCGAAGCCGAGGCCATGCGACGCGCCCTCGATCTCGCACGGCGAGGTTGGGGGCGCGTCGCGCCGAATCCCCTGGTCGGGGCCGTCGTTGTGCGGGACGGCGCGGTGGTGGGCGAGGGCTTCCACGAGGAATACGGCAGCCCCCACGCCGAGGTGAACGCGCTGGCCCGGGCGGGCGCCTCCGCCCGCGGCGGGGAGCTCGTCGTCAACCTCGAGCCCTGCGCCCACTCCGGGAAGACACCCCCGTGCACCGACGCGATCCTCGCCGCCGGCGTGCGGCGCGTCGTCGCCGCGATCCGCGACCCCGATCCCCAGGCGGGCGGCGGGCTCGACCTCCTGCGCCGGCGTGGCGTCGCGGTCGAGGAGGGGGTGCTGGCCGAGGAGGCGGCCGCCCTCAACGCCCCGTTCCTGTTCGCGCGCGAGCAGCGGCAGCGCCCCTTCGTCGCGCTGAAGCTGGCCACCTCGATCGACGGTCGCATCGCCGACTCGGGCGGCCGCTCCGAGTGGGTCTCCGGACCCGAGGCACGGGAGTACGTCCACTGGCTGCGCGCTGGCTTCGATGCGATCGCCGTGGGCGGCACCACGGCCCTGAGAGACAACCCGCAGCTCACCGTGCGGGGCGGCGTCGTTCCGCGCCAGCCGCCGGTGCGCATCGTGTTCGATCGCCGCGCCATGCTCAACACCGGCGTCACGCTGGTCCGCACGGCGCGTGAAGTGCCGACCTGGGTCGTGGCCTCGCCCCAGGCGCCGGAGACGAGCGTATCGCTGCTCGAGCGCGCCGGCGTGCGCGTGTTCCGGCCGGAGTCGCTGGGCGCGGGGCTCGCGCAACTGCGCGAGGCCGGGATCCACTCGGTGTTATGTGAAGGGGGCGGCGCGCTGGGCGCGAAACTCCTCGTCGAAGGCCTGGTGGACCGGCTCTACTGGGTCCAGGCGCCGGTCTGGCTCGGCGATGGCGCCGTTCCGGCGTTTCCCGGCGTGCCCGCGACGCCGCTGGAGCAGGCGCCGCGCTGGGTCCCCGTGGAGCGGCGGGCCTTGGGCCCGGATACATTATTGGTCATGGATCGACGGCTATGTTTACCGGCATCGTGAGCGCGGTCGGGCGCGTCGCCAAGACGACGCGTAACACGGGAAACGGGAAACGGGAAACGGGACTCGTCCTGACGATTCGGGCGCCCTTCCGTGGGCTGAAGCCGGGCGAGAGCGTCTCCGTGAACGGCGCATGCCTCACCGTCGAGCGCGTTGTCCCGGGTGGGTTTACGGTGCACGCGGTGGGCCCGACGCTGGAGCGCACCCTCATCGGCGAGTGGCGGGCCGGCCGCCGGGTCAACCTGGAGCGTGCCGTGCGGGCGATCGACCGGCTCGGCGGTCATCTCGTCCAGGGACACGTGGACGGCGTCGCCAGGGTGGAACGGGTCGACGACCTGGAGGCCGCCGACGCGCGGCTGCTGGACCTACGAGTGCCGCCCGAGGTTGCGGAGGTGTCGATCCCGCACGGCTCGATCACCGTGGACGGCGTGAGCCTGACGGTGAACGCCCTGCCGGGCGACGGCGCGGTGCAGGTCTCGCTGATCCCGTTTACGCGCGCCCGCACCACGCTGGACGCCCTGCGCCCGGGGGATCGGGTGCACGTCGAGGGTGACGTACTGGGCAAATACGTGAGACAACTATGCCGTACGGACAGGTAGAGCAGGCCATCGCGGACATTCACGCGGGCAGACTCGTCATCGTCGCCGATGACGAGGACCGCGAGAACGAAGGCGACCTCATCGGCGCGGCCGAGAAGGTCACCCCCGAGATGGTCAATTTCATGGCGCTGCACGGGCGAGGGCTGATCTGCCTCACGCTCACGCCCGAGCGCTGCCAGGCGCTCGGCTTGCCCCAGATGGCCGAGACCAACACCGAGACGCGCGAGACGGCGTTCACGGTGAGCGTGGACGCGGCGCCGCGGTTCGGCGTGACGACCGGCATCTCGGCGGCCGACCGGGCGACGACCATCCGGGTGGCGATCGACCCGGCGACGGTGCCGGGCGACCTGCGGCGCCCCGGGCACGTGTTCCCACTGCGGGCCCGGCCGGGCGGGGTGCTCCAGCGCGTCGGGCAGACCGAGGCAAGCGTGGACCTCGCCCGCCTCGCCGGTCTCTACCCCGCGGGAGTGATCTGCGAGATCCTGAATCCCGACGGGACGATGGCCCGCCGTCCCGACCTCGAGCGGTTCGCCCAGGAGCAGGGGCTCGGCTTCATCACCGTGGCCCAGCTGGTCGCCTACCGGCTGGCCCACGAGCGTCTGGTGCACCGGGTGGCCGAGGCACGGCTACCGACGCCGTTCGGAGAGTTCCGGATCATCGGGTACCGCAACGACGTGGACGCCGCCGAGCACGTGGCGTTGGTGCACGGCGAGGTGCAGGGCCGGCAGAACGTCCTCGTCCGGATGCACTCCAAGTGTCTCACCGGCGACGTGTTCGGGTCGGGGCGCTGCGACTGCGGGTGGCAGCTGCACAGTGCGATGCGCCGCATCGCGGCGGAAGGCTGCGGCGTGGTCGTCTATCTCGATCAGGAAGGACGGGGGATCGGCCTCCTCAACAAGCTGAAGGCGTACGAGCTGCAGGATGCCGGCCACGACACCGTGACCGCCAACCAGGAGCTCGGCTTCAAGCCCGACCTGCGCAACTACGGTATCGGCGCGCAGATCCTGCTCGACCTCCGCCTGTCGTCGATCCGGGTGCTGACCAACAACCCGATGAAGCTGGTGGGGCTGGAAGGGTACGGGCTGGAGATTGTGGAGCGGGTGCCGCTGGTGCCGGCGCCCTCCGACGAAAACCGGGCCTACCTGGACGTCAAGCGCGACAAGCTCGGCCACCTGCTGACCCACTGACCGTGGCTGAGCTCGCAGGCTCTCCCCGCGCCCCGATGAAGCAGCGCGTGGCGGTCGTCGTGAGCCGCTACAACGAGCTCGTGACGCGCCGCCTGCTGGACGGCGCCCGGCAATGCTTCGCCGAGCACCGGGTGCCGGACGCGTCCGTGGACGTCGTGTGGGTGCCCGGCGCGTTTGAGCTGCCCGTCGCGGCCGAGGCCGCCGCGGCGAGCGGTCGCTACGCCGCCATCGTCGCGCTCGGTTGCGTCATTCGCGGCGAGACCCCCCACTTCGAGTTCGTCGCCGGCGAGGCGGCGCGTGGCCTCGGCAACGTGGCGCTGGCGCACCGCGTGGCCCTGGGGTTCGGCGTGCTCACCACGGACACCCTGGAGCAGGCGCAGGCCCGCGCCGGGGGCGCGGCGGGAAACAAGGGCTACGAGGCGGCCGACGCCGCACTGCGCACGGCGGACGTGTTGGCTCAGGTGACCCGTGCAGCGCCCCGAGACTAAGGCACGCGCCCGCGCGCTCCAAATCCTGTACGCGTGGGAGCTGTCGGGCCGGCCGTCCATCGAAGCGGTGGTCACGCGCATCGCCCGCATCTACGGATCGGCGCCGACGGGGTACGACCGCGGCGCCGACCTCGCGGCCCAGGCCGTGGCCGAGCTGCCCGAGATCGACCGCCGCATCGCCGACGCCGCCGAACACTGGCGGCTGGAGCGGGTCGGGGTGATCGAGCGCAACATTCTGCGGCTCGGGCTGGCCGAGCTGTCGGAGGGCCAGACCCCGCCGCGCGTGGTGATCGATGAGGCGGTGAAGCTCGCCCATTGGTTCGCGGGGGCCAAGGCGCCCGCCTTCGTGAACGGCGTGCTCGACGCGGTCGCCCGCGAGCTCGGCGCGTTGTGAGGATCCTGCTCGTCAACTGGAACGATCGTGAGAATCCGCACGCCGGCGGCGCGGAGATCCATGTGCACGAGATCTTCGGCCGGCTGGCGCGAGGCGCGGGCCACGGGATCGATCTGGTGACGAGCGGCTGGCCGGGCGCGGCGCCTCGCGCCGAGCTGGACGGCATGACGGTGTACCGCACGGGTGGTCGCCACAGCTTCGCCCTGCGCGGGCGCGCGGCGGTGCGGGGGCGCCTCCGGGCGGCGGCGTACGACGTGGTGGTCGAAGACATCAACAAGCTGCCGCTGTTCCTCGCCGGGATGACGCGGCTGCCCTTCTGTGCGATCGTGCCGCATCTGTTCGGCAGCACCGCGTTCGCGGAGGCGAGCGTGCCCGTGGCGGCGATCGTGTGGGCCGCTGAGCGGCCGATCCCCCGCGCGTATCACCGGGCCGCGTTCCACGCCATCAGCGACAGCACGCGGGATGACCTCGTGGCCCGGGGCGTGGCGCGCGAGCGCATCGAGGTGATCTACCCGGGCGTGGACAGCGCCTGGTACGCCCCGGATCCAGCGACGCCACGCGCCGCGCAGCCGACGTTCCTGTACGTCGGGCGCTTGAAGCGTTATAAAGGGGTGGAGATCGCGCTGCGGGCGCTGGCCGAGGCCCGCCAGCGGCGCCCCGACGTCACGCTCGAGATTGCGGGGCAGGGTGACGACCGGCCGCGGCTCGAGCGGCTCGCGGCGCTGCTGGGAGTGGATGCCGCGGTGCGGTTTCTCGGCTTCGTGACGGAGGAAGAGAAGCGGCTGCGGCTGCGCCGCGCGTGGGCCGTTGTCTTTCCCAGCCCGAAAGAAGGCTGGGGCATCTCGAACATGGAGGCCGCCGGATGCGGGACGCCGGCCCTCGCGTCCGACAGCCCGGGGCTGCGCGAGTCCGTGCGCCATGGCGAGACGGGCTTTCTCGTGCCGCACGGCGACTGGCGCCACCTGGCCGAGCGCATGGTGGCACTGGCGCAGGATCCCGCCCTGGTGGCTCGGCTCGGGCGTGGCGCCCGCGGCTTCGCGGAGGCGCTCACCTGGGAGCGGGCCGCCCGCGCCACCGAGGCGCACCTGCAGCGCGTCATCGCGCAGCGAGGATGATCCCATGCGCACGACCATCACCGCCCGTCACTGTGACGTCCCCGACGAGCTCCGCGCCCGGGCGCGGCAGCTGGTCGGTCGCCTCGCGAAGTTCGCCTCGCGCCCGCACGACGCGCAGGTGATCTTCGGGGCGGACCACGGCACGACGGAGGTGGAGGTCCGCCTGCACACGGCACGCGGCCGGGTGCACGTCGCCACGGCGGGGGGCCCCGATCACCGCTCGGCCCTGGATCGTGCCGTCGCACGGGTGCGTCGCCAGCTCGACAAGGCGCCGGCCCGCGAGCCCCGCCCCCCGCCCGCCCCTCGCCCCCCGCCCCCCCCCCCCCCCCCCCCCCCCCCCCCCCCCCCCCCCCCCCCCC
>CAZXKD010000086.1:0-11522 GCA_964641215.1 uncultured Gemmatimonadaceae bacterium
GAAGATCAACGACAAGCACATCGGCGTGATCGTGCGCCAGATGCTCCAGAAGGTGAAAGTGGTGGATCCGGGGGACACCGAGTTCCTCGAAGGCGAGAACGTGGACAAACTCACCTTCCGCGAGGTGAACCACCGCGCGCAGACCAAGGCCGGCAAGCCTGCCACGAGCGAGCCCCTGCTCCTCGGCATCACCAAGGCGAGCCTGACGACGCAGTCGTTCATCTCGGCGGCCTCCTTTCAGGAGACCACCCGGGTGCTGACCGACGCGGCAATCCGCGGGGCCAAGGACGACCTCCTCGGCCTCAAGGAGAACATCATCATCGGCCATCTGATCCCGGCGGGATCGGGGATTTACCGTTACCACGAGATCGAGATCGAGCCGCCGGAAGGGTTCCAGCCGCCGCCGCCGCCGGTCGAGACGACGCCTGGCGCAGCTCCGAGCCCGTTCCCGGAAGAAGTGGAAGCCGACTAGTCGGACAGTGGGACTGTCTGACGGAAAGACGGCGCCCGGGATCACTCCCGGGCGCCGGTCATTTTAGGGTCACCGCACCGTCTGGACGATCTGCGCGTTCAGCGCCTGGTGAATCCGCTCCCGCGAATCGGCGTAATGCGCCCGGGTGTACGCGTCGAGCGATCTGCTTGCCAGCGCCTGGTCGAGGTGCGCCGCGAGGTCGCTCAGCGTCGCCCTCGCCACCGTGCGGGCATCCTCCGGGACGGCGCGCCCGGTGCCCACCACCATCCCGACGAGGGTGTTCAGGTACTGCCGCTGCACGTCGCGGCGAATCGAGCCGGCGTTGCGGGCGCGCTCGGGGCCGGGACCGTAGCCTGCTTCCGCCCAGATCGTGGCGGTGAGCGTCGAGAACACATCTGGGATCGTCACCACCTGCTCGTCGTCGACCGCCCGCAGCGCGGCGTCCCGTAGCCGCGCCAGCACCCCTGGGTCGGTGAGGAGGTTGATCAGGGTGGACTGCAGCGACAGGGCCCAGTCGTGCAGCGGGAAGTCGATGCGGTTGGCCGTGAACGGATTCGCGTCCCAGTGGAACCAACGCTCGGGGGCGAGCTTGTTCAACAGCTCGGGCGGAAACTTGTAGGCGTTCTCGCCAAGCCCGGCATCGGCGATGAACGTCAGGGCCTCGCGCTGCCGCCCGGCGGGCACCGCGCGAAAGGCGGGCCGGGCATTGGGATCACCGCGATGGTCCCGGGACGTGTAGGCCCCGGAGAGATACTTGGTCGTCACGAGCGTCGCATACCAGCGGTTGAACAGCAGGCTCGTAAACGCGCGCCGGAGCTTGGGGTAGCCCTCGCCCGGGGCCACGAGCCGGATCTCGAGCGAGTCGAACAGGCGGTTCACGAGTCGCACCCGGTCCAGCGCCCAGGCGAGGGGATCCGCCGTCTGGTCGAAGCGCGTGACGTTCGGGTCGAGGCCAAACCCGCCGAAGCTGGCGTCCTCGTCGGTCGCGTAGACATGGTCTGGATCCGCGGCCTGGCCGGCGATGGCCTGCAGCCCCGGGCGCTCGGCATCCGGGGTGTCGCCGCCCGCCGACGAGTAGCCGTACTTGATCGCCCAGCGATCGTACGTGCCGACGGTGCGCGAGTAGTAGTCGCCCTGCTTCGAGCGCTCGAGCGCGACCACCGGGTCGTTGTAATCCATCACGGACGCTGAGGTGCCGTGCGTCGCCGTGAAGGCGCGATCGAAGAGTTTGGCGTTCGGAATGGCGGACGACCCGCGAAAGTTGTGTCGCAGCCCGAGAGTGTGTCCGACCTCGTGCATCACGACTTCCTTGAGGGCCTGGCCGATGTACTCGCGCGGCACCGGGGCGCCGGGGGCGATCACTCCCTGCGCGACGAGCGCGGCGCGCACCAGGGTGGCACGCTGGGCGAGCCCCTGCGAGTAGCTGCATAGACGCCGGAGGCGCCCCGTGACCCCGCCCGGTCCCCCGGCCGGATCGGCCCGCAGCAACGAGTCCTCGCGGAATACCTCGGCGATCATGGCCTGCGGCCCGGTCCATTCGTGGTACTCGCCTTGCCAGGCTTGGATCCACGACGCAGTGAACAGGATGTCGGCGTTGAGGATCTCGCCGGTGCGCGGGTCCACGTCGGACGGCCCGATGGCGTACGTGGCGTCGTTGTCCGCCATCCAGCGGACCGTCGAGTAGCGGGCGTCCTCGGCGCTCCACAGGGTGTCGTCGGGGGCGTCGAGCACCTGGATCGCGTTCCTGAACCCGGCCTCCTCGAACGCCTTGTTCCACTCGAGGATTCCATCGCGGACGTAGGGCCGCCAATCCAGCGGGATGGTGCGGTCGAGATAGAAGACGATCGGTTTCACCGGCTCGCTGACCGCGGCGGTGGGGTCCTTCTTTTCGAGCCGCCAGCGGTTCACGTAACGGACGAAGAACGTCTCCGCCGTGTCACGTGAATAGTTCTTCATGGCCGAGATGAAATAACCCAACCGGTCGTCGGCGTAGCGGGGCCGCATCGGTACGTCGGGGAGCTGGAGAATCGAGTAGTGCACCCCCAGCGGGATGTAGCGGTAGTCCGCGAGCGTTTCGATGCCGAGGTAGCCGCTGGTGCGAAAGGTGAGCCGGGCCTCCATCTCCAAGTTGGTCGGGAACATGTGTAGCGACTGGAAGCTCGAGCGCTCCCGATCAAACGATGTGCCCCCGCGCACCCGGAAGAAGTCGGCGATGAATTGGAAGAACGGGCCCACGTCCGCGAAGTCGGAGACTACGAAAGGCGCGAGGTCGACCAGCACTTCGTTGGTCGTATCCCGGACGCTCGCGATGGCAAAGGACTGGGCTACCGAGTGGCCGAACGAGTAGGCGACAATCCGCGCCGCCGGCGTGTTGGGCGCGGCAGTCGCATACGGGTTCACCACCCAGAGCTGCACGTGGTCGCCTGCCCGGTGGAAGCGGATCAGGTCCGACCGGAGGTCGGTCCCGGCGTCGAGGAAGGTGCCGATGCCCTGGGACAGCTCCGTGACCATCAAGTAATCGCGGTCGAACTGGTCGGGTTTGAGCGCGAGGTAGACATTTTCCCGCTTGAGGTAGGCCGTAAACAGGCCGCTCGACACGCGGGCGTCCTTGGTGACGTCCTTCCACGCCTTCCAGGGAACCTCGGGTTTGCCCGTATCAGGCCGGGCCGCTGCGCCCCCGGCACCGGCCTGCGCCGGTGCGGGGGTGGACGGGGGAGGCTGAATGACACGGACCGTGCAGTTGAGGAGGGACAGCAGGATGACGGCCAGCGGAAAACGGTAGCGGTGAGACACGAGGACAGCTCCGGAGGACTGGGAACCGCTATTCTAGGGGCCGGGCAGCCGTTGGTAAGGGGTCTGGGGGAGGGAGGTCCCCTTGACCTAAATCGAAGTGCTCCCTTAGCTTTCAAGTCTGTTCAGGATTTTTTTTGGGTTCAGCATCGAGAGGTATGCCGACCATCAATCAGCTCGTCCGGCGCGGTCGCCGGGACGTCGCGAAGAAGGAAAAGGCGCCTGCGCTGCGCGGCAATCCGCAGAAGCGCGGCGTGTGCACGCGGGTGTACACCACGACGCCCAAGAAGCCCAACTCGGCGCTGCGGAAAGTAGCGCGCGTGCGCCTCACCAACGGATTCGAGGTGACGGCCTACATTCCGGGTGAAGGGCACAACCTGCAGGAGCACTCGATCGTGATGATCCGGGGCGGCCGCGTGAAGGATCTGCCGGGCGTGCGCTATCACATCATCCGCGGCACGCTCGACGCCGCTGGGGTAAACGAGCGCAAGCAGTCGCGCTCCAAGTACGGTGCCAAGCGGCCGAAGGAGGCGGCGCAGTGAGTCGCCGGAAAAAGGCGATTCGGCGGCCGGTGCCGGCGGATCCACGCTACGACAGCCAGACGGTGTCGAAGTTCGTCAACAACCTGATGGGGCGGGGCAAGAAGTCTTTGGCGGAGCGCCTGTTCTACGCGGCGATGGATCTGATCGAGCAGCGTACGGGACAGCCCGGCGTGAACGTCTTCAAGCAGGCGCTCTCGAACGTCAAGCCGTCGCTCGAAGTGAAGTCCCGCCGCGTGGGCGGCGCGACCTACCAGGTGCCGGTGGAAGTCCGGCCGGAGCGACGGACCGCGCTGGCGATGCGCTGGGTCATCCAGTACTCGCGTGCGCGCCGAGAGAAGGACATGGCCGAGCGTCTGGCGGCCGAGCTGATCCTCGCCTCGAAGGGTGAGGGTGAGACGATCAAGAAGAAAGAGGACACGCACCGGATGGCGGAGGCGAACCGCGCCTTCGCGCATTACCGGTGGTAAACGCTTAGACCGACAATCTCGGGACCCTGAGTCAAGGGATCCTGCATCCTGGGGGCGGTGCCCCCGGATGACGGCGGAGCGAGACCGGCCCGCACGCGGGCGCTTGGTCGCCCCGCATTTTTGCTGAGTAAAGGAACGTCATGCCACGCACGACGCCGCTCGATCGGATTCGGAATATCGGCATCATGGCCCACATCGATGCCGGGAAAACGACTACGACCGAGCGCATCCTGTACTACACGGGCCGCACCTACAAGCTGGGTGAGGTGCACGACGGCACGGCCACCATGGACTGGATGGAACAGGAGCAGGAGCGGGGCATCACGATCACCTCGGCGGCCACGACGGCGTTCTGGCCGCGGCGCGGGGAGCAGTACCGGATCAACATCATCGACACCCCCGGCCACGTCGACTTCACCGTCGAGGTAGAGCGGAGCCTGCGCGTCCTCGACGGCGCCGTCACGGTGCTCGACGCCGTCGGCGGCGTGGAACCGCAGACGGAGACGGTGTGGCGCCAGGCGGACCGCTACGGCGTCCCACGCGTCATCTTCGTCAACAAGATGGACCGCGTCGGCGCTGATTTCGACATGTGTCTCAAGATGGTCCGTGAGCGCCTGGGCGCCAATGCCGTTCCCATTCAGCTGCCGCTCGGCTCGGGCGAGTTGTTCACCGGGATCGTGGACCTGGTACGGCAGATCGAGATCGTCTACGACGACGAGTCGCTGGGCAAGAAGTACGTCGAGGGACCGGTGCCCGCCGCGCTCCGGGACCGGGTGGCTGAGCTGCGCCATCAACTGCTCGAGGCGGTGGTCGAACACGACGACGCCATCCTCCACAAATACCTGGAGGAACACCAGCTCACGGAGGACGAGATCCGTACGGTGCTGCGCAAGGCGACCGTGGCCGGGCATGTGGTGCCGGTGCTGTGCGGCGCCGCCTTCAAGAACAAGGGCGTGCAGGCGTTGCTGGACGCGGTGGTGGACTACCTTCCCTCGCCGGTGGACATCCTGCCGATCAAAGGCCACCTCCCGCACCACGACGCCACGCACGCCGAGCGCCCACCCAGCGACGAGGCTCCGTTCGCGGCGCTCGCGTTCAAGATCATGACCGATCCGTACGTGGGGAAACTGACGTTCTTCCGCGTGTACTCGGGTGTGCTCAGCGCCGGGTCGTACGTCTACAACAGCACCAAGGACCGCAAGGAGCGCATCGGCCGCCTGCTGCAGATGCACGCCAACAAGCGCGAAGAGATCGATGAGGTCAGGGCCGGCGACATCGCGGCGGCCATCGGTCTGAAGGACACCAAGACCGGCGACACGCTGTGCGAGGAGCAGCACCCGATCATCCTCGAAGCGATGCGGTTCCCCAACCCCGTCATCTCGGTCGCGATCGAGCCGAAGACCAAAGCCGACCAGGACAAGCTGAGCGTGGCGCTGCAGAAGCTCTCCGAAGAAGACCCGACGTTCCGCGTCCATTCCGATGCCGAAACGGGCCAGACGATCATCAGCGGGATGGGCGAGCTGCACCTGGAGATCATCGTCGAGCGCATGCGGCGCGAGTTCAAGGTCGACGCCAACGTGGGCCGGCCCCAGGTGGCGTATCGGGAAACGGTGCGCAAGCGCGTCGAGTACGTGGAAGGCAAGTTCATCCGCCAGACCGGGGGCCGCGGCCAGTACGGCCACGTCGTGATCCACTTGGAGCCCGGCCCGCCGGGGACCGGGTTCGTGTTCGAGGACAACGTGGTCGGCGGCGTGATCCCCCGCGAGTACATCGGGCCGGTGGAGCAGGGCGTGAAGGAAGCGCTGGAGAACGGCGTCCTGGCGGGCTACCCGATGGTGGACGTGAAGGTCGAGCTGGTGGACGGCTCCTACCACGACGTGGACTCGAGCGAGATGGCGTTCAAGATCGCGGGCTCGATGGCGGTGAAGGAAGCCGCGCGCCAGGCGCACCCGATCCTGCTCGAGCCGATCATGGACGTCGAGGTCGTAACGCCGGCTGATTACATGGGCGATGTGATCGGCGATCTGTCGAGTCGCCGGGGCAAGATCGGCGGCATGACGCAACGGGCCGACGCCCACGTCGTGGCGGCGAGCGTCCCCCTCTCGGAAATGTTCGGGTACTCGACCTCCCTGCGCTCGATGAGCCAGGGCCGGGCGATTTACACGATGCAGTTCAGCCACTACCAGGAAGTGCCGAAGCAGAAGGCGGAGGAGATTGTCAGCAAGGTGAAGGGCTAGTCATCGAGGAGCTCATGGCGAAAGCGAAATTCGAACGGACGAAGCCCCACGTGAACGTCGGCACGATCGGGCACGTGGACCACGGCAAAACGACCTTGACCGCCGCCCTGACCAAAGTGTCGGCGGGGAAGGGGCTGGGCACGTACGTGACCTACGACCAGGTGGCCAAAGCCTCCGAGTCGCAGGGGCGGCGCGATGCGTCCAAGATCCTCACCATCGCCACGAGCCACGTGGAGTACTCGAGCGACGAACGCCATTACGCGCACGTGGACTGCCCGGGGCACGCCGACTATGTGAAGAACATGATCACCGGGGCGGCGCAGATGGACGGCGCGATTCTCGTGGTCAGCGCCGTCGATGGTCCCATGCCGCAGACGCGCGAGCACATCCTGCTGGCCCGCCAGGTGAACGTGCCGGCCGTCGTGGTCTTCCTGAACAAGTGCGACCTGATCGACGACCCGGAGCTGCTCGACCTCGTGGAGCTCGAGGTCCGCGAGCTGCTCTCGAAGTACGAGTTCCCCGGCGACGAGGCGCCCGTCATCCGCGGCTCGGCGCTGAAGGCGATCGAGGGGGACACCAAGTGGGCCGGCAAGGTCGAGGAGCTGCTCGACGCCCTCGATAAGAACATCCCGGTGCCCAAGCGGGAGGTGGACAAGCCGTTCCTGATGCCGGTGGAGGACGTGTTCTCGATCACGGGGCGGGGGACGGTGGCGACGGGGCGGATCGACCGGGGGAAGGTGAAGGTGGGGGAGGAAGTGGAGATGGTGGGGTTTGGGACGGACAAGAAGACGGTGGTGACGGGGGTGGAGATGTTCCGCAAGCTGCTGGATGAGGGGCAGGCGGGGGACAACGTGGGGGTGCTGTTGCGGGGCACCAAGCGCGAAGAGGTCGAGCGCGGCCAGGTGCTGGCCAAGCCCGGCAGCATCACCCCGCACACGCACTTTGAGTGCGAGGTGTACGTGCTGACGAAGGAGGAGGGCGGGCGGCACACGCCGTTCTTCAAGGGCTATCGGCCGCAGTTCTATTTTCGGACGACGGACGTGACGGGGACGGTGGAGCTGCCGGCGGGGGTGGAGATGGTGATGCCGGGAGATAACACGAAGATGACGATCGAGCTGATCACGCCGATTGCGATGGAGGAGGGGCTGCGCTTCGCGATCCGCGAGGGCGGGCGCACGGTCGGCGCCGGCGTGGTCACGAAGATCCTGAAATAGGCACGTTGTCCGTTCTCCGTTGTCCGTTCTCAGAACGCACGACGGACAACGGAAGACGGATAACGGAGAACGCTCATGCCGAGAGAGAACATCATCATGGAATGCACCGCCTGTAAGAGTCGGAACTACTTCACGACCAAGAACCGGCGGAAGCATCCGGAGCGGGCGGAGTGGAAGAAGTATTGCCCGCGGTGCAATAAGCACCAGCCGCACAAGGAATCGAAGTAGCCGTGGCGACGGAGGTAGTGGCCGGCCCAGCGCGGGGCTGGCTGGCGCGCGTAGTGGATTTCCTGCGCGAGGTGCGCAACGAGATCCGCAAGGTGACCTGGCCGACCCGCGACGAACTGCGACGGGCGACGCTCGTGATCGTCGTGTTCGTCTCCCTCTTGGGGATCCTCATCGGGCTGATGGACACGGCGCTCCAATTCCTGCTGGTCACGACCGTGGCACGGCTGCTCTGATGTCCGAGCATCGCTGGTATGCCGTGCAGACCACGGCCGGACACGAGAACAAGGTTCGCTCGCTCATCGCCCGGCGTATCACGGATGACCCGCGGCCCGATGTCGAGAGGCCGATCCGACAGGCCCTGGTCCCCACCCAGGAAGTGGTGGAGATCAAGAATGGCAAGAAGGTCACGGTGGAGCGGAAGATCTACCCGGGATACGTGCTGGTGGAGATGGCCAAGAATCAGGAGACGCTCCACACCATCAACGGGATTCAGGGCGTGATCAAATTCGTCGGGACCGGGCGGGAGCCGATGCCGCTGCGACCCGACGAGGTGAACCGCCTCCTCGGCATCGAGGAAGCCGTGCGCGAGGAGGAGCCGGCCGAGGAGATTCCGTTCCTCGTTGGCCAGGTGGTGGAAATCACCGAGGGACCGTTCTCGGACTTCAGCGGCACGGTCGAGGAGGTGCTGCCGGACAAGGGGAAGGTCCGAGTGTCGGTCTCCCTGTTCGGGCGACCCACCTCGGTCGAGCTCGACTACTTACAGTTGAAGGCGCATTGACCCGACCACGGGAACGTGGCAGTCCGCGGCGCGCGGACGTTCAGTGAGGTAGGGGATGGCCAAGCCAATCGTCGCAATCGTGAAGCTCCAGGTGCCCGCCGGGCAGGCGAACCCGGCACCCCCCGTCGGCACGGCGCTCGGACCCCACGGCGTCAACATCATGGAGTTCGTGAAGCAGTTCAATGGCAAGACGCAGGGCCAGATGGGGATGATCACCCCGGTCGTCGTGACCATTTACAAAGACCGGAGCTTCACCTTCATCACCAAGACGCCTCCAGCGGCGGTCCTGCTCAAGAAGGAGGCCGGCGTCGAGAAGGGCTCGCCGACGTCCAACCGGCAGAAGGTCGGCAAGGTGACCCGGGCGCAACTCCAGAAGATCGCGGAGATCAAGATGCCCGACCTGAACGCCACTTCGCTCGAGGCCGCCATGAAGATGGTCGCCGGCACTGCCCGGTCTATGGGCCTGGAGGTGGTGGACTGATGCGCGCACACGGCAAGCAGTACCGCGCCGCCGCCGCCACCCTCGAGCCCCGACGGTTCTACGGGCCACGGGAGGCGGTGGAGCGGGTGAAGGCGTCGGCCTTCGCGAAGTTCGACGAGTCGGTGGACGTGGCGGTGCGCCTTGGGGTGGACCCGAAGCACGCCGACCAACTGGTCCGTGGCACCGTCTCCCTGCCGCACGGCACGGGCAAGTCGGTCCGGGTTCTGGTCATCACGCAAGGCGACAAGGCCAAGGAGGCGGAAGCCGCGGGCGCCGACGCGATCGGCGTCGAGTACATCCAGAAAATCAAGGACGGCTGGCTCGACTGCGATGCAATCGTGGCAACGCCCGACATGATGGGCCAGCTCGGCGCACTGGGAAAGATCCTCGGTCCGCGCGGGCTGATGCCCAACCCCAAGGCCGGTACCGTCACGATGGACGTTGCGAAGGCCGTCAAGGAGCTGAAGGCGGGGAAGATCGAGTTTCGCGTTGACAAGAGTGGGATCGTGCATGCGCCGATCGGGAAGAAGTCGTTCTCGGTGGACGCGCTCGCGGAGAACCTCCAGCATTTCCTGGAGGCGATCGTGCGGGCCAAGCCGGCAGCGGCCAAGGGTCACTACGTCCGGTCGGTGACGGTGTCGAGCACGATGGGGCCCGGCGTGCCCCTCGATCCGGCGGCGTACGTATGATCCGCACCAAGGCGGAGAAACAGGAGATGGTCACCGCGCTGACGACCAAGCTGCAGCGCTCGCCCACGGTGTACGTGACGGACTTCACCGGGCTCGATGTCGCCCGGATCACCGACCTGCGGCGGCGCCTGCGCGCGGCCGGCGTGGAGTACGTGGTGGTGAAAAACACGCTGGCGCGGCGCGCCCTGGTGGAGGCGCGGGTCCCGGCCTTAGAGGCGCACCTGGCTGGGCCCACGGCGCTGGTGCTGGCGGGCGCGGACCCGGTGAGCGCCGCCAAGGTCCTGACGGAATTCGCCAAGGAGTTCGAGAAGCCCGCCATCAAGGTCGGGCTGGTGGACGGCAAGGCGGTGACGCCCGATCAGGTGAAACGGCTCGCCAGCCTGCCGACGCGGAACGAGTTGCTCGCCCACCTGGGCGGGGCGCTCCAGGCGCCGATGGCGGGCTTCCTCGGGGCGTTGCACGGCTTGCTGCTGAACATGGTGGGTGCCCTCGAGGCGCTCCGAGACCAGCGCTCACAGGGCGCGGCTTCTTAAGGAGACCAGGACAATGGCGACGCAGACGAGTACGAGCATGAGCATCGACGACATTCTCCAAGCCATCGGCAGCTTGTCGGTGGTCGAGCTCGCCGAACTGATCGAGAAGTTCAAAGACCGGTTCGGCGTGACCGTCGCGGCACCGGTCGCGGCGCCGGTGGCGGGCGCGGCAGGTGGCGGAGCGGCGGCGGCGGCGCCGGCGGCTGAGGAGAAGACCGAGTTCACCGTCGTCCTCAAAGGCGCCGGCGAGAAGAAGATTCAGGTGATCAAGGAAGTCCGGGCCGTCACCAATCTGGGCCTGAAAGAGGCCAAGGACCTGGTGGAAGGCGCGCCGGGCGTCGTCAAGGAAGGCGTGTCCAAGCAAGAAGCGGAAGAGATCAAGAAGAAGCTCGAAGCCCAGGGCGCGGTGGTCGAACTGAAGTAGTGCCACAACTCTGCTCGCTTGCCCGAGCCCCTCTGACCACCCCGGCCCACTCCGGGCCGGGGGCGGGCGGGGCCTTTTGCGCTGTTCTGAGGGCCTGACATGACGAAGACGCTGCCGGTGCTGTCGTTCGCGAAGCTGGAGACGGGCATGCCGATGCCCCATCTCCTCGACATCCAGACGCGGGCCTTCCAGTCCCTGCTGCAACCGGACGGGAAGGGTGCCGAGCGCTCGGACGTCGGCCTGGAGCGGGTGTTCAAGGACCTGTTTCCGATCCAGGACGTGAACGGCAATTACTCGCTCGAGTTCGTGAAGTATGCGCTCGGCGAGCCCAAATACACCGTCGAGGAGTGCATCGAGCGAGACATGACCTACTCGGTGCCGCTCAAGGCGACGCTGCAGCTAGTGGTGATGGAAGAGGTGGGCGAGACGACGAAGACGAAGCGGCCCAAGAACATCATCGAGAAGGAAGTCTACCTGGGCGAGCTGCCGATCCTCACACCGCTCGGCACGTTCGTCATCAACGGCGCCGAGCGCGTCATCGTCTCGCAGCTGCACCGCTCGCCGGGCGTCGTGTTCGAGGAGAGCATCCACCCCAACGGCCAGCGGTTGTTTTCGGCGCGGATCATCCCGTTCCGGGGCTCGTGGGTCGAGTTCACGATCGACATCC
>CAZXKD010000087.1:0-11499 GCA_964641215.1 uncultured Gemmatimonadaceae bacterium
CATCTTGAGGGGGTGGTGCCGCAAGGCGTCCCGGTTCGAGTCCGGGCCAGGGCATCCTGCCTATCCGTAGCTCAATGCGAGAGTTCTTGATTCGTCGGCGCTGGGCGGTATCCCTTCACCGTGGCCGTTCCTGAGCAGAAACGTGGTGCGCCCCGTCCGCATACAGGAGAGCATTCCCATGTCCGATTCCACTTCTCACACCACCGACCGCCGCGGATTCGTCGGCACGGTCGCCGCCCTGGGCGCGGGTGTAGCCCTGGGCACGGGCACACGCGCGCATCCGTTGTTCTTCGCCCAGCTGCCATCGGGTGCCCCCGTCGCCCCGTCGGACGCCTGGCTTGATCATCTCAAGGGCAGGCACCGGCAGCTGTTCGACGTTCCGGAACCGGATGGCGGTACCGCGCTCCGCCACGCGCGCAACTATCTCGATGTCTGGCGCGATGCTTACGGGGTCGCGGAACGGGAGGTCAGCGTCGTGGTGACGCTGTACGCGCGAACCACGCCGCTCGGGCTCCAGGACGCGATGTGGGAGAAGTACCAGCTCGGCGCCGCCCTGAGCATCACGGATCCCACCACCAACGCGTCCCTGGTCCGCAACTGGTTCGCCCACCCCAAGACCGGCGACCCCGTCGCGGACGGCGAACCCGGGACCTCCATGGAAGCACTCCAGCACCGCGGGGTGGTATTCGCGCTGTGCAACAATGCGCTGAAACGGTGGTCGACGCGGCTCGAGAAGAGCGGGCTGGGCGCCGCGGCGGACGTGCACGCTGACTTGGTCGCGCACGCGTTGCCGGGCGTGGTCATCGTTCCGGACGTGCTGGTCACGATGACCAAGGCGCACGAACGAGGCTTCGGGTACGTGCGATCCTGACGTGCAGGTTGTGGACTACGGCACGGAGCAGCACGTCGCCAAGGCGGGGCGGAGATTCCTTCGCGTCGGCAATAATCGCCGCTGGCAAACTATGGAACTTGATCTTTCTTCAGCGCGCTGCGGCTTAAGCGCGAACCGTTAGGCGTAAAGGAGTGTTGCGAATGTCTCTGGCTGCTTCTGCCACGGCAGGTCTGTGAGCGCCCCCAGTGTGGCCCCAGATCCCGCAGAATCCCCTCCGGCCACTACCATCCTTCTAGCCGCCCTGGCTGTCTCGGTCTTGGATGGTGCGTTCGGCATCACCCACTGTCGCATCGCCAATAGCGTCTGTACGCCGGCGGCCTTCTTTCGCGGCATCGCTAGCTTCGCCCCAGCCGGGTTCCCGGGGTATCGGACCGCCGGGCTGGGGATGGTCTTGCACGCCGCCGTGGCGACATTCTGGGCCACAACCTATGGATTCACGTACCGGCGGTGGCCGCTGCTGCGGACGTTTACAGCCACGCCGCGCGGCCTGGCTGGCGTAGCCATCGGACTCGGCGCCATGGTCTGGCTGGTGATGGATTTGGTGGTGCTTCCCTTGGTGGGGAATGGGCGGCACACGCCAGTGAGCTCCAGGGCCTTCTGGATCCTACTTGTCGGGCACCCGGTATTTGTCGGACTGCCGATCGCGGGGCTCATACGCGGCCGCGCGAGGCAATGACGCCTAACTTAGGCAGCCCCACGGATTAAACCAATGGCCTCTGCGCCGCTGCTCGTGCTGTCTGAGGCCCGCATTCAGCGCGAGCTCGAGCGTGCCAGGCTCGCTGCCGAACAAGTACGGGTCTACAGACACCAGATTCAGCGAGTCCTAGCCTTCTGTGCTCTCGAGATCCTTCTCGGCTACGGACTCGGTGCCCTCGCCTACCACTGCAAGGCCCCGAGATCGGCCAGGCGCTATACCTAGCAGCCACCTTGCTTACCATTGGCGGGCCAGTGTGGACTCTCATTATTTGGCGCTGGCTCGAGGAGCAACGGTGAACGGGCGGCTGCCTACCAAGCGCATGAGGCCGACGGTGTGCGCCGCAGCCTATGCGCTGACCGTTAGGCGCCCGCCGCCCCTACATGAGACCTCTGGGCTCGCTAGTCGTGCTGCTCTTGATGTCGACGCTCGGGCGCGCGCAGCAGCACGGACTGCCTAACGGGGGGGAGGGTGTCGCGGCGGTGGCCGCCAGCCTGGATCGTTCCTGCGTAGATTGAGGAATGAAGTCCCTCTTCAGCGCACTGCAACTTTGGGCGTCCCTCGTTAGACCGAGAATGAGCTATGGGCAAAGGCAAGAAGCCTCGTAAGCGCAGAGCTCCGGATGTACATGAGAATCCGGACATGGAGAAGGAAGTGGAAGGGCAGACGCAGGAGCAAGCCGCGCTGGTACCTCCGGCACGTCGGCCACCGACAGCCGTCGGTGCCGAGACTCCACCCCCGCCGCCGCGCGAGCCACCTCGCTCTGTCCCGGCTCCGGTTCCAGAACGCCGTCGCCCGACACTGTTTCGGTTGGTTGCGGCCATCCGGACCGTGGTCGGAGCAATGCTCGACATTGCGGATGCGGCAGCGGACGCCATCACGAAAACCCTGGAAGGTCGGGCCTAACCTTCGGTTACGGATCGTCCCAGCCGATATCGAAATGCCCCCTGCACTTCGGGCACGGCATACTGGCGACCTGAGGCTCGAGCCGCGTCCGAGCGCGGCACTGGGGGCACACGGCGTAACGTGGGCCCCAGCTCGTCGGCAACCGTCCACCGGTGGTGGCCGACCGAGTCACCACCGCCCACCGGGTGGGCGCGCCGGTGACGATGTGGAGGGAGGGGCGCGGCACGCCGAGCGGCTTGCCGTTGATGTCGAGCACGGCCTCGAGTGGCGTGAGCCGAACGACTCGGTACCACGCGCCGTGTCGGAGGGGCTGAATGTGGTCGGGACGCAGTCTGGCCCATTGGGTTGAGAGCATGGTGAGTCCCCCTGAAGGAGGGCGCGGCTCTAGGATGGCGATGCGGCAGCGTCCCGCTTGTGACGGGGATCACTCGGGTTCGGGCACCTCGCCTTCCCGGCGCGGCGCTCGGGGAGTCACCGTCCCGCCCCAGTCCGCGGCGCATCGAGCACCTCCCGGACCTTGCGTGCCAGGGCCTCCGGCGTGAACGGTTTCTGAAGGAAGGCGAGGCCCGGCTCGAGCACCCCATGGTGGACGATGGACTCATCCGCGTACCCCGACAGATAGAGCACCCGCATCTCGGGGCGGCCGGGAGCGAGCAGGAGCCCCACCTCGCGCCCGCTCATGCCCGGCATCACGACGTCGGTGACGAGCAGCTGGATCGGGCCTGCGTGCTGCGCCGCGACACGCAGCGCCTCTGGCCCGTTCTCGGACACGAGGACCGTATAGCCACGGCCCTGGAGCACCTTGTGCGTCAACCGCCGCACGTCTTCATCGTCTTCGACCACGAGGACTGTATCTGAGCCGCCGAGGGAGCCGCTAGGGCCGGCAGCCGGAGCGGCGGTCTCGACCGGCGCCTCGACCCGCGGCAGGTAGATCTTGAAAGTCGTGCCGCGTCCGGGCTCGCTGTACACCCAGATGTACCCGCCGCTCTGCTTGACGATGCCGTACACGGTGGAGAGTCCCAAGCCCGTCCCCTTCCCGAGTTCCTTGGTTGTGAAGAACGGTTCGAACAGGCGCGACTTCGTCTTCGCGTCCATCCCGATGCCGGTGTCCGTCACGGCGAGCAGGACATAGCGGCCCGGCGTGACCGGCGGGTGCTCCCGCGCATAATCGGCATCGAGCTCGACATTCGCGGTCTCGATCGTCAGGGTGCCGCTGCGCGGCATGGCATCGCGGGCATTCACCGCGAGGTTCATGATGACCTGCTCGAGCTGGCTCGGGTCCGCGCGCACCACACCGAGGGCCGGGGCCAGGGCCGTATGGAGCTCGATGTCCTCCCCGATCAGACGCCGCAGGATCTTCTCGACGTCGGCCACCAGGGCGTTCAGGTCGAGCATGCGCGGGGTGAGCACCTGCTGGCGGCTGAACGCGAGGAGTTGGCGGGTCAGTTCCGCGGCGCGCAGCGACGCCTGGCGTACGGCGTCGACGTCCTCTCGCCCCGGGTGCTCCGGCCCGAGCATCTCCAACAGGAGATCCGCGGAACCGAGGATGGCGGTCAGCAAGTTGTTGAAGTCGTGCGCGAGCCCGCCTGCCAGCCGGCCAATCGCTTCCATCTTCTGTGACTGCACCAGCTGTGTTTCCAACGCTTTCCGTTGGGTGATCTCCGTCGCCACGCCGAGCACCTGGCGGCTCGTCCGATCGGCGGAGACGAGCGGCACTTTGACGGTTTGGAACCACCGCGTGACACCCCGTCGCGCGTCGGAGACGGGCTCTTCGGGAATCAGCTTCGACTGCAGGGACCGCATCACGTCCCGGTCATCCCGCAGGAAGTGCTCGACTTCTTCGCGGTTGGGGTTGAAATCCGCGTCGCCCTTGCCGATGAGGTCCTCGACGGTGCTCCCATAGATGTCGGCAACGGCCTGGTTCACGAGCGTGAATTTGCCGTCCCAGTTCTTCACGAAGATCAGGTTCGGGTTGGCGTCGATCACCTGGCGGAGAAAGCGCCGTTGCGCCCGCAGCGTTTCCTCGGCTCGCCGGCGCTCCACGGCCATCGCGACCTGCGTGGAGACAAACTCCAGGACCTGCGTCTCGGCGGTGCCGTACCGCACGCCCTCGGTGTAGGTCTGCACGGCCAGGACGCCGATGGTCGTCTCGCCGATCTTGAGCGGGACGCCGAGCCACTGGATGGACGGGGCACCGATCAGCTCGGCCTCGCCGCGGCGCTCCAGGTCGCGATGGATCGCTTCGTCGGCCAGCAGCGGCCGACCCGTGCGCAGCACGTACTCGGTCAAGCCTCGGCCGACCTTCTTCGTTGGATGGAAGGAATCATGTTCATCCACGAAATACGGGAAGCTGACCGTGTCACTGCCGGCGTCGTGGAGCGCGATGTAAAAGTTCTTGGCGGGCATCAGTTGGCCCACGATCCCGTGGATGGCGCGAAACAGGTCCGCCAGCGTCGGAGCGGTGTGGGCCGCTTCCGAGATCCGGTACGTGGCGAACTGGACTTGCTCGGCGCGGGGGCGACTCTTGAGGCTCGGCGACGCCTTCCGGCCAGCGCGGCGCGGGCCCTTACCCTCCCTGCCGGCCATCAGACGTGCCCGGGCGAAGGGGCGTGGTTCGCGACGCCGGGAGCAGGTCGATCGAACACGAACCAATAATCGCTACGCGGACAGCCGCTATGTAGGGCGTTTTTGCGGCACAGGTGGGCGAAAATGCGACAAGGACGGGGGCGCGCTCCGTCCAGCGCGCCGCTTCCTGACCCCGACAGCACCGCCACCCCCGGCCGCCGCGCCCGGCGTCCGCGCAGACCAGTTCCGCACCCAAGCCGGCGACGCGCCCCGCCCCAAGCCCCACAGCTGACCCGGCGCGGGCCCGGGCCCGCCGCTGGGCACCACGCTGCGCGATTTCATCCACCCTGTGGACGCCACGCTCTGGCGTCCCAGAGTCTCACGCAGCATTTTGAACGCGCCCAAACCGATCACGGAGACTCCGCGTGGGGATGACTCGTAGGCTGACGCTCCTGACCCCGCTCGCCTGTTCGCTGGCGCTGCGAGGGCTGGCCGCTCAAGAGCACGGGGCCCGGCCCGTTGGGACCAGCTCGGCGCCGACGGACACGCTGGCCGCCCCGCCGATTTTGCAGAACCACTCCACGGTGCCCGGTGTAGTGGAGGTGACGCTGACCGCCGCCCCGGCGCGGCTCGCCCTCCTCCCCGGTGCCCCCACCGACGTGTACGCGTACAACGGCCGTATTCCCGGTCCCACCCTGGAGGTGCACGAGGGCGACCGGGTGATCATCCATTTTCACAACGAGCTGCCCGAGCCGACCACGGTTCACTGGCATGGCCTCCACCTCCCCGCCGATCAGGACGGCAGCCCGTTCTATCCCGTCGCGCCGGGCACGCAGTTCGACTACGTGTTCACGATCAGCCCAGGAACGGCCGGCACTTACTGGTACCACCCACACCCGGACGCTCGCGCGGGCTACCAGGTCGCGAAAGGGCTGTTCGGGGCAATCATCGTCCGGGCCGCCGACGACCCGCTTCCCGCCTCTATCCCCGAAAAGCTGCTGATTCTCTCCGACAACCGCTTCCGGCCGGACGGCTCGATCGATCTCCCGGACCCGGACTCACCGCAGGGGCAGGTCGACATTGAGAACGGGCGTGAAGGCGATGTGCTGTTCGTCAACGGCCAGATCGTGCCTACCCTCACCATCCGCAGCGGCGAGGTGCAACGGTGGCGGATCATCAACGCCGCCGCCGCTCGGGTCTATCGCCTCGCGCTCCCGGGGCAGGCGCTGCTGCAGGTGGGCAGCGATGGCGGATTATTCGAGCGACCCGTGCAGGTCAATGAGATCGTGCTGGCCAACTCGGAGCGGGTCGAGCTGCTGGTGCGTGGCACCGCCCCGCCCGGCAGTCGGCTCACTCTGCAGACGCTGCCGTACGATCGCTATGTGCCACAGACACGGCCCGCCGGCTGGAACCGCACGCGCGAGCTGCTGTCGCTGACCTACTCGACGGATCCAGCCCTGCACGCCGTTGTGTTGCCCGGCACCCTGCGGCACGTCCCGGTGCTGGATACGGCGGAGGCGGCGGCGACCCGGGTGATCGTGCTGACCCAGGGGATGATCAACCGCCAGGTGATGGACATGAAGCGCGTCGACATCCACGGGCATCTGGGGACGACGGAGATCTGGGAGATCGAAAACCTCGTGGGCATGGACCATCCCTTCCACCTGCACGGCTTCCGGTTCCAGGTCCTGGATCGCAACGGGGTCCCGGAGCCGTATCCCAGCTGGAAGGATTCGGTCAACGTGCCCAAGCATGAGACGGTGCGCTTTGTCGTGCGGTTCGACGGCTACGCCGGGAAGTGGATGTTCCATTGCCACATCCTGGACCACGAGGACCAAGGGATGATGGGAGTGCTGGAACTCAACTGAAAGGAGGCGGACATCATGCGCTGGTTGAGCATCGCACGCGGGTATGCCATGCCATCGCTGGGCATCTGCGCGATCGCCGCGTTCGTCGGATCGGGCGCGGCGTTCTCGGGTCGCTCGCGTCAGCCGGTGGGACCGTCCCTGCAAGACCAGGACCCGGTGCTGCGCGGGCGATTCCTCATCGTCTCCCACGCCTGCGGAGACTGCCACGGCGGCCAGAACAATCCCGCGGCAACCGGCTGGCTCGCCGGCATGACGACCCCGCAGCAGGAGTTTCTGATCGGTCCCTGCGCGGTCACGCCGGGGGCACAGCCGTGCTTCAAGACCCGGCCGCGGAACCTGACGCCCGACAACACCACGGGCTTGGGCCGTTTCAGCGAGCGTCAGATCTTCAACGCGCTGCGCTACGGGCTGCGTCCGGGCGAGACGCCGGACGTGGAGATCACCTCGACGACTCCCGGTCAAGGCAACTTCCCGGCGCATCCGAAGTATCTCGCGCCACCGATGCCCTGGCCCTCCTGGCGACACATGCCCGACCAGGACCTCTGGGCGATTGCCGCCTATCTCAAGCGGGCCCTGAAGGCTGTGAGCAACAAGGTCCAAGACAGCGAAGGGCCGCCCGACTTCTGGGCGAGCTCGTACACCGTCCAGGACATCGGCCCTTATCCGGCGCCGGCGTTCCCGACGGCGAATGAGAAGCGACCGCAATAGGCGAGTCCTGCAGCGGCGGGGCGCCCACCGGTGGTGCTCGATCCGTGACGACCAGCGCAGACCAGCGCTGGTCGTCGTGTTTTCAGCCTCGGTGCGGTCATAATGCGACCCTGACTTGTGCCTTGCCGCAGCGCTCCAGCAACCGGGAGTCTCCGATACGCGCCGTCCACGCGGTGAACGCGTCCTTGGGCCCGCGCCACCGCAGCTCGTCGACATCGCGGAACAGCGGCGCGTCCGTCCGGAGGGTCGCCAGCCGTTTGAACAGGAGGGCCCGGTCACGGTTGTCGGCAAGGACCTCCGCGGGGAAGTCCTCGATGCGACCATGGCGATTCACAAGCCGGGCAGCTGTGACCGGCCCGATTCCCGTAATGCCGGGGTAGCCATCGGCTGCGTCGCCAACGAGGGCCAGCAAATCGGGAATCAGGGCGGGCTCCACACCGAACTTCTGGCGCACTGCCGCTGCGCCCCGGATCTGCTTCCCTCTGCGGTCGACCTGCACGACGCGGTCGCCGCGGACGCACTGCGCCAAGTCTTTGTCAGGCGTCCAGATGCACACCTTCTCCACCTGTTCGTTGGCCGCCGCGATCTGGGCCGCGGAGGCGAGCGCATCGTCGGCTTCCAGGTCCGTCATGGGCCATACGACCACGCCCATGGCGACGAGGGCTTCCTCGAGCGGATGAAACTGCGCCAGCAAGGCTCGCTCGACGCCAGCCGCGGTCTTGTAGCCCGCCCAGAGGTTGTTGCGGAAGGACTCGATGACGTGATCGGTCGCCACGCCGATGTGCGTCGCGCCCGTCTCGATCATCTCCAGGACGGCGTGCAGCACCCCGATCACCGCGCCGTAGCGCGAATCGTTCCCTTGGTGGAAGCGGCGGCGGCCGTAGAACTGCCGGAACAGTTCGTAGGTGCCGTCTACGAGATGCACGATCACGCCGCCGCCCGCGGCGCAGGTTGGTACCGTAACAGCACGCAGCCCGTATGTGGAGCCTTTAGGAGCGCGCGCAAGCTGCCGCCCGCTCGAGCAGCAGGTCGCGCTCGCGCGTGTTGCGGGTGAGCGCGGCGGCGCGTGCGAACTCGGCCCGGGCCTCGTCGAAGCGCCCCAGTTTCTCAAGCAGGTCGCCGCGCACACTCGGCAGGAGGTGGTATCCTTTCAGCGCCGGCTCGGATCCGACGGCGTCGAGGATCTCGAGGCCCGCGGCCGGCCCGAAGGCCATGCCGTAGGCCACCGCGCGATTCAACTCCACGACCGGAGAGGGCGTGAGCTGGGCGAGGGCGTCGTACAGCGCGGTGATGCGCGTCCAGTCCGTCTCCTCGGGGGTGCGCGCCCGTGCGTGACAGGCGGCGATCGCGGCCTGGAGCGCGTAGGGCCCGAGCGTGCCGCCGAGCGCCTCGACGCGCTCGAGCGCCGCGAGGCCGCGGCGGATGAGCAGGTGATCCCAGCGCGTTCGGTCCTGATCGAGCAGGAGGACCGGCTCGCCTGCGGGGCCGACCCGGGCCCGAGCGCGCGACGCCTGGATCTCCATCAGCGCGACGAGGCCGTGCACTTCCGGCTCCGCCGGCGCGAGCTCGGCCAGAATCCGGCCCAGCCGGAGCGCGTCCTCACACAGCGCCGGTCGCAGCCAGTCGTCGCCCGCGGTGGCCGAGTAGCCCTCGTTGAACACGAGGTAGATGACCTCCAGCACCGACCACAACCGGGCCGCCAGCTCGGCGCCGCGCGGGACCGCGAAGGGGACGCGCGCCGCGGCGAGGGTCCGCTTGGCCCGCACGATCCGCTGCGCGATTGTGGACTCGGGCACCAGGAACGCCCGCGCGATTTCCGGCGTGGTGAGACCGCCCAGCAGGCGTAGCGTGAGGGCCACCCGCGCCTCCGTCGAGAGCACCGGGTGGCAGGCGGTGAACATGAGGCCCAGGAGGTCGTCGCCGACGGGGTCGTCGATGGCGGCGTCCAGCTCCCGCTCCGGGCTTACCTGTTTCGCTTCGAGCTCCGCGCCGAGCTCGACGTGCTTGCGATCGAGCATCTTGCGCCGGCGCAGGTGATCGATGGCGCGGTGCTTCGCCGTCGCCATCAGCCATGCGCCGGGATTGTCCGGGACCCCGGCCTGCGGCCACTGCTCCAGCGCGGCCACCAGCGCGTCCTGCGCGAGGTCCTCGGCGAGCCCGACGTCGCCCGTGATGCGCGCCAGTCCCGCGATGAGGCGGGCGGACTCGATCCGCCAGACCGCCTCGATCGCGCGATGCGCCTCCCGCACGGCTACCTCCCCGCGGCCTTCTGGACGTCGGGCGGAAACTCCGAGATCTCCTGTACCTGCCGCACCTCGATAATGTCGCCATCCTGCATGGGCGCGCGTTTCGCCCATTCGACGGCCTCTTCCTTCGACTTCACCTGGATCACCCAGTAGCCGCCGACCAGCTCCTTGGACTCGGTGAAGGGCCCATCGGTGACCTTGGGCTTCCCACCGGAGAATCTGACACGGGCCCCCTTCGCGGGTGGCTGCAGGCCGTCGAGGCCGAGCAGCACGCCGGCCTTGGACAGGGACTCGTTGTACTTCGTCATCTTGGCGACGAGGTCGACCGGGGGGACGAAGTCCGCGCCGGCCTTCTCGTACGCCCCGGGGATCACCAGCATCATGAAGCGCATCGTCGTGTCTCGTTGTGTTGGGTTTGGAGCCGGCCTCTCCGGCTCCTACTGCTGCGTCGAGCGAGGATCGACGAAATCGACAGGCGAGAGGGGAGGCTAGCCGCCGGCAATAGCCCCGATGACGTAATAGGGCTCCGCGCCTGATGATACGGCGTCGGGCAGGGGGGTGTCCGGCGCCTCATGGGACAGATCCCGCTCGCAGGCGAAGAATCGCAGGAACGGCCGGCGTTGAGAGGTCACGTGGTCGCGGATCGTCCCCCGCAGCATCGGGTAGCGGGCTTCGAGCGCGTCGAGCACCGCGCGCTGTGTGGCCTGACCGGCGAGCTCGAGCGTGACCTCGGGGCCGAGGCGGGCCAGCGTTCGGAGGTGATACGGCAGCACGACGCGGATCATCGCAGCGTCTGTACCTCGACGGACAATACGGCCGGCAGATCGCGAACGATCGGATTCCAGGTATTGCCGGCGTCAGTCGACGCGTACACCTGCCCTCCGGTTGTGCCGAAGTACACGCCGCACGCGTCTAGCGAGTCGACGGCCATCGCGTCCCGCAACACGTTGACGTAGCAGTCGCGCTGGGGCAGACCGTTCGTGAGCGCCTCCCACTCGTTGCCGCCCGTGCGGCTGCGATAGACGCGCAGCCTGCCATCGGGCGGGAAATGCTCGGAGTCGCTCTTGATCGGCACCACGTAGATGGTCTCCGGCTCGTGGGCGTGAACGTCGATCACGAACCCGAAGTCGGTCGGCAGGTTGCCGCTCACTTCTCGCCACGAGTCGCCGGCGTCGTCAGTGCGCATGACGTCCCAGTGCTTCTGCATGAACAACACTTGCGGGCGCGACCGGTGCAACGCGAGGCGGTGCACGCAGTGGCCGACCTCGGCGGTCGGGTCGGGGATGTACTGGGACTTCAGGCCCTGGTTGATCGGCCGCCAGGTCTTGCCGCCGTCGTCCGTGCGGAACGCGCCCGCAGCCGAGATGGCGATATAGATCCGCTTGGGGTTGCTCGGATCGAGCAGGATCGTGTGGAGGCACATCCCACCGGCGCCGGGGTGCCAGTTGGGTCCCGTGGGGTGGCCCCGCAGCCCGGCGAGCTCCTGCCACGTCGTGCCGCCATCGCTCGTCCGGAACAGGCCGGCGTCTTCCACCCCCGCGTACACCGTGTCCGGATCGGTGAGGGACGGCTCGAGGTGCCAGACGCGCTTGAACTCCCAGGGATGCTGCGTGCCGTCGT
>CAZXKD010000088.1:0-11388 GCA_964641215.1 uncultured Gemmatimonadaceae bacterium
CCGCGGTCGTTGCCGCCCACATCGCGCGGACGCTCGACCTCGCCGGCAATTCCGTCGAGGCGGCGCTGGCCGCGCGCGACAAGCAACGCCAGCGCGTGGCCCTGGCCGCCGCGGGCGTGCCCGCGCCTCGCGCCGCGCTCCACCACCTCGATGAGAACCCCGGCACGCTCGCCGCCCAGGTCGCGTATCCGTGTGTGCTGAAGCCGCTGCGCTTGGCGGCGAGCCAGGGGGTGATCCGCGCCGACGAGCCGGGTGGATTTACGGCGGCGGTGGCACGCCTCGCGAAAATCCTGGCCGTGCCCGCCGCCGCCGGCTGCGGTGACGTCGCGCGGCAGTTCCTGGTCGAGGAGTTCGTCCCCGGCCCCGAGGTGGCGCTCGAGGGACTGCTCGTGGCCGGGCGCCTCCAGGTCCTCGCACTCTTCGACAAGCCCGACCCGCTCGACGGCCCGTTTTTCGAGGAAACGATCTACGTGACGCCCTCCCGCCTCCCCCTTCCGGAGCAGGGAGCCGTCCGGGAGGTCGCGCAGGATGCGGTTCGCGCGCTCGGCCTGCGGGACGGTCCCGTGCACGCGGAGCTCCGCGTGAACGACCGCGGCGCGTGGCTCATCGAGCTCGCGGCCCGGCCGATCGGGGGCAGGTGCAGCGCGGCGCTGAGATTCGTGATGCGGGAGGCGGGAGGCGGGAAGCGGGAAGCCTCGCTCGAGGAGATCATCTTGTGTCACGCCATGGGGATGAAGCTACCAACGCTCGAGCGAGAGCCGCGGGCCTCCGGCGTGATGATGATCCCCGTGCCTGGCGGCGGGGCGCTGCGCGAAGTCCTGGGCCTCGAGGAAGCTCGGGCGGTGCCGCTCGTCGAGGAGATCGCGATCACGGCGCACCGGGGCCAGATGCTCGTGCCGTGGCCGGAGGGCTCCCGCTATCCGGGCTTCATCTTCGCTCGCGGGGAGACGCCGGCGGCGGTCGAAGCCGCGTTGCGCGCGGCGCACGGCCGGCTGCGGTTCGTGCTGGAATCGGCCCACGCGTGACCGCAGCCTTCGTCATTCCCCGCGACACGCGCCTGTCGCGTGGGGCGATGGTCGCGATCTACGCTCTGGTGTTGTTGTGGGCCGGCGGGGAAGTGCTGCGCTCGCTGGCGCGCGTGGACGCCGTCGTGTTCACCGGTTACGTACAGGTGGGCGAGGCGGTGCTGCAGGGCACGGACCCCTACGGCAGCGGCCTGGCGCTCATCAATACCTGGCCGCCGTTTTTCCTCTTCGTCGGGGCCGGCCTCGCCGTCCTCGCGCGGGTCTCCATCCTGGGCGCGCTGTTGCTGTGGCAGCTCGGCGGCCTGCTCGCCATCTGGGGCTGTCTCAAGCTGTGTGCGCGCTTCTACGTGGTCGGCGGGGACACCCTCACCTTCTGGCCGCGCGCGGCCGACCGGCTGGCATTCGTCTCGGCCGGCGTGCTCGTCCCCTTCATCATGATGGCGCGGCTCTTCCAGGAGCATACGCAGCACACTCAGATCAATGCGCAGGTGCTGTTCCTGGTGTTGGTCGCCTTTCACTGGTTTCGTGGGGCTCGGCCGGTGCCGGGCGGGGCCGCGCTCGCCCTGGCGGCGAGCGTGAAGGCGGTGCCCGTGGCGTTCGTCCTATACCTGGTCTACAAGCGGGCGTGGCGGGAAACGGCGTGGACGCTCGCGTTCCTGACCCTGTTCAACCTGGTGCTGCCGGCATTCGTGTTCGGCCCGCACGAGACAGCCGCGTACTGGCACCGCTGGCGCGCGGTGTCCGACGCGCAGATCGTCGGCGCGGCGAGCGCCCATTACTACAACCAGTCGCTGCTCGCGGCGCTCAAGCGACTGTTTCCCGGAGGCGGAGTCGCGCTCCCACTGTTCTCCGCGCTCGCCGTCCTCGGCGTCGCGGGGCTGGCGTGGGCGTTCCGACACGATCCTAAGACCCTCGCCGACCCTCGCACCGCCGCTGAGCTCGCCATCTGCCTCGGCGCGCTCGTGATGGTGGATCCCCTCGCCTGGAAGGCGCACTACGTCATGCTCGTAGCCGCCTACTTCTTCTGTTGGGAGGCGTTGCGCCGGCTACCGGCCGGTGCGGCCGGGTGGTGGCGCTGGGCGCTGTGGTGGGGGAGCTTCGCCTTCCTGTCGCTCAGCGCGCCGCTGGTGGTCGGCGAGCGCGTCAACAACACACTCGAGACCGCGAACGTGATCCTGGTCGGGGGGCTGCTGGTGATCGGTCTGGCGCTGTCGCTCAGGCCGCCGTCGCGACCGCTTCCATCCAGAAGCGCGGCACCGTCGTGACGCCGAGCTCGTTCATCGTGCGGACGAGGCCGGTTTCGAGCGCCCGCGCGCCCTCCTCGAGCGGCACCCCGGGGAGCGCGCCTTCGATGAAGAGGGAAAAGCGCGCGATGTCCACCATGCTCTCGAACGTGAAGTCGACCTTCACGAGCTCGATGGACGGTGGAGCGAAGCCTGCGGCGACGCACAGGGCGGAATACTGCTCTGGGGAGAGGAAGTCCCGGGCGGTCGCCTTCTCCGTGTGCTGCACGTCGAGGCCGCGCTCGCGCAGCGCCTGGACGGCCCGCACGATCCAGCGGCGCCAGAACTTACTCGTCCCCTCCACGTAGGCGCCGTTGAAGAAAGTGGAGTTGAAGGCGAAGACGCCACCGCGGGGGAGCACCTTGCGGACCTCGGTGATCACCTTCGCCTTGTCCGGCACCAGGTGGATCGCGTTGAGGAACACCACGGCGTCCGCGCGCGGCACGATGCCGGAGAGGGACTCGGCCGTGCCCTGGATGAACTCGGCGATTTTGGATTTGATCGCTGCCCGCGCCCGCTCGATCGCGGACGGGGAGGGATCGATGCCGATGACCCGCACGTCGCGGGCATCGCCGAGGCGCTCGAGAATCAGCTTGGTGACCGCCCCGGGGCCGCAGCCCAAGTCCACGATGATTTGCCGTCCCGGGCAGATCACTCGCTCCACGATCCAGCGGTTCACCTGCGCGAAGAACGGGTGCCGCGTGAACGGGGTGAACGAGAACTTATCGTCCTCCGCGTCGTTTCCGGCTGGGCGACCTAGAATCGGTGGACCTCCAGCGTCTTCAGGTGGACGTCGAGGTTATGGTTCACCCGGTAGCCGACGACCCCCGCCGCGTCCACGTTGGCCACCTTCGTCACATAGACGTCTTTGCCGTTGACGAGGAAGCGGACGCTGTCTCCCTTGACCGCGACGCCGAGCTCGTTCGTCGCGGCGCCGGTCGCACCGTCGGCCTTCACGACGGCGGGATTCGGGGTCCAGTCGGGCGTCACGAACGAGGTCGAGTCGCCGCTGCGGCGTTTCACCAGGAACGTCCCGTCACCGCGGACCAGGAAGTAGGTGTAGCGCTGCGCCGCTCCGGCAAGATCGCGGCCGCCGAACAACAGGCCGTAGCCTTCGGGATGCCGGGGCGCTTTGGTCTGGGTGAACGTCGCCACGAGGTGGTAGGAGCCGGAGACGGTATCGGCGTCGCGCCAGAGGATCACCGCGGGGCCGAGCGTCGTGTGGTAGCCGTTGCCCATCGAGACGAACTTCACGTTGGCGACCGTGGCGTTCTTGTCGGTGTGGGCGCGCCAGCCGGCCGGGAGGGTCCCCCCCCCAGCCACCGCGTTGTTGGGATCGGCGCCTTGGGCCAGAAGGGCCACCGGCAACACGAGCACAACGGCGAGCGTCAAACAGGAGCCTCTGGGCATGATCTTGTACAACCTCGCGATTCGGGACTGGTCGGACTGGTTACGGTCCGACGGGACGTCTAATTTAGCAATCTAAGTGACACGTCCAGAACGTCTTAGTCAAGAGCGGGAGGCGACTCTCCTGCGCCGCCTCAAGTCGCGAGACCAAGCGGCGCTGGCCGAGTTGTACGACCTGCTCTCCCCGTGGGTGCTGGGTTTGGTGTTTCGCATTTTGCAGGACGCGGGGGAGGCCGAAGAGGTCCTGAGCGACGTGTTCGTGCAGGTCTGGGACCACATCGACCAGCACGATGCGCGGCGCGGGCCATTCGTGCCCTGGGTGTTGTCCATCGCGCGCAACCGCGCGCTGGACGCGCTGCGACGCCGGCGACGGTGGTGGCGCAAGGCGGAACGTTGGGAGCAGGCCCGGTCAGCGGAGGCGGGCGACCACGTGCCCGCCCCCGATCCGGCGGAGGCGGCGGTGCCGGGTTGGCCGGTGCACCGGGAGGTGCACCAGGCAGTGGCCGCGCTGCCCGAGGAGCAACAGCGGGTGGTGATGCTGGCGCATTTCAAGGGGCTCACGCATTCGGAGATCGCCCGGCGGACGGGTGTGCCGCTGGGCACCGTGAAGACGCGCCTGCGGATGGCGCACGCGAAGCTGGCTGAGGCGTTGAGAGACCTCAAGGACTGGACGGCATGAGCGACTGGCTGGGGATGGCCGCGCGCCCGCGGGCGCCGCGCCCTGAGTTGAAGGAGCAGGTGCTGGCGCGCGCCCTGGATCAGCGCCGAGGGAAGTGGCGGCGCTGGAGCGCGCGGCTGGCGGTGGCGGCGGGGCTGGTGCTCGTCGCCGGCGGCGCGTGGTCCTACCGTACCGTCACCGCGCTGCAGGCGGAGCGCGACCGCTTGCTCGCGGCTCTGCAGGGGGCCCGGGACAGCCTCGCCTACGTCGTGGGAGCGACGTCACGGGTCATCCAGATCCCGGTGTCGACCAATGGGCGAGTGGGAGCGGTCACGATCTTCGCGGACAGCCTGAAGCACCGCTGGCTGGTCCGTTGCGACGGGCTCGCCCCCAACGCGCCCCACCAGTCCTATCAGCTGTGGTTTCTCACGGACAAAGGCGTCCGTAGCGCCGCGGTGATGGCGATGGACACCGATATGCCCATGGTCCTCGCCCTCGAGATGCCCAAGGACTCGAGCCGTGTGATGGGAGCGGCGATGAGCATCGAGGCCCGGCAGGGTTCCGCGGAGCCGAAGGGGCCGATGGTGTTTCAGCTGAATCTCTAGTCCTTCCCTGCCGCCAGCTCGTGGACCGTCACCAGCTCCACGATCTTGAGCCGGCGTTTCCCCATCGGGAGAGTGATCGTCACCGCCTGGCCGACCTTGCCGCCGAGCAGCGCCGTGCCCAGCGGCGAAGCCATCGAGACCGGCCGCTCGTCGGGGGTGTCGTCCCCCTCGATGAACTCGCCCAGCGTCAGCGCGTAGACCTCCGTCTCCTTAGTGTCGAGGTCTCGCACCGTCACTCGCGAGCCGAACCCGACGCGGTCCCGGGGGATGTCCTTCTCGGACACGCCGGACAGCTTGGAGAGCCGGAGGCGCAGATGCGTGAGACGGGCCGAGGCGAAATGCTGGCGCTCGAGCGCGGCTTTGAACTCCGAGTTCTCGCGCAGGTCGCCGTGGGCGAGGGCCTTCTCGATCTCCTTGGGCAGGACGAAGGAGATCTCGTGGTTCAGGCGCTCGACCTCGGCCTGGAGCTTTGCCTTGAGTTCGTCGATCATAGCGGAGAGCGGGGAAGCTAGACATTATAGTCGCCGAATGCCAATCAACGTCCGCACCTACCACGAGCTCGCCGGTGCCGACCGCTCCGGGCTCCCAGAGCAGATCGCTGCCCAACGCCGCCGTGTGGCCGAGCGCCTCGCCGGCGTGGGACGATTGGTCGCGGTGATGAGCGGCAAGGGGGGGGTGGGCAAGAGCTTCGTGACCGCCCACCTCGCCCGGGCCCTGGCACGCTCCGGCCGGAACGTGGGCGTCCTCGACGCGGACCTCAACGGGCCGACGATCCCTCGTCTCCTGGCGGTCCCCCACGTGCCACGCACCACGCACTCTGATGGGGTCGAGCCCGCCATCGGAATGGATGGGGTGAAGTGCATGTCCATGGATCTGCTTCTCCAGGACGGCGCGCCCCTCGCGTTTCGCGGGCCCCAGGCCGAGAGTTTCGTGTGGCGCGGCGCGCTCGAGGCGGCTGCCGTGCGCGAGTTCCTGGGCGACGTCGCCTGGGGCTCTCTCGACACGCTGCTGCTCGACCTGCCGCCCGGCATGCAGCGCTTCCACGAGCTGGGCGACCTCCTCGCCGCGCCGCCGCCGGTGCTCACCGTGACCATCCCGACGCCGGAATCCGGCGACGCGGTGCGTCGCGCGATGCGCGCCGCCCGGGACCGCGGGGCGACCCTGCTCGGCGTCGTGGAGAACATGGTGGACGGGTCCTTCGTCGGCACCGCTGGCGCGGACCTCGCGGCCGAGTTCGGCATCCCGCTGCTCGGGCGGATTCCCTGGAACCCGACACCCGACACCTGGGACCGGTTAGCGCAGCGGCTCGAGAGCCCGGCATGACCTGTTCCGCGTTCCGAGTTCCGCCTTCCGCGTCATGAAGTTTCTTTGCGTGGACTGCGATCAGCAGATGGTTTTCGAGGAGCGTCAGCTCCCGGGGGATGGCACGCTCGCGGCGGCGTTCAAGTGCCCGGCCTGCGGCCGCGTGGTCGCCATGCTGACCAACCCCATGGAGACTCAGCTCGTCGCCTCCCTCGGCGTGAAAATTGGAGGAGCCACGCTCCCGCCTCAGCCTCTGGAAACGGTTCGTAGCATGGTTGCCAGCGGCAGAGACGACGCGTTCGCGGAGGACGCGAAACGAGAAACGGGAAACGTGCCGACGTGGTCGGCCGATGCGCAGGAGCGCCTCCAACGCGTGCCGTCGTTCGTGCGGGGGATGGTGAAGAAGATCTACATGGATTACGCCCGCCAGCACGGCATTCCCGAGATCACCCCCGCCGTGATGGACTCCGCGCGGGCGGACTTGGGGCTCGAAGGGATGTGAGTCGCTTCGCAGAGCGAGTCGTCCATGGACTGCGGGTCCGCCTCGACCGCGACCTCTGCGTCGGGTTCGGCGACTGCGTGAAGGCGGCGCCCGAAGGTTTCAAGCTGGACGAAGACAACGTGGTGGTATTCGTGGACCCCGAAGCGGTCGAGCGAGAACAGCTGCTGCGCGCCTGCGACGCTTGTCCGGTAGATGCGATCACCGTCTGGGATGAGGACGGACGACAACTGGTGCCACAAAAGGTCCTTCCTTAACTTCACAGCCTGTTCCCCCTCTCTTCGGGAGGTGCCGGTGTATCGCGAGGTGTTCGTCCCCGTCGACAACTCCCAGCACTCCGATTGGGCGCTGGAACGGGCCATCGAGCTGTGTCGCAAGTCCGGCGGCCGCATCACCGGCAACCACGTCTACGCCGCCCGCCTCCACGATGTCCGCTTCCGCCAGCTCGAGACCGGCCTCCCCGCCCAGTTCCAGACCCCCGCAGAGATCAAACGCCAGCGCAAGATCCACGACAAGCTGATCGAGAAAGGCCTGCAGCTGATCGCTGACAGCTTCCTGGACCAGCTCGGCAAGAAATGCGAGGCCGCCGGCGTCGCCCTCACGCGGCAGCTGCTCGAGGGCATCAACTACGAGGAGATCGTGAACGAGGTAAACCGGGGCGCCGGCCGGCTCCCCGGCCTCATCGGCTTCGATCCCAACCGAGCCGCGGGCTACGATGGCGGCGCCACGGTGCGCGGCGACGTGCAGGTCGGCGCCAATGGCCGTATCGTCGCCGAGGAAGAGGACGCCGCCGCCCGCCTCGTCGGCAGCTCCGGGCGTTGTTACGATCTCGTCGTCATCGGCGCGCACGGCCTGGGCCGGCAGCCCTTCTCGCAGCTAGGGGGCGTGGTGGCCCGCGCGCTGCGCGGCATCGAAAAAGACATGCTCGTTGTCCGTGACGACCGGCCCTTCGAGGGCGGTCGCTTCCTCGTGTGCGTGGACGGCTCGTCCTACAGCTACAAGGCGATGAAGGCAGCGCTGGAGCTGGCCCAGGCATTCGCGGGCTCATTGTACGTGTGCAGCGCCTTCGACGTGGAATACCACCACGTCGTGTTCCACAACATCAAGGACGTCCTCTCCTACCAGGCCTCGAAGGTGTTCAAGTTCGAGGAGCAGGAGGAGCTGCACAACAACATCATCGACAAGGGTTTGCTCAAGCTGAGCCAGGCGAACCTGAAGCGCGCGGAGGTGATGGCCCAGCAGTTCCCCGACGTCCCGCTCAAGACCCAGATCCTGATCGGCAAGCCGTTCCAGGTGGTCCTGCAGTGGGCTGAAGAGATCAAGCCGTCGCTGCTCGTCGTCGCGCGGCACGGCGCCCACCGCATCGAGGGCACCGACCTCGGCTCCCAGGCCGAGAATCTCGTGCGTCTCGCCCCCTGCAACCTGCTGCTCGCCGGGACGGTGGGGATCCGTCCCGAGGACATTCCCTGGATCGAGGAGGACGGGCAGGCCGGCTTGGCGTGGGCGCCCGAGGCCGAAGTACGCATCCTGCGAGTGCCGCCGTTCGCGCAGGGGATCGCACGGCGGGCAGTGGAAGAGTACCTGCTCGAGCGCACCCATGGCGAGCCGGCGACGGTGACCACCCGGTGGCTCGACGAGGCGATTCAGAAGCTGCTCCCCACTCACATGCAGCTGATCATGGGAATCGGCACGGCCGAGGAGATCGCGCTCGCCGAGGTGAAGGCCCAGGAGCAGATGAAAGCGACCAAAGTCCAGGGCCACGACTCGGACCCCGGGCCCCTGACCCCGGAAGTCGAAGTGCAGTGCCCCGTGACGGGGGTGGTGTCGAAGCGGGAGCGCGTGGCGAGCGACCCGATCGTATGGACGGAAGAGGCGTGGCAGCGGCTGCAGCTCGTGCCGCTCGTCGCGCGGCCACTGGCGCGCAACACGGTTGAGCGGTTCGCGCGCAGCCATGCCGTGTGGCGCGTCACAACGCCGGTGATGGACGAGAACAAGCAGGCGATGATCGAGGCCGACGAGTTCGACGTCGAGACGATGATGGTGATGTTCACCGAGCTGCGGGCGAAGCAGATCCGCGCAGAAGCCGAGGGCAGGGACGCGCTCTCACCCGAGATGCGGGCGTTCATCGAGGAAGCGAAGGCGCAGGGGGTCACCCGCTGCCCCATCCGCGACATCGAAGACAAGTCGGCCAAGTGCCCGGTGGACTTCACGGGGGTGAGCCCCAAGGACGCCAAGGCGGCGGTGGAGAAGCTGCTGCAGTGAGCTTCGTCCCGCATGTGGTCGCGTGGAACCTGACGCGGCGCTGCAACCTGGGGTGCGCCCACTGCTACATCTCCGCCGGGCCGCACGAGTCCGCGACAGGCGAGCTGACCACCGCCGACTGCGTGCGCGTGCTGGATGAGATCCTCGCGGTGAACCCCGCGCCGTTGATCATCCTGTCGGGCGGGGAGCCGCTGCTGCGCGACGACCTCTACTCGCTGGCGGCACACGGCGCCCGGGGTGGGGCGACGGTGGTGGTGGGCACCAACGGGACGCTGCTCACGGACGAGCGGATCGCGCGGCTGCGGGAGGCGGGCGTGCGAGGGGTGGCCGTGAGCGTCGACTCGCTCCGGCCCAGCTACCACGACAACTTTCGCCGCGCGAAGGGCTCGCTCGCTGAGACGACCACCGCCCTCTCCCGTCTGCGCGCGGCGCGACTCGATTTCATCATCCAGAGCACGGTCACCAAGGGCAACCGCGGCGAACTCGCCGCGCTCGTCGCGTGGGCCGCCGAGCAGCAGGCCGTCGCCTTCAATGGTTACTTCCTCGTGGCGACGGGTCGGGGCGCCGCGCTGGCGGACCTGTCGCCCGCGGAGTACGAGGCCGTGCTCGCGGACCTCGCCCGCTGGCAGCGCGACTACCGCGGCCGCATGATGATCCGTGCCAAGTGCGCCCCCCAGTTCATGCGACACGTCCACGTCGCCGACCCCGAGTCGCCGATCCTCAATTACGAGACGCGGTGTCCGTGCGGGACGCAGTATTGCCGCATCACCCCGGACGGCAAGCTCACGCCCTGTCCCTATCTGCCCGAAGTGGCCGGGGACCTGCGTGAGCAGTCGTTCACCGAGATCTGGCGCTCCTCCCCCCTGCTCGCGCGGCTGCGGGAGGGGGTCCTGGGCGGCAAGTGCGGCCGCTGCGAGTACCGGAGGCTGTGCGGCGGCTGCCGCGCCCGGGCCTTCGCCCTTGAGGGGGACGTGCTCGCCGCCGATCCGTCGTGCGCGTACGAGCCGGCGGCCGACGCGCCGCTCCTCGAGCCGCTGCGGGCGGTGACCTACGGAGCCGAGTTCGTTCCCACGCTGGTCTGGACCGACGCGGCGCGGGCGCGGCTGGAGCGGATCCCGTCCTTCGTGCGCGGCGTGGTGATGGAGCGCGTGGAAGCGTACGCACGACGCCAGGGGCGTCGGGAGATCACCCCGGAGCTCCTCGCCGAAGTCCGGCAGGCGATGCCGATCGACTTCTCCAAGCGGAAACCGTTCTTCGTAGCGGACAACGGATGACGGAGAACGGATGACGCCGCTCCTGCTCCAGGCCGCCGCCGACACGTCGCGCGCCTACGGCGAATTCCCTCTCATCGGCGCGCGGGCGGCCGTGTGGATCGCCGCTGAAGTCCACCTGATGTTCGCCGCCTTCGTGCTCGGCGTGCCGCTGTTCGCCGTCGTCACGGAGGCGATCGGGATTTTCAGCAAGGACCAGCGTTACGACCGGCTCAGCAAGGAGTTCACGCGTCTTCTGCTCGTGGCCTACAGCGCCACCGCGATCTGGGGGGCGATCCTCGTCTTCTTCCTGGCCACCCTGTACCCGCGGTTCTGGGCCTACCTGACGGCGATCTTCCACCTGTCGATGTGGGTCTATGCCGGCCTGTTCTTCTTCGAATCGTTCACCCTCTACCTCTATTATTACGGCTGGGATCGCTGGAAGACGGGACGGGCCAAGTGGGGCCACTGGGGGCTCGGCATCCTGCTCAACGTGTGGGGCACGATCGTGATGCTCATCGCGAACGCGTGGCTCACCTACATGATGTCCCCGCCCCGGGACATCACTCCCACCACCGACCCCGCCTCGATCAAGCTGTGGCACGCCATCGCCAACGCGACCTGGATGCCGATCAACGTGCACCGCCTTATCGCCAACGTGGTGTTCGGCGGGGCCATTGTGGGCGCCTACGCGAGCTACCGCTTCCTGGCCGCCAAGACCGACGAGGAGCGCGCCCACTACGACTGGATGGGCTACGTCGGGAACTTCATCGCCATCTCGGCCCTGATCGTGCTGCCCTTCGCCGGTTACTGGCTGGGACGCGAGATCTACCAGTACGACCAGTCCATGGGCATCACGATGATGGGCGGGTTCATGAGCTGGCTGTGGGTGATTCAGGCGTTTCTCATCGCGGTCCTGTTTCTCGCGGGCAATTACTACCTGTGGATCGGGATGGGCCGCATTCCCGGTGCCGAGCGCTTCCGCCCCTACACCAAATGGCTGCTCGTCGTGCTGGTGCTGGGGGCGCTGGTCTGGGGCACACCGCACACGATGATCGCCGACTCCAAGGAGCTGGCGGCGATGGGCGGCTCGCACC
>CAZXKD010000089.1:0-11309 GCA_964641215.1 uncultured Gemmatimonadaceae bacterium
AGCCGGCTGCAGGAGGGCGACCCCGAAGATTGGGACCGGATGATCGACACCAATCTGAAAGGTCTGCTCAACGTCACCCGGGCGATCCTCCCTCACATGATCGCGCGCGGCCGCGGGCACGTCGTGAACCTCGGCAGCACCGCGGGCCATCTCACCTACCCCATGGGCAACGTGTACAACGCCACCAAGTTCGGGGTCCGGGCGCTCAGCGAAGCGATGAACCTGGACGTCGCCGGGACGCCGATCCGGGTCTCGAGCATCGATCCCGGGTACGTCGAGACGGAGTTCTCCGAAGTCCGGTTCCACGGCGACCGCGAGCGGGCGACGGCGGTCTACAAGGGGTTCACCCCCCTCTCGGCCGATGACGTGGCCGACGTGATCGCCTACGTGGTCGGCCTGCCCGACCACGTCAACATCCTCGACTGCATCGTCGTCCCGACCGCGCAGCGCAACGTCTACGTGGTGGACCGCAAGGGCTAGCGGCGCTGGATCATCCGCGCCCGCATGATGGAGTCGCCGGCCGCTTGGGCGCGGTCGGAGTCCCACTGGTAATTCAGCATCAGACAGGGCGCGGGGTTGCTGCGCGAGCGCCGGGCGCAATCAGCCAGCTCCCGGGTGTGCCTGGCCTTGGTCCGGTCCCACACCGAGTCCGTCGCCTGCTTGGCGTGGGCGTCCGACCATCCGGCGAGCGTCAGACATTGCGCCATCTCGTGCCCCTTGCACCGCTCCACGTCGCGGCGGTGCGCCGCAGCCTCGATTGTCCATACGGAATCCTCTTGGCGGGCGCGCGTACTGTCCGTCGCCCGCTGGTAGGTGCGCGCGGCGGCTGTGGCCTCGGCGGGCTTCCAGTCGTGCAGTCGCACCAGGCACTCCGCCGCGCCGGCGACATCGACGCTGATGGCGGTGCACGTCTTGACCTCTTGCTGCCGGACCAGTTCCCGGGGCGTTCGATGGCAGGCCGTGATGGCGGTGGCGCCGAGGAGGAGGAGACGGCAGGCGACGGACCAGCGCATGACAACCTCCGATCGGGCGCGTGTAGGGTCAGACGACCAGCAGAAATGTGTCGTACAGCGCGTGCGTCCAGGCCGTGATCCCGAAGCCGCGCAGCAGGTACAGCGCGCTGAAGAAGATCCCGGCGATCATCCGGTACGAGAACGAGTATAGCGTCAACCGGTCCCCGTAGGGGCCGATATAATGGAATGCCGAGAAAATAGCAGCGCCGAGCAGGGTAGCGAAGATGCCGGCGGGCCGCGGGTGCCAGCCCAGCAGGGCCTTCGCCCCCCAGGCGAGCAGAGCCACCAACACCACCCGGAACAGGAGCTCTTCGTACAGGCCGGCGCCGAGCGACAGCATCAACCGTGACCACCACCCCACGCCCTCGACCCGGGGGAGCGCGAGCGGCGGCGCCCCGCCCAGCAGGGCGGTGGTGACACGGGCCACCACGCCGCCGAACAACAGGGCGAGCAGCGTCGCCTCCCCCAGCATCCCGGCGAACACGCCGGGGCGCAGGCGGGCCCCCCCCCCCGGGTGGCGTTGCAGATCGCGGATCACCAACCAGAGCCCGAACCCGGTGAGGCAGGCGAGAAACAGCAGCGGGCCCCACCGGCCGGCCAACCAGACGAACAGGCTCTCCAGGATCACGTCCGCACCGTTGCGCAGCTGCCCGGTCCCCTGCGGGCCGGGCGGCTGCAGGGCCGCGAGCACCTGGTAAAACACCAGCAGGGGCAGCGCGAAGAGCAGGCTGTAACGTGCCGCCCGGCTCGCCTGCCAATACGAGCGCGGCAGCGCCATCACGTCGCGGGAGGGGGAGGCCATCGGTCGCTGCGGAAACGAAACCTGTTCGGGGTCGTTGCGTAAGTACGCCGGGCCCTCCTTCCCAGTTCCGGGGTATAGCCGCTGTGCTCCTCCTCCTGGCGATCCTCGCGCTGCAGACCCAGGCCGATTCCAGCAACGCCTATCTCGATCCGGGGGCGCGTGATCTGGTGCGCCGGGCCCGCGAGCGTCATACCATCGCCACCGCGGCGATCACCGGGTACCGCGCGCTCGTGCAGGAGCGCATTTCTCTGGGTCTGCGCGCCCTCCGGCGCGATCGCGTGTTCTACCGACGCGAGCTGGCGGGGCGAATCGCCTGGCACCGCGACGGCCCGGACACCATCACCATGCTGGGCGCCCGCGAGGCCATTCCCGTCGTCTTTTCCAAGGCGACCGTCCCCGACGACCTGCACGCCGACGCGCCCGACCTGGCCTTCGATCCAGCAGACGAGCGCCTCGGCGTCGGTCCCAGCGACTCCGATTTCGTCTTCCACCCGCTCGCCCGTGGCAGCGAAGCGAACTACCGCTTCCAGTCCGGGGATACGACCGCGATCGGGTTGCCCGATGGCCACACCGTGCGCCTGGTCGAGCTCCGCGTCATTCCGCGACGCGACGAGTTCCGGCTGATGACCGGCTCGTTCTGGATCGATCTCGCGAGCGACGAGGTCGTGCGCGTGGTGTTCCGGCCGGCGCGGCCGTTCGATTTCGAGCGCGACGTGTCCGCGTCGGACCGCCGGGGCGGCGTCGAACACATCCCGGGGTTCTTGAAGCCGATCCGCGGCGACATCCGCTTCATCACGATCGAGTACGCGCTGTGGGAAAACCGCTGGTGGCTGCCGCGGCTGCTCGCGCTCGACGGCGTCGCTACCGCCGGCTCCTTCCTCAGCCTGCCGCTGCGGTTCGAGCGCGAGTACTCCGAGATGGAGGTGCAGGGGGACACGGGCGTCGTTGCCACGGACACGCTGCGCACTCCCTCCCCACACCACCGGCGCCGTCACCACCTCCGCGTCCGCCGCAAGGGGGGCACCACTGCGACGGCGGATACCGCGGCCGTCCGGGACTCCGCCGACGCGCGGGACTCGGTAGTTGTGGTGCTGCCGCTGGATACCCTCGCGCTCCTCACCAGCCCGCTCTTCCCCGCGTCGATTCTCAGCGAGGGCGAGTCCGTCCTCTCCGAGGGGGAGGCCCGGGACCTCGCCGCGCAGCTGCGCCTGCTGCCGCAGGCGCCGTGGCAGGCTCATGCGCCGAGCGTGAAGTTGGGCCTCGGTGGCGCGGGGTTGCTCCGCTACAACCGGGTGGAAGCGCTGTCCGTGGGCGCGCGCTACCAGTCCGATTTCGGACGGCTGGGGGTAGACCTCACCGGTCGACTCGGCCTCGCCGATCGGCAGCCGAATGCCGAGGTCGGCGTCACACGAGAGACGCCGGACGTGAAATACCGCCTGGCGGGTTACCGGCGCCTCGCGGTCGCGAATCCCGCGACCCGGGCCTTGGGAGTCGGGAACTCGCTCGGCGCGCTGCTGCTCGGCCGAGACGACGGCGCCTACTACCGGGCCGCGGGGGCGGAGCTCCTGGTGGCGCCCGCGGCCACCGCCCCCCAGTCCTCCTCCTGGCGCGTCTACGCCGAGCATCAGTGGGAGGCGGTCAAGGAGACGGACGCGAGCCTCGCCCATCTCGTGCGCGCGGCGCACGTCTTTCCCGACAACGTGACGGCCCAGCGAGCCGACGAGGTGGGCATGGCGCTGACGCTGCGCGGCGCCAGTGGGGGAGGCGATCCGGTCGGCCGCCGCGTCGGCGCCGACCTCAGCATGGACGCCGCGGTGGGCACGTTCGCGTTCGCCCGCATCGCGCTCACGGCCCGCGCCGCCGCCCCGCTCCCCGCGCGGCTGGTCGGCGCCGCGGAAGTGGCCGCCGGCACTTCCGGCGGCACCGTGCCGCCACAGTTCGAGTGGTATCTCGGCGGCCCGGCGACGCTGCGTGGCTACCACGGGCTCGCGGCGGTGGGCGAAGCGTTCTGGCGCGGGCGCGTGGAGGTCGCCAACGCGTTCCCGGGCGCCCGCATCGCGGTGTTCTCCGACGCCGGCTGGGCCGGTCCGCGGGTGGACTTCGCGCGGGGACGCGCGCTCGTATCCGCGGGCGTAGGGGCCACCTTCTTCGACGGCCTGCTGCGCGTGGATCTCGCCCGCGCCCTGCGCGCGCCGGCTGGGGCGGTGGCGGGCTGGCGACTCGACTGCTACGTGGACGGTCTGTTGTAAGCTGGCGGGGGCGGGCGGCAGGCCGTTACTTAGCGTCCATGCCTGACCGCTCCGCTTGATGGCCGACCTCAAGCGCCAGCTCGGCCTGTTCGACGCCACGATGATCAACGTCGGCACGATCATCGCGTCGGCGATTTTCCTCGTTCCCAGCACCATCGCCCTCCAGCTGCAGGCCACGCTCCCCACGCTGTTGGTCTGGGTGGTCGGCGGGATCGTGTCGTTGCTCGGTGCCTTGTCCTTGGCCGAGCTCGGCGCGGCTCTCCCGCAGGCGGGCGGTGGGGTCGCCTATCTCACGCGCGCCTTTGGGCCGCTGTGGGGCTACCTCTATGGGTGGGCGAACGGGACTGTGATCAACCCGGCCTCGATCGCGGCGATCGCCGTCGCCTGCGCCAGCTACCTCTCGGTATTCGTCCCCCTGTCCGCGCCGGGCATCAAGGCCGTCGCGATCGCCTCGATACTCGGCCTGACGGTGTTGAACGCCATCGGCGTCCGGGCCGGCGCTCGAACACAGAACGTCCTGACCCTGACGAAAATCGGGATCGTCGTCGCCTTGATCGTGATCGCCTTCGCCCTGCCGGGCGGGACCGCCGCGAACTTCCAGCCGCTGTGGCCGTCCCAGCCCGTCTCGGGGCTGATCGGGCCGTTCGGCGTCGCGATGGTGGCGGCCCTGTGGGCCTACGACGGCTGGGTCGAGGCGAGCTACGTGGGCGGCGAAGTGCGCGATCCGGGGCGGATCCTGCCGGGCGCCACCATCCTCGCGACGCTGATCGCCATAGCGCTGTACACCCTCATCACCGCGGCGTACGCCTACGTTCTCTCGCCCGGTAAGATGGCGGCGTCGCCGCTCGTAGCACGCGACGCGGCGAGCGTGACCCTCGGGGCCGCGGGCGTGCAGCTGGTCGCCGCCGCGATCATCATCTCCACGCTCGGCGCCAACAACGGCATCGTGCTCACTTCGGCCCGGATTCCCTACGCCATGGCGCGGGACGGGCTGCTGCCGCGGTGGCTGGGGGCGGTGCATCCCCGGTTTCTGACGCCGATTCCCTCGCTGGTCGCGCAGGCCGCGATCGCTACCGCCCTGACGCTCAGCGGCGGGTACGATCAGCTCTTCACCTACGTGATCTTCACGGAGTTTCTGTTCTACGCGATGATGTGCGCGGCGGTGATCCGGCTGCGCGCCGCGGAGCCGGAGCTGGCCAGGCCCTACCGAGCCTGGGGATATCCGGTGACCCCGCTCGTTTTCATCGCGTTCGCCTCCTGGCTGGTAAAGAACACGGTCGTGGAACGACCGCGCGACGCGCTGGTGGGGGTCGTGATCCTGCTGCTGGGGCTGCCGGTCTACTGGGGAATGCGACGGCGCAGCTAAGGCCGTCGAGGCGCCGCTCCCCCCAGCAGATCCGCGAGGCCCATCGGAATCCGGGTGCCGAACACGTCGCGCCCGGAGACGGTGATCACCTGCGGGCGTTGACCGTAGGGCCCATCGCCGCCGCGCCCACCGGGGGCGCCCTTTTCGCCGGACGCGCCGTTCATCCCAGGCCTGTCACAATTGGCGACGGCGCCGTGACGACCCCCGGCCCCTCCGTCCCCGCCCGCGCCTCCCTCACCGCCCGGACCGCCGGGCGTGCGTGCGTCCACCAGTCCGGCGAGAAACGGTACCTCCGTCGGGACGATGATGGTGATCCGCCCGCCGCGCCCACCCGGTCCGCCATCCCCGCCGCGGCCCCCGGGGGAGCCAGGCCCGCCGTTGGATCCAGGGCACACGTCCGGCAACGGGGCATCCTGCCCCTTGGTGCCGGGTGAGCCGTTACGTCCCCGGCCGCCGCGACCGCCTCGCGATTCGATAATGAGCCAGTCCCGGGGCGGGACGACGTTGGCGTCGGCGACCGTGTAAAACGGCAGCGCGTTGCTGATCTCGATCCCCGCCACCAGCAGGCGCTCGACGAATGGCGACCGCACGATCCCGAGTCTCACCGTCACATCGGGCCCATCGCCGCCCGCCCCACCGCGCTCGCCGGGCGCCCCTTCGAACCCGAAGGCATGAGGCAGGCAGGAGTACTCGGGCTCGATAGTGGTCGTGCCGACCACCGACGGCTTTTGCCGCAGGGCGGCGGTGAGGCGGAACCCGGTCGTCACGGTCACGAGGGGATCGCGCTCCGCCGTCCAGGCGCCGTTCTCGAGCGGCGTGGCCGCGGCGCTGGTGCGATCGAGGAACACGACGTGCAGTCGCGGCGGGTGATCCTTGTCGTAGCGGCTCTCGAACGGCACCTGCGATCCATCGTTCAAGACCGCGGTGTAGGCGACGGGGAACGACTGGCCCGGGCATGCCTGGCTCGGGGCGTTGAGGCGAATCTCCCTGATCCGATCCACGAGCGCTGGGTCGGGCGCGAAGTCGGCGGGCGGGCCGTGGGCGCAACTACCGAGAACCGTAAGGACGAGAGGCGTCCAACAGAGGCGTCGAACACTTACGTCTAACGAAGTCGTGTTCGACGATTCCGTTCGACGTGTTTGTTCGACGTTGTTTTTCGACGTCTCGGAGATGTTCACGGGTTCCCCTCGGAGGGGGGGCCCGTCAACATGTGAAATCGGCGTCGTTCTGGCAACACAATCCCGCCCTCCGTACTATACGGCCATATGCGCGGCCCAGGGCTGGGCGTGTTCGAGACGATGCGAGTGCGCCAAGGCGCGATCCCGCTGCTGTCGCGGCACCTCGCGCGGCTGGTGCGCTCGCTTTCCGCCCTCGGCCTGCCGGCGCCGGATCGTGACCTCGATGCCTTCGTGGGTCCGTTCTCGGAGATGGATGAGGCCGTGCTGCGGCTCGAAGTGCGGGATGGCCGGGCCGCGGTCACGGTCCACGGGGTGCCCGGGGGTGGGTCGCCGGTGGTGATCACCGCGGCCACGCGGCACGTCGCGTACCCCGACAAGACCACCGACCGTGACTGCTTTGAAGAAGCGGCGGCGGAAGCCGATCGTGCCGAGGCGGACGATGCGCTGTTGCTCACGGCCGACGGTTGGGTGGCCGAGGGGACGGACTGGAGTCTGTTCTGGTGGGAAGGGGAGCGTCTGCGGACGCCCGGGCTGGAGGTCGGCATCCTGCCGGGGGTCGGGCGGGCGCGGATCGTCGAGCTGGTGCGGGTGGAGGAAGGGCGCTGGCGCCGGGAGGCGCTGGAGGGTCGCAGCCTGTTTCTGAGCAGCGCGGTGCGGGGCGTGGTGCCGCTGGCCCGGCTCGACGGCGGGCCGGTGCCGCTGGACCAGCGGACGGCCGAGATTGCCCGAGCCTTTTGGCCTGATTAGGTTTGCGCGTCTGGGCGTCTTTGCGCGTGTGCTAGGCGTCTAGGCGTCTCAGCGTCTAGCAGCATGGTGGCTGTAGCTCAATCGGTTAGAGCGCCGGACTGTGGCTCCGGAGGTTGCGGGTTCGATTCCCGTCAGCCACCCTCACTACTGGGCGTTTAGACGTCGAGACGTCTCGCTGTCTAGCCTGTTAGGTCCGTAGCTCAATTGGTAGAGCACCGGTCTCCAAAACCGGGGGTTGCAGGTTCGATTCCTGCCGGGCCTGTATAAAACACAACGACTTACACGCGAGGGCTTGTCCCTCGCGTTTGTTTTTGCGGCCAATTTGCGTCCATTACGCGCGCCGGGCGCGAGTTCGCCACGCGCGCGTAATCAGGTAGGCTGACGGGCGCGCCAACCAAGTAGGGAATACATTCCATCTGTGTTCCTGCTCGATCCTCGCGGAACCGTTGGCTACCTTGTCGCTGCGACTCTCGGTGCACTGCTCGTCCTTTTTGTTCAATGGCTGGCGATAGGACGTAAGAAAAGTCGCCGGCGGCGGCAATGGGAACCGCGCCAGTCAGACAGGTTCCGCTGCTACGTCGGTGTCATCGTTCCGGACGAAAGAGGGACGACAGAGGTTGATGAAATTCTCGTAACCCCTGCAGGCATCTTCGTCGTTGAAAAGAAGGACTTTGGTGCGTGGATCTTCGGGAACGAAACCGACGAGCATTGGACGGCTGTCTATCGGAACGGTGAGAAGCACCGATTCCAGAATCCGATTCGCCAGAACTATCGCCACATCAAGGCGCTCGAGTCGTATCTAGGTGTTTCTCGATCTATGTTGTCGTCCGTCGTCGCATTCTCGCGGCGGTCGCGCTTCATGACGCGGTTACCTTCAAACGTGCTGGTGGGGGACCACGTCGCCTTCATTCGCTCCGACGAGAACATTGCACTCGACCCTGAAGAGTTTGATGCAATTTGCTCGCGGCTCAATTTCCTCGACACGTCGTCTGATACTGCTTCCTTTGACCGACACGTGCAGGACCTCGGCGCGCGATTCGAGAGCACGACGCAATGCCCTAAGTGTGGCGGCAGACTAGTCGAGCGACAGTCGAGAAAACCCGGTTATGAAGGGCACGTTTTCCTCGGCTGCTCGAACTTCCCATCGTGCCGCTATATCCGAAACCTTGATGCCACCTAAACTCACTTTGCTGCCGCCTCGCTTGAATGGGACCACCTGCCGATCCCGCGCTGCTGCCGCCAGCTTGGCCACGGCGTCCCGGCGGTCACGGTCGTCGGTGATGTTGTAGCGATCAAACACCGACGGCGTGAGGTGGTCTGTCAGTTCCATCGCCACCTTCTGTGAGACCCCGGCGCGAATGAGGTTGCGTACCGCCGTCCGCCGGAAGTCGTGCGGAATCCGCTGCAACCCTTTGAACGCCCGCCGGTCTTCCTTCGACATCGTCTTCAATAACGCCTTCGAGGTAGTGCCCTCCCGCGCGGCCTGAGCTGCGAGGCCGACGCGCTTACACGCCGCGCGCCATGCCGTGCGGAAGGTTCGGACGGGCTGGCCGTTGCGGTGGAACAGGTACGTCACGATCTGCCCCTTCTTCTTTTCTACCGCATCGGTGGAGGCGCGCTGCTCCTCGATGAGCGCTTCCAGTTCCGGAACGAGCGTGTAGAGAAAATCGCGGCACCTGGTCGGTCGTGAGCGCTGCGCGAACGGTCGCCTTCTCGCCGACGAAACGGAGGAAGTGCGCCAGGCTGGCGCGGTAGCGCTCCAGGGTGAAGGGGCACACGTCGGCGGCCTTCGCCTCCAGGCAACGGGCGATGGCCTCGGCCAACGGCACATCAGGAGCCCGGAGGCGTTCGGCCAGCTCGTGCAGGCGGCCCGCGGCGTGGCCTCCACGAGCGCGGGAAGCCGCAGCGCGCCGTCGAGCCACCCCCGGACGGGTTCGAGGTAGCCCCGCTCGGCAAGGCGAATTAGCAGCTCTTCGCGCTCGCGCGCGACGGCCACGCGGGTTGTGCCGAGGGTCTTGTAGACCCGCCCGATGCCCGGGATGTCGCGCTTGAGATACCAGGTCCGTCCGCGTCGCCACATGGGGCCTCCTAGTCCTGGGTTCGCCGCGTGATGAACGCGCGCACGTCGGCTGGGCGCCACCGAATCCGCCCCCGCGCTCTCTGTGCTCAGGCACTCACGATAGCCGCAAGGGAGGAATTGGCTCTTCTGCCTAGCCATTTCGCCGGGGTACTGCGAGTCTGCGCAGCCTTCGCAAGGCCTCCCGCTGGTCTTCCAGGATCATAGGATAAGCGCCTCGTGGCGGTATAGCTCATGTTATAACAATCGCTTGACAGCGCGTCTTGTCGACATTATCCTTGCACCGTGCTTGGCGGCGACGAGCTGGTACGGGTACGTCGTGCTCTAGGGCTGTCCCAAGAGCAAATGGCGCGACTGCTAGGAGTCTCCTTCGCCAGCGTCAACCGCTGGGAGGGAGGTCATTCCAGTCCTACCGGCTCATCCCAGGACCTCTACCAGGCCATCAAGGCTGCACTGAACGCAGGTGTTGCCCCAGATGCGATCGTTCGGGCGTCGAACAATCAGCGCGGCGTGTTTCTTTACACGCTTTTCAAACTGGCATACGGACCCAAGAAAAGGGCGTACAGATGATCTTCCAGTTTGACCATGTCAGGCGGCTGCGTTCGGGCGGCAACGCTGACCTGCACCTTGCGCGTCGACGGGACACGGGCGAGATGGTTGTGGTGAAGTACTTGAGAGACTACCGGAGTAGCACCGCGCGGCGCTGGTTCGCCCGCGAGATTCGAATTCTCGCTAGGAACTTCGCCGGCGTCGTGCGATTCATCGGCAAGGACACGAGGCCAGAGCCGCTGTTCTATGTCATGTCATACATGCCCAGCGGTTCTGCTGCGCGTTGGATTGGCAGACTGACCTTCGGGCAACTGACGTTCTTGGCGCTAGAGGTCGCGCAGGCCCTAGGGCGTCTGCACTATGCCGGGATCGCGCACGGTGACGTCAAGCCCCAAAACATACTTCTTGACGCGGGAGGCCACTGGTACCTAGCCGACCCGCTCGGCAACGGGTGGGGCTGCACCATGATACTCTCGCAACACTGCGGCGGAACTCCGGGATATTGGGCCCCGGAAGTCCGAGCAGGTTACCCGATCTCCGTGCCCGGTGACTCGTTTTCGTACGGCGCAACGCTATTCCACATCGCCACTGGTCATCAGCCCCGTGACGGCGAACGCCTCGATCTCCTAGCCGCTTACTATCCGATGCGAAGTGAGATCCGGGAAGTCATCGTCCATGCCTGCAATCCAATTCCGTCCCTCCGCCCGTCGATGAGCGTCGTGCAACAACTCCTTCGGGGCGTAACGATGACTCAAGTTCGGCGACAGCATGCTATGGCGACTCTTGGACTCCTTGGGCTCGGAGTGCTGGCGACAGCAGCTTTTCGACGGCAATAGTAGTACGCTGCGCTGCCTAAGGACGCCGCACCTCGAGGCAACAAATGGCCAATCGAGCGAGGAAGACCGAGCACGCAGGGGCCAAGAAGGAAAGGGGTGCCTTCTGGGGCCGGAAGCGTGAGCCAAGCGTGCAAGCAACCGACGCCGTCGCGAGGCGGACAAGATCGAGGCACGGAGCGAGTCACAAGCGTAAGCAGGACCCGCAACCGGGTGCACCCTGAAGTGCACCCTGGATAGCGGGATTTCGAGTCCCTAACGCGGAAGCGCCCGGAATAAGCGTGTCGCGCGATCTCCGCGTTCGACGAACGCTTAGGGACTCGGCGGCTCTTCGGGCTCCTTGGGCGGCTCACCTCCAAAACCGGGGGTTGCAGGTTCGATTCCTGCCGGGCCTGCTGTCCAATCGATTGTATCGCCGCGCGTTGCCGGGCCGCTCGTGCCGCCGGCGTCACCCGCCCCTTCCCTCTCCCAAATCTTGTTTTAGATGCCCGTCTT
>CAZXKD010000090.1:0-2717 GCA_964641215.1 uncultured Gemmatimonadaceae bacterium
TCGAGCGTCCTGGCCATTGCGCCGCGCGCGGCCGCCGACCGAGTCGGCGCGGCGCTGCTCGACGCCTGGCGCGCCACCGGGGTCCCGGCGGAGCTGCTGCGCGTTCCCCGGCCCGTCGACGGAGCCATGGTCATTCACGCGCTCCGCACCACGCACCCCGCACCACTGGAGAGCACATGAGTGTCACGCTCCAACTACCTGCCGTACTCGCCAAGCTCGCGGACGGACGGCGCACGCTAGAAGCGCAGGGCGCGACCCTCGGCGACGTCGTCGCCGACGTCACGAGGCGCTATCCGGGCCTCGCGCCGCGCCTGCGCGACGCGAGCGGCCGACCGTATCCGTTCGTCACCTTCTACGTGAACGACGACGACGCCCGCTTGAAGGGCGGCTTCGCGGCGAGCGTCCGCGAAGGCGACGAGATCATCGTCGTGCCGGCGATCGCGGGCGGCTGACGCGTGGCAGTCGCCAAGATCACGCCGCGGCAGCGGCAGGCGACTCAGGGAGAGCGCGTCCCGAATTGACGGCGCCGGCGGGGCGGGCTAGGCTTGGGCCCTCACCTCACAGGGAGTCTCCCCACATGCCCGCTGACCTGTTCGCCGTCCCGAACGCCCCTCCTCGCGCGAGTCGGCGGCTCGTGCTCTTGGCGCTCCTCGCGCTTTTCCCAGTTGGCACCTCAGCGCAGGGGACGCCCCCCGCCCCCCCGTCGCTCCCCGACCTGAAACCGCTGCGCGTCATCGATCACCATTGGATCGACGCCACCGTCAGCGCCTGCACCGACTTCTTCCAGTACGCCAACGGCGCCTGGCTGGCGCACGATACGATTCCCGCCGCGTACTCCTCCTCTGGCGTCACGCGGGACATGAGTGACCGAAACGAGCTCGTCGTGCGCGGGGTGCTCGACGCCGCCGTGGTGCGGCGCCTGACCCTGCCCGCGGACAGCACGTCGCGTAAGCTCGGCACCTTTTACGCCTCGTGCATGGATTCGGCGGCGGTGGAGGCAGCGGGGCCGGCACCCATTCGGCCCTGGCTCGCCGAGGTCGACTCGATCGTCACGCGCGCCCGCCTGGTGCCCGAGATCGCCGCGCTCCAGATCCGCGGCGTCAACGTGGCGTTCCGCTACTCACCGGAGGTGGATCCGCACGACGCGGCCCACTACCTCGCCTGGATTTCCCAGGGCGGGCTCGGTCTGCCCGACCGGGATTACTACATCAACGCCGGCGCCGCCGCGGACTCGATCCGGCGCCGGTACGTGGACCATGTCGCGAAGCTGCTGAATCTCGCCGGGGCGGACAGCGCGGCTGCGGCTCTCGACGCGGGCCAGGTGATGATGCTCGAGACGTCGCTGGCGCAGGCGTCGCTGACGCGCGTCGCGCTGCGCGATCCCGCGGCGACCGACCATCCCATGTCCCTGGCGCAGCTCGACACGCTGGCTCCGCGCGTGGCGTGGCCGGGGTATTTCCGCAGTGTCGGCCTCGCAGTCCCGCTCGGGCGGGTCAACGTGGCGGAGCCGGCGTTCGTGCGACGGGTGGACTCTCTGGTCGCCGCGGCGCCACTGCCGCAGTGGCGTGCGTACCTGCGTTACCACGTGCTCGCCACAGCGGCGCCATGGTTGTCCACGCCGTTCGTGCGGGAGGATTTCGCCTTTCGCTCCAGCTTCAGCGGCGCCAAGGAGCTGCTGCCGCGCTGGAAGCGCTGTCTGCGCCAGACCGACGGTCAACTGGGTGAGGCCCTGGGCGAGGCGTACGTTGCCAAGACGTTCCCTCTGGCGGCGCGCGCGCGGGCGCGCGCGGTGATCGACGACGTGCGCGCCGCGTTCCGTGAGCGGCTGTTGCATCTCTCCTGGATGTCGGATTCCACGCGCGCCCAGGCGCTGGGCAAGCTCGCCCGCATGGGCGGGAAGATCGGCTACCCTGAGCATTGGCGGGACTACTCCCGACTGGAAGTGGCGGATGGACCGTTCGTGCTCAACGTCGCGCGGGCGCGCGCCTTCGAATGGCGGCGGGTCGTGGCCCGCCCGGGCACGGCGGTGGACACGACGGAGTGGGATATGACGGTGCCGACCGTCAACGCCTACTACGATCCGTCCAAGAACGAGATGGTGTTTCCGGCCGGGGCGCTCGCTCCCCAGACCTTCGATGCGACCGCCGACGACGGCGCCAACTATGGCTCGCTGGGCGGCAGCTGGGCGGGGCACGAGCTGACGCACGGCTTCGACGACGAGGGGCGCCACTATGACGCGGCGGGGAATCTGCGCGATTGGTGGACCCCGGCCGATTCGGTGCACTTTACCCAACAAGCCGAGCTGGTGGTGCAGCAGTTCAACCGCTACCTGCAGGTGGACACGTTCCACGTGAACGGTCGGCTGACCCTGGGAGAGAACCTCGCCGACTACGGCGGGGTGCTGACGGGGTACGACGCGTTGGAGCGCGCCCTCGCGCGCGACGGGAGGCCGGGCCTGATCGACGGGTATACGCCGGAGCAACGCTACTTCCTGAGTTACGCGCAGAGCTGGCGCGAGCACGTGCGGCCGGAGCAGCTCCGCACCTGGGTTACGGTGAACCCGCACGCGCCTGAGCGATGGCGCGCGAACGGGCCGCTGGCGAACTCGCCGGCCTTCGCGCAGGCCTTCGGCTGCAAGCCCGGCCACCCGATTGTTCGCCCGAAGGACAGGCTGCCCCCGGTCTGGTTCGTGTCCTCCCACCCCCCCCGGTGCCCCC
>CAZXKD010000090.1:2727-11140 GCA_964641215.1 uncultured Gemmatimonadaceae bacterium
GCGCCGCGTGGGGCGCGCGCCGGCTCGTGCTGGGTTGTCCTCGGCTGGCCAGGGGGGCGGTGTGGGGGCGCCAAGTAGAGGGGGCGCTGGTGTCCACGCCGCCGCCCCCCCCCCCCCCCCCCCCGGGTGCCCTTGATCTCCCGTCGCGCATTCGTGCGACACGCCGCCGCGCTCGGCGCCGGGCTCGCGCTGCCGCGGCCGTGGGAGGCGACCTGGGCCCACCGCGATGCCGGAGACCTGTCGCTGGGCAACGACGCCTTGAGCGCCTCCTGGACCGTGACGAATGGATCGCTCCGCGCAGTCCGGCTCGTGGACAAGCTCGGTGGCCGCACACTGACGCTGCCCCCCGACGCTTTCGCCCTCGTGTTTGAGGACGGCACGGTGCTCGGCAGTGCAGCGCTGGCGGTCGCCGGGGCGCCGAGTGTCGAGCCGCTGACGGCAAACCCCTTGGCGGCGCGGCTCGCCGAGCGGCATGGCGGGCGGCAGATCGCCGCGGAGCTCGCCGATCCGGCGGGCCGCCTGCGCGCCACCTGGCGCGCCATCCTGCGGGACGGGTCCCGGTACGTGCGGCAAGAGGTTACGTTCGCGAGCGCCGGCGGGGAGGTGCCTCTCAAGGAAATCCGGCTGTTCGACCTCGAGCTGCCAGGCGCCGTCGTCTCGGGGAGCGTACGCGGCTCACCAGTCGTGGCGGGGACCATCTTCCTGGGCTTCGAGCACCCGCTCGCGGACAGCAGCGTAACCGGGCGGGTGCGTTGCACGCTGGCGCGGGGGTTGCCGCTGCGCCGTGGCGCGCCGCTCGAGTGCTCGGCGGTGATCGGGGTGACCGCGCCGGGGCAGGTGCGCCGCAGCTTTCTCGAGTACCTCGAGCGCGAGCGGGCGCACCCCTACCGGCCGTTCCTGCATTATAACTCGTGGTACGACATCGGCTACTTCAGCAAGTACGACGGAGCCGCTGCACTCGACGTCATCAGCTCCTACGCCACCGAGCTGCACGCCCGGCGCGGTGTGACGCTCGACTCGTTCCTGTTCGACGACGGGTGGGACGATCCCCAGACGCTCTGGCACTTCCACGCCGGGTTCCCGCACGGGTTCACGCCGCTGCGCGAGGCGGCGGCGCGCGCCGGGGCCGGCATCGGAGTGTGGATGTCGCCCTGGGGCGGCTACGGGCGGCCGCGGCAGGAACGCCTGGCCGCCGGCCGCGCCCAGGGGTTCGAGACTAACGAAGGAGGGTTCGCGCTCTCGGGACCGAAGTATTACCAGCGCTTCCGGGAGACGTGCCTGGACATGATCCGCGCCTACGCCGTGAACCAGTTCAAGTTCGATGGCACCGGCAACGTGGCGCACGCCATCCCCGGCAGCGTGTTCGACAGCGACTTCGACGCCATGATCGCGCTGATCGGCGAGCTCCGGGCGGCCAGGCCCGACCTGTTCGTGAACCTGACGACCGGTACGTATCCCTCGCCCTTCTTTCTGCGGTACGCGGACTCGATCTGGCGGGGCGGGGAGGACCACGACTTCGCGGGTGTCGGCTCGGACCGGCAGCGCTGGATCACGTATCGTGACGCCGACACCTACCAGGGGATCGTGAAGAAAGCACCGCTGTTCCCGCTCAACTCGCTCATGCTGCACGGGCTGATCTACGCCCGCCACGCCGACCGCTTGGCCACCGACCCGCAGCACGATTTCGGCGCCGAGATCCGGGCCTACTTCGGCACAGGGACACAGCTGCAGGAGATGTACGTCACCCCATCCCTGCTTTCCAGCGACGACTGGGACACGCTGGCCGAGTCGGCGCGCTGGGCCCGGCGGAACGCCGACGTGCTTGTGGACACGCACTGGATGGGCGGCGATCCCGCACAGCTCGAGGTGTACGGCCACGCGGCATGGGCGGGGGGCCGCGGGATTGTGGTGCTGCGCAATCCGAAGGACGCCCCGCAGTCGTTCGCCCTCGACGTAGGGGCCGCATTCGAGTTACCCGAGCGGGCGCAGCAGCACTACCGCGCCCGCAGCCCCTGGCGCGCCGATCACGACGCGCCGGTGCTTGATCTGCATGCGGGCCAGTCCCAACCGATCACCCTCAGGCCGTTCGAAGTCCTCACGCTCGACGTCCGGCCCTGATTGCACGCTCTCGCGCTCGGTCTGCTGCTCACGGCGGCGTGCCTGCACGTCCTCTGGAACCTGTTGCTCAAGAACGCGGCGGCGCGGGACGTCATCACCTGGTGGGCGCTGGTCGCGGGGTCTGTCGTGTTCCTGCCGGTGCTGCTGGTGGCCGGGCCGCTCCCCGCGTCGGTGTGGCGGCTGGCTGTGGCGAGCGCTGTCGTGGAGTCGGTCTACTACCTCCTCCTGGCCTATGCGTACGGCCGGGCGGAGTTCTCCCAGGTCTACCCGATGGCGCGGGGGACGGCGCCGGTGCTGCTGACGGTCTGGTCGGCGCTACTCTTGCGGGAATACCCGTCGGTGGGAGGAGTCTCCGGGATCGCCGCCATCGTGCTGGGGCTCGTCGTGGTGGGCAGCGGGAAGGTGGCTGTCCCGAGGCGCGGCATCGCCGCCGCGCTCGGCGTCGCGCTGTGCACCTCGGTGTATTCACTCATCGACGGCGTCGCCGTGCGACGTGGCCCGCCCGCCGCTTACACAGTGGCGGTGCTGGGCCTCACCGCGGTACTGGTCGCGCCGCTCGAGCTGATCCGGCATCGCCCGGCCGCTCTGCTCGCCGAATGGCGTCGCCAATGGCCCCGCGCCGTGGCGGCGGGTGCCCTGACGATGCTCGGCTATATGTGCGTGTTGCGGGCGTACACGATCGAGCGGCTCGCGTACGCGGGCGCGGTGCGCGAAGTCAGCGTGGTGCTGGCGGCCCTGGCCGGTTGGCTTTGGCTGGGCGAATCCTTCGGCCCGCGCCGCGTCGCTGGCGCGTCGGCGGTGTTCCTCGGCATTCTCATACTCGCCCTCTTCGGCTGAGGTGTTCCGGCATGCGTGCGTTCCCTCCGTTCCTCCTCGCGCTGAGCGTCGTCAGCGCATCCCGCTTCCCCCCGCCCTTGGTCGCTCAGGCCACTCGCGACCTGCTCCCCGTTCCCGCGACATTCGAGTGGCGCAACGGCCGCCTGGCACTCGACACCGCGTTGACGGTGGCGATCCGTGGCTTTGCCGATGGCCGCCTGCGACGCGCGGTTGACCGTGCGCTCCACCGGCTCGAGGACCGGACCGGCCTCACGTTCGCACGTGCCCCGGCAGCCGACTCCGGCATGGCGACCCTGGTGGTGCGCGCCGACGGGCCCGGCATGCCGGTGCAGGGCGTAGAGGAGGACGAGTCGTACACGCTCACCGTGGACGCCAGGCAAGTCGACCTCCACGCCCCTACGGTCGTGGGGGTGATCCGTGGCCTTGAAACGTTGCTGCAGCTCGCCGAGGCCGACAGCGCCGGGCCGTACCTGCCAGCCGTGAAGATCGAGGACAGCCCGCGGTTTCGCTGGCGCGGGCTGCTGCTCGACGTGTGCCGCCACTGGGAGCCGATAGCGGTCGTGGAGCGCACCCTGGACGCCATGGCCGCCGTAAAGCTCAACGTGCTGCACTGGCATCTCAGTGAAGACCAGGGCTTCCGCGTGGAGAGCCGCCGCTATCCGAGGCTGCAGGAGCTGGGCTCCGACGGGCTGTACTACACCCAGGCGCAGATCCGCGAGCTCGTCATGTACGCCCGCGACCGGGGCATCCGCGTCGTGCCGGAATTCGACATGCCGGCACACTCGACGAGCTGGTTCGTGGGCTATCCCCAATACGCAGCCGGGCCCGGGCCCTACCAGATCGAGCGCACCTTCGGCGTGCACGATGCGGTGTTCGATCCCACTCGCGAAGAAGTCTACGCCTTCATCGACGGCTTTTTAAGCGAGATGGCGGCCTTGTTTCCCGACACCTACTTCCATATCGGCGGCGACGAGGCGAACGGGAAGATGTGGGACGCCAACCGGCGCATCCAAACGTTCATGCGGGCCCACGCCTTGCAGGACAACGGTGCGCTGCAGGCCTACTTCAACCGCCGGCTGCAGCGAATGCTCAGCCGGCACGGCAAGCGCATGGTGGGCTGGGACGAGATTCTGCATCCGGACCTGCCGAAAACCGTCGTGGTGCAGTCGTGGCGTGGCCAGGAGTCGCTCGGGGAGGGCGTGAAGCAGGGCTTTTCGGGAATCCTCTCGGCGGGCTACTACCTCGACGCCATGGCCCCCGCGGAATACCACTACGGCGTCGATCCGCTCCCGGACAGTCTGGCGTCCGCTCTTACGGCGGAGCAGGCACAACGCGTTCTGGGCGGCGAGATCTGCATGTGGGGCGAGATCGTCACGCCCGAAACGATCGACTCCCGCGTCTGGCCGCGCACCGCCGCCGTCGCCGAGCGGCTGTGGTCGCCGCGCACCGTCACGGACGTGGAGGACCTGTACCGCCGGCTGCGGGTGCTGTCCGCGCGGCTCGAAGAGCTCGGGCTCACGACCGAGACCCACACCGTGAGAATGCTGCAGCGCATCGCGCCGGGCGTGGACCCCGCCCCGCTGCGCACGCTGCTCGCCGCCGTCGAGCCCGTGAACTTGGGCGGTCGCATGAGCGTGGACCCCGCCACCCAGCTCACGCCGCTCACGGCACTGTCCGATGCCGCGCGGCCGGATCCGCGGTTGCGGCGCGACTTCGCCGAGCTGGTCCGGAACCTTCGTGGGGACGCGGCGTCCGCCGCGGTCGCCCGGGAGCGGCTCTCCCGGATCTTCGCAGCATGGCGCGACACCTCTCCCGGCGTCGCCGCGATCGCCGCGCACTCGGCGCCGGCCCGCGAGGGCGTCCCGCTGGCACAGGAGCTCGCCGACCTCGGCGCGGCCGGTCAGGAGGCCCTGGCCTACCTGACCACCACGTCGCCGGCGCCGCAAGCCTGGCGCGACGACCGCACTGCTCTGCTCGAGCGACTGCAACGGCCGCAGTCGCACCTGCGGTTTGTCGTACTGCCGGCGATGCGCGAGTTGATTCAGGCGGCAGGGGGTGGAAGAGGGCCTTGAGGTCGGTCACCACCGGTTCACACGCTGCAAGCGTGTGCTCGGCGGAGCGCAGCGCTAAAGCGCACGAGTGCCTCAGCCCGGCGTAGCGCCGAGCACACCCTTCAGGGTGTGACCCTCCGGCGAGCGGCACCACCTACACCCGGACCAGCCCCGGCCCCGCTCCCGTTTCGAAGAACTCCGCCCGGCGCGCCGCGTCGGGGAATTCTCCGCGGTAGGCATCCGCCCACCGCGCGCGGAACGCAGGTGCGGCTTCGGCCCGCACCAGCGCCCAGACGCTTCCGCCGAACCCCGCGCCGAAGGCCGAGGCCGCCGCGGCGCCCAACTCCCGGGCGCGTCGCGCCAACGCGATCGTCTCGGGGATCTGATTCTCGAGACACCGCGTGGCCAGCGCTTGCGAGCGGTCGACCAGGGGGCCCAGGGCGGCGGTGTCGCCGTGCGCCAGCGCTTCCGCGGCGGCAGGGATGATCTCCGCGCTCTCGGCCAGAAACTGCTCGAGGCGCGGGCGCAGGGATGCGTCGATCATCCGCCGCATCCGCTCGGGTGCGTCCCGGGAGGACGTGAGCGCCGCGGCGAGTGATCCGTCGCTCCGGCCGGTCACCGCCTGCCAGGCCGCGAGCATCGCCGCCACCGCTCGCGACGCGCGGTTGTACTGCTCCCGCGCGCTCCCGGTCTTCTCCGCCGCCATGCCGCTCACCGCGATCACCAGGCGCCAGCCCGCGGGGAACGGCACGTCGCGCTCGTGCCGTACGGGGCAGAACGCGTATTGGCGCAGGATGCCCGGCCGGCTGCAGAGAATCGCGGTATGGTCCTCGCTGCCGCCGAAGGTGCCCACACCCGCGTCGCCGGCCAGAACGCCGAAGCTCCGGCCGCTCTCGATCGCGCCGACGTAGCCGGCGAGGTCTTCAGGGCTGGCGACGTCGGCGCGGTACTGGGGGCGTCGCTCCAGCGCGTTGACGTCCGCCAGCGCCGCGAATACCGCGACGATGAGCGCGCTCGAGCTGCTCAGGCCGGCCGCGGGCGGCAGGTCGCTGGCGAAGGCGAGGTCGGCGCCTCGCAGCGGCACAGCGTCGACGGAGTCCGGGGAGGGAGAGGGGGGGCGGGTGGGAGGGAAGTTGCGGGCGATCCGGCGTGCAACGGTCAGCGGGTAGTTGCTCCAGTGCCCCGGCCGCGGGGCGAGGTCGGTGCGGATCTCGAAGTCCACCCGCTCCCCAGAGCGGGCATCCGCGCATCGCACCAGCCCGTCGATGCGCGGCGCGGCGGCCAGCCGGATGCCACGCTCCACCGCGCACAGGAGGCTGCGGCCACCGGCGTAATCGGTGTGCTTCCCCAGGAATTCGACGCGTCCCGGCACGTAGTAGCCGTGCTCCGGGGCGGCGGCGCCGGGAAGGGACCGCAACGCCGCCCGCGCCTGCTCGAGTAGGTCGCTCAGGCCGCTACCTCGACGCCGGCGCGGCTCCTCGTCACAGGCTGCTTAGGTCCGACCCGACCACAGGCGCGGCAGAAGCCGCACCAGCCCCAGCCCGCTCCCCACGAACAGGGCGAGCCACGTCAGGGCCTGCGGCGTCCGCCCGTAGAGGAAGCTGCCCGCGCCGAAGAGCGCTGAGTACACGAACACACACCCCAGCACCCAGCCCAGCAAAGCGTGCGGGAGACTATCGGGGGAAGGGCCGACTCCGGCGTCGGCGCGGACCGGCCCCCAGCCTGGCCCGGCGGGACGCACCAGCCGATAGAAGGCCACCAGCGCCCCCCGGTCCGTCGGCCGTGTGAGATACGTGACCGTCACCCACACGACGGTGGTCGTGAGCACCGTGACGACGAGGGACACGTGCGCAGGGACGGCGTGCCCGGCCTTGCCCGCGACGAAGAACCCCACCGCCACGATGAACGAGCTCACCATCGCCGCGACTTCACTCCAGGCATTGATGCGCCACCAGAACCAGCGCAGCAGGTAGATCAGCCCCGTGCCGGCGCCGACCGACAGGATCAGGTCGAAGCTGGCCTTCGCCGTGTTGAGCGCGAACGTGAGCAGCGCGGCGCACACCATCAGCAAGGCCGTGGTGACGCGGCCCACGAACACATAGTGGCGCTCGCTCGCCCCGCGGTTCAGGAACCGTCGGTAGAAATCGTGCACCAGGTACGAAGTGCCCCAGTTGAGGTGCGTCTCGATGGTCGAGCGATAGGACGCCAACATGCCGGCGATCATCAGGCCCAGGAACCCGGCTGGTAGGAACCGCAGCATGGCCGGGTAGGCCATGTCGTGCCCGATCAGCTTGGGGTCGACGTAGGGAAACGCCAGATGGATGTCCGCGAGACGGGGGTACACGAGCAGCGAGGAGAGGGCGACGATGATCCAGGGCCAGGGACGCAGCGCGTAGTGCATGGCGTTGAAGAACAGGGTGCCGCTCAGGGCGTCCCGCTCAGTGCGGGACGCCAGCATCCGCTGGGCGATGTAGCTCCCGCCGCCGGGCTCGGCGCCCGGATACCACACCGACCACCATTGGATGGTGATGGGGATGATGATCACGGACAGCGCCACGCTCCAGTTGCCGAAGTCCGGCAAGAGGTTGAGCGTCTTCGCGTCGATCTGGCGGAACAACCCGGCCAGCCCGCCGACCTGCGGCTGCTTGACCGCGAAATACGCCACCGCGAACGTGGCGGTCATGGTGATCGTGAACTGGATCGAGTCCGTCACCAACACCCCCCACAGGCCGGAGACCGACGCGAAGAAGATGGTGACGGTTGCGCAGAGGAGCAGCGTCTGCCACATCGGCCAGCCGAGCACGATGTTCGCGATCTTGGCCGCCGCCAGATTCACCGTGGCCATGATGACGCAGTTGAAGAACAGGCCGAGATACACGGCGCGGAACCCGCGCACGAACGTCGCCGCCTTCCCCGCATAGCGCAGCTCGTAGAACTCGAGGTCGGTCAGCACCCCCGAGCGCCGCCACATCCGTGCGTAGAAGAACACGGTCAACATCCCGGTCAGCAGGAACGACCACCACAGCCAGTTGTCGGAGACCCCGTTCTCGCGGACCATGTTGGTCACGAGGTTCGGCGTGTCGGTGCTGAAGGTCGTGGCGACCATCGACACGCCGACCAGCCACCAGGGGGCCGCCCGACCGGACGTGAAGAACTCGGTAGTGCTCGAGCCGGCGCGCTTGTAGAAAAAAATGGCCGGCAGGAACGAGATCACGACGGATGCGCCGATGATGACGAGATCTAACGGCGACAGGTGCATTGAGAGGTCGAGGGGCTAGGGGGCTAGGGGGCTAGGGGCTAAACCGTACAGACCGCGGCCGCTTCACGCAGCGCGGTGAGAGGATCGCGGGTGGGCACGAACTCGTGGGCGACGTAGCCCCCGAACCCGGCATCGGCGATCGCCCTGG
>CAZXKD010000091.1:0-804 GCA_964641215.1 uncultured Gemmatimonadaceae bacterium
TACGCGGGGCCATCGCCACGATGCCGTCATTCTGGAGCGCGTCGCCGCCTCGCCGGCGGGCTACGTGGGACTGTTGGGCAGCCGGCGCAAGCGGGCGGTGATCACCAAGGCCCTCGGCGCCGCGGGCGTCCCCGCCCAGGCCCTCGCGCGGGTGCGCGTGCCGGTGGGACTGGCGATCGGCGCCGTCACACCGGAGGAGATCGCGGTGAGTGTCGTCGCGGAGCTGATTTCGTGGCGCCGAAGGGGAGGGGAGTCGGGAGTTGGGAGTGGTTCTTGACGGTCCGCAACGGAATTGCGTCACGCACTGGATCCTACCACTCTCCTCTCCCCACGCAGTGATCCTATTTCACCAGCTCCAACAGCTTGCTCAGCGAGTCGGTTGACAGCGGGCCAGCGATCTCCACCCGCAACGGACCGACGTACCGCGCCAGCCGCTCCTCACCTCGGGGTTCCTTGCTCATTCTCCTGTACGCAATCGAGTCGGCCCGGGGCCGCAGGCCTGCTTCGGGCTGATCCACGCGCCGCTGGAACAGCTGGACCACCGTCGCCTGATCCACCGTCTGCTCGACCAGAATCACTCCGGCGTCCAGTGGGCTGCGGCGCACGTCGCGTAAGGGCAGGCCAGGGATCGTGAGCGGGCTGACGCCGAGGGTCGCTCGCGCGGCGTCGAGGGGAACGATCGTCCAGCTCGTCGTAAGCGCCACATAGTCCCGAGCGCGCACAGACTGCGCTGCCTGGTCCCTTACCGTAACTCCTTCCATCCCTGCAGGGGAGGGCGAGGGGGGGGGGGCACTGGCGGCGGGG
>CAZXKD010000091.1:814-11065 GCA_964641215.1 uncultured Gemmatimonadaceae bacterium
ATTGAGGATACGCCGCGCAACAAGTTGCTGGAGGAAATGGGCGCACGCGTCCGCGGCGGCCTCTTCGCCTGCCAGGAGCGCCGCCAGCATGAGGCCGAGGTCGATCCCGGCAGACACGCCAGCGGCGGTGATCCGGTTCCGGTCCCGGACGACGCGCTCCTGCACCGGCACCGCGCCGAGTTCCCGCAGGCACTCCAGGTAGCGCCAGTGAGTGGGGGCGCGATAGCCGGAAAAAAGCCCGGGCGCCCCACGAACTCGGTCCCTGGGCCCTTTCCGTAACCCCTTCCCACCCCTGAGGGGGGGGGGGGGGGGGGGGGGCAATGGGGGCGGGGGTCGGCGGAGTCGCCTTGAGCTGGGCGCGCGGTTCGGCGCGCACGACGGCAGTCGCGCTCTGAAGCTGGGCAGCAATGGCCAGGGTATCGGCTGGCGCCCGCTCAACCGCGCCCTTGTCGGCCCGGCCGCGCGCCGGAGTGGTGCGTGGAGTGACGGCGCTCTGCTGCCGCAGCTCGCGCGTGGGCTGCGCCGGCTGTAACGCCAGGGCGTTGGCCGCGCCGGTGTCTGCGCGTGTGGCCAGCACGCCATTGTTCGGAGGTGCAGCTTTCCTTGCTCCCAGGCCTCCGCCCAGGTACCAGCCCAGCCCCAGCGCCAACAGGACCGTCGCGGCCCAGACCGCGGGAAGGCGGAACCGCCACGCCGGCCGTTGGTGGCGCAGCTGGTGGAACGGCGGGATGGCCCGCTCGGGCGGAGTCGCCAGCGCGAGGAGGGCGTCGGCCCGCGCGATCAGTGCCCGCTCCTCCTCCAACCGTGCCTGGCACGTGGGGCACGAGGCCAGGTGGGCTTCGAGCTGCGCCCGCTCTCCGGGCGCGAGCTGCCCGTCCAGATACTCGTGCAGCGTGCCGTCATCCACGTGCGACATGTTCACCCTCTCTTCCCGCTTCATAGGCTTCCACCAACCGCCGCCGGGCCCGAGCCAGCGTGGTGCCCACGGCGCCCCGCGCCAGGCCCGTCTGAGCGGCGATCTCGTCGTACGACATCCCGGCGTCCCACAGCAGCAGGACTTCGCGGTCTCGCGGCGAGAGCCGCTGCAACGCGGCCCGGACGCGGCCTTGCCGGTCGGCGGCGTCGATCTCTTCCTCCGGCTCAGCGCGCACTGCGGACGGCTCACTCTTGAGGAGCGTCAGATGCCGCCGCTCGCGCGCCGCGCGGCGTGCGTCGTCCCGAGCCATGTTCGCCGCCACCACGAAGAGCCACCCCCGTGGGTTTTCGGGTTTGTGCACGAGGGCCCGGGTGAACGCCTCCTGGGCGAGGTCATGCGCACGATCGGCGTCCCACACCTTGCGGTACAGGAACCGCACGAGCGCGGCGAAGGTGGTGCGATAGATCTCCGCCAGATCCTCGGCCATCGGATCACCGAAACTCCCTCACCAGCCGCGCGACCTCGCCGTCACCCAATTGTTCGAGGCCGCCCGCTTCAATCTTCACGCTCACCCGCCGCCCGGCCACCAGCACGGCCGGTTGCAACGCCGCCGGCTGCACCACCTCCGGCAGAGCCCGCAGCAGGGCGAAGTAGGCCGGGCTGAAGGGCGCGATCGTGACGACCCGCAACGAGTCGCCGTGGTGCGTGTCGGTCCACACGCTGTCTTTGAGGAGAAACAGCCGCGCGCCGATCCGCTCCGCCAGCTGTCCGCGGGTGCGGACCGTGTTGGCGAGCGAGTCGGCCTTCGCCGCCGCGCCGGTCGCGACGACCGCGTCCAGGTGAACACTGGAGCGCAGGGCCGCCAGCTCCTGCGCCTGCGCGATGGCGGGGGCGCCCGCCTGGTCCCGCGGCATCTCGCGCCGGAACTCGCGTTGCACCGCGACCACGCCCGGTTCCTGCACGAGATATGCGGTGTACTCCGTCAGAATGCCGTACCGCAACGCCAGGTCGCGCAGCTCGCGCATGACCTCGGGGTTCTGGCCGTGGAGTCGGATTTCGCTCGCCAGGCTGCCTGCCTTGCGGGCCGCCCAGAGCTGCTCGATGTAGCGCGCGTCGCCGTTCTCCTGGTCCATGGCGCTCGTCTGAAACGTCTCCGGATGACCGCCGCGCTGTCCCCGTATCGTGAGGTTCCGCTCCCCGGTCCCGGCTCCCCGATACCTCCCGAAGACCACCATCTCATCGCCCGCGAACAGGTCCGGCAAGTGCTCGGGCTCCACGTCGTACACCTCGAGCCCCGAGCCGGACAAGGCCAGGTCGGTGAGCACAGGGCTCGCGATCTTCGCGGCCAGGTCTCCCACCGTCGCCTCGAGGTCCGCGCCGGGGCTGACGTACTCCGTCACCCCCCGGGCCCGCTCTGTCAGCCGGTCGAGCAGGTAGGTGTTGACGTCGTACCCGATGCCGAAGGAGAACACCCGGAAGGCGCCCCGATTGCGCTCGGCCGCGTCGGCGATGCGCTCGGGATCCGACTCGCCGATCGTCGGCAGCCCATCGGTGAGGAAGACGACCACTCCCAGCGCTCCTGCCGCGGGCGCCGCCGAGAACGCCTCCGTCAGCGCGCCCGCGATGTTGGTGCCGCCCTCGGCTTCGAGGGCGCGGATCCACTGTTCAGCCTCGCGGCGGCTGTCGGCGGTGACGGGCGTCCACTCCGAGCGGTACCGGCGCACGCCGCTCGAAAAGGCGACCAGACGGAAGCGGTCGCCCCCGCGCAGCGTGCCGAGCAGCCGCAGCAGCGCGCCCTTCGCCTGCTCGATCTTCTCCCCGGACATCGAGCCCGAGATATCGAGCACGGCGACCAGATCGCGATGCACCGCCGCGGCATCACTCGCCGCGCCCGGGGCGAGCAGCAGCATGAAATACCCGTCTTCGCCGGCCGGGTGATGCGTGAGCAACGACATCCCCACGAGCCCTCGCGTGAGCGGCAGCAGCAGCTGCAGATCACCACGGGCGCTGGAGTCGGCCACGCTGATCTCGAGCTGGTCGCCGTGACGGGTGGCGCGCACCCGGTGCGTCGGAGAGTAGGGGTCCCCGAACCGCGCCCCGCTGTCCACGACGACGCGGATGCTGCGCGGCGCCGCGTCCGGGCCTGGCGGAGGATAGCGCAGCCGCCACGCGTCGCCCACCCGGTCGAGCACCTGCGTATAGCGCAGCGTGATCTTGCGCGTCTCGCCGGGATTGATCGGGAACACCCGGGCGCGAACGAGACCGTGGCCGGCGAGCTCGATCAGCGCCGGGTCACGCTTCCTGCGCACGATGTCCTCGTAGATGGCGCGGGCCTGCCCAGCGTCCATCGTCTCGCCGCGCAGCTCCTGGTCGCCCTGCCAGAGCGAGAAGCCGCTGAAGACGGCCTCACCGGGGAGAGGGTACAGATACGTCCCCTCGCCTAGGCCGGACCCGCGATTCTGGAACCATTCCTCGACCGTCACCCGCGCTACCCGACCATTGATTGCGGCCAGAACGGCGCTGCGGACTCGGATGACGCTCGCTCCCATCCCGGGCCACGTGGGGCGGATGGGCTCGATCCACCCCTGCGCCATCAGCGCGGGTGGCGGGGGAGCCGCGACGAGGAGCAGGATCAGCACGGCGGACAGGCGGTAGATGGGGCTGCGCATGGCTGTTCTTCCTGATCATGGGGACGTCTAGAGAGACGTGGGGGGCCCGATCCCATGCACAGGGTTGCGGGAACGCCTTACGGGGCCACAATCTAGGGGCCGTGGCTCGGTTCACATTCAGCCGGCTCAATCGGCTCCCTTCGCGGGAGGAGGGGGGGGGGCTGCGCCGCTATACCGTCCTCAACGCTCCGGGGATGTTGGCGGGGCTGGAGGTGGGCCACGCAGTGCTGAAGCCCGGCGCCGACGTCGTCATCCCAGCCGACGCCCAGAGCACCCTGGTCTTCACCATCGCGGGGCGGGGAGCCATCCTCCTCGACGACAACCGCATCGAAGTGGCGGCCGAGGATCTCGTGTACATCGAGCCGGGCTGCCCCTACGCGCTCAAGACCGTCGGCATCTCGGACTGGGTGTATGTGGCCGTGCGGGGAGGAGGAGTTGGAGGAGGGGGTGGGAGGGGCGGAGGCTAGGCGGCGCCGGGGAGGGCGCACTGGTTGGGGCCGAACTCCAGTGTTTCGACATCCGCCTCGGAAAGCGTGATGAGTCCCAGGTTTGCCAGCTTGATGGTCCGGTAGGATTCCGGGGGTTGCGCGGTCTGCGCCGCCACCCAGCCGAGGAAGGCCTGCTCGTCCCGGATCGCGACGGCCTCGTTGATCGCTGCTATCACATCGAACCGGGCAGCCACGCTGCGATCGGCCCGTCGCTCCCTCTCCCCGGCGTAATGCGCCGGCAGCACGAGCAGCTGGCCCGGCCACGAGCGACGCACTCGTTCCAAACTCCGCCACAGCAGCTTCGTCCACCCTTCGCTTTGGCCGCCGAGGTCCGGTCGGCCCACCGATTGGACGAACAGGAAGTCGCCAGTGAGGGCGAGCCCATCGTCGGCCGTGAGACAGACACTCCCGAGCGTGTGTCCGGGCAAATGCTCGACCCGCAGCGTCGCGCGCCCGAAGGTGATCCGATCGCCATCGACTATGGATCGGTACTCGACACGGCCCGGGGCGTGATCGTAGGGTGAGCTGGCGTCGTCGGGATGCAAGTAGTAGGACACCCCCCACCGCGTTGCGGCCATCGCCGCCCCGCTCAAGTAATCGGCGTGCATGTGGGTGTCGATGACGGCGACGGGCCGTGCGTCGAGCTCGGCGAGCAGGGCGTCATAGCGCTCCACATGCCGGCCTGGATCCACCACTACCGCTTCTCCCTGGCTGGCGAGCACGTAGCTCAGCGCGCCTTTGCCTACGCGGTCGATCTGCACCACGTGCTCGAGGGCCGGCGTCGGGGTGAGGCGGCGGGCGACGTAGACCGCTTCCCAGGCTGCCATGCCGCCGGTCACCGAGTACGCGTCGATGCCGCGCTGGCGCAGGAAGGCGGTCGCCTGCCTGCTGCTGTTGCCGTGCCCGCAGATGACCGCCACCGGGCGCCCCGGATCGAGCGCGAGCGGCTGGAGACTCGACAGGTGGAGGATCTTCGAGGTCGGGACGGCGCGGAATTCGAGCGCCGCGCCGAATTGCACACGGCCGCGGGCCACTTTCTCCGGCGCGCGGATGTCGAGGACCTGCACCGCTTCCCCGCCGTCGAGGCGGCGGGCCAGCTCCTCCGGCGACAGTTGTGGCAGCGCATCACTCATGGGCCCATAGTGTCGCGGGACCATCCCGAAAACGCAACGGCCCCGAAGGAGGGGCCGTTGCGGCTTACTTCAGTGGCATCGCCGCACCCACCATCAACCCCACCGTATTGGTCGCCTGGCTCAGGTCGCTGTTCTGCTTGAACATGGTGTAATTGATCTCGACGCGGCCGGCCAGCTCGCCGCTCAGATGGCAGCGATACCCCCACCCCAGATTGACGCCCGGTACACTCACCGCCGTCTTGCTGGTGTCGGCGAAGGTGCCCTTGGTCGCCTTGATGAAGTGGAGATTCACGCCGGCGCCGGCGTACCAGCCGCCGCTCACGGTGTAGTCGAGCCGGCCGGCGAGGTTGCTGGAGAAGACGGTGATACCGGTGAACTGCGTACGGTGGAAGTCCACGCCCGGCTCCAGCGCCAGCCTGGTGGACAGCGGGAGGATGACGTACAGCGTCGGTGCACTCGGCGCGACGGCGCCTCCCAGTGGCGAGGTCGTGAGGCCTGAGCCCCAGCTCGGGAACGACATGATGGTGATGTCTCCATGGCCGCCCACGAGGTGCGTGCGCTGATACCCTCCCTGGAGGCCGATCGCCGGCTGCCAGTCGCTCCGGGGACGCTTTGCCTGAGCCGCCGGGGAGGGATCGGCGGCGGCGCTGGTCACGCGGCTGGAGATGCCGAACAACACCGAATAGGAGTTCCACGGTGGGAGCAGCTTCGCGCGCTTGGTGGACTGCCAGCTGGCCTCGAGGCGTCCATTCAGGCGTCCGGCGAGATGGAGCCGATAACCGACCGCGGCCTCAACGCCCAGCTGGGTCTCGTGCTGCCCGGCGGTCTCTACGAAGCCCAGTGTGGCGCCGGCGGCCGCATAGATCTTCCGGGTGAAGGCGTAATCGCCGCGCAGGCCCGCCGTGACGAGGGTGAGACCGTTACCGCTACCACCTTCCAGCTGCGATGTCGCGAACGAGGGCTCGAGGGCCAGCTTGCCCTGAACGGGGATGATCGCGTACAGTGCCGTCGCACCACTCGCGGGGACCAAGGGAACCAGGGTGAAGCCGGGCAGGTCGAAGAAGTCCGCTTGGTCCGCGCGCCCGGTCCCCGATGCCTTGAAGCGGGAGAATCCTCCCTGAACGCCGAGCTCGGGATTCCAGGAGCGCTGGGGGGAGGGGCGCTGGGCGCTTACGGCAGTGGGGCCAGCGACGAGCGCCGTCAGGGCGGCCAGTGCAGCGACTCTGCTCACGATGCAACCTCGTGGGGTCGGAGGTGCGTGGGGCACGGGGCAAGGAAGCCCGCAATCTCGGGGTTTCAACTCGAAAAACAAGGGCTCCCCTTCGGTCGGCCCGGTCTCCCGTTTCGGGGAGTCCGGGGTATATTGTGAACTCGTTCACAAGCACAGCGCTTTCAATTCCCTGGAGGACTCTCAGCAATGCGGTTGACAGCACTCAGCGTGATGGTTGGGCTGGCCGCCCTGGCATGCGGCGAGAAGAAGGCGGACCAGGCCCAGGCGGCGCAGCCTGCGACGTCGCAAGTGATGACGCCGCCCCCGGCGCCCCCGGCGCCCCCGGCGGCCTCGACGGGGCCGGTGGTGGAAGTGAAGATGACCGGCAACGGCACCAACCTGGCGGCCTTTGTGCCCAAGACGCTCCAGATCGCGCCTGGCAGCACGGTGCGCTTCATCAACGTCTCGGGCGGCCCGCACAACATCGCGTTCTACGCCGACTCGATACCGGCCGGCGCGGCGACGATGCTGAACAGCGGAATGGCCAATCGGATGGACAACTTGTCCAGCCCGTTCCTGACCAACCCGAATGATCACTACGACGTGACGTTCGCCGCCGGCGCCGCCAAGGGCGCATACAAGGGCTTCTGCCTGCCGCACGCTGCCCTGGGGATGAAGATTACGATCACCGTGAAGTAGGGCGTACGCGATGAGCGGTACGCGGTAAGCTGGATCGAGCGGCCCCGGGAGGATTCCGGGGCCGTTCGACTTTCCTAACAGGCAAAGCTCTATCCGGTCCCCGGACGTGGCCTATCTTACGGAGCCATGGACGACGCCCTGGAGCGGCTGCGCTCCGCGGTCGCGGACCGCTATCAGGTCGAAGAGCGGCTCGGGCAGGGTGGAATGGCCACGGTATACCTCGCCCTGGACCGGAAGCTCCATCGCCACGTCGCCATCAAGCAGCTTCGCCCCGAGGCGGCCAGCGGGCTCGGCGTGGAGCGCTTCCTCCGCGAGATCAAGACCGCCGCGGGGCTGACCCACCCCCATATTCTGCAACTGTTCGATTCCGGCGAGGCCGACGGCCTGCCGTATTATGTGATGCCGTATATCGAGGGGGAGACGCTGCGCGGCCGGCTGGAGCGCGAAGGGGCCCTCCCCATCACAGATGCGCTGCGCATCGCGCGGGAAGTGGCCGAGGCGCTCGCCCACGCCCACGACCACAGCGTGATCCACCGCGACATCAAGCCCGACAACATCCTCTTTTTGGCCGGGAGCGCCCTCGTTGCCGATTTTGGCATCGCGCGCGCGTTCAGCGCTGCGAGCCTCGAGCCGCTCACCCACACCGACATGTTCGTGGGGACCCTGCAGTACATGAGCCCCGAACAGGCGGGCGGGAAGGCGGAGGCCCGCTCCGACCTCTACAGTCTCGGGTGCGCCCTCTACGAAATGCTCGTCGGGGCGCCCCCGTTCACCGGCCCTCCGGAAACGCTGATCGCGCGGCATGCGCTCGACCCGCCGCCGTCGATCCGCAGCGTGCGGCCGGCAGTTCCCGAGGCCGTGGAGGGCATCGTGTTTCGAGCTCTCGCGAAGGCGCCGGCCGACCGGTTCGCGACCGCGGGGCAGTTCGCCGAGGCGCTGCGCGCGCCGCCGCCGGACCCGCCCGGGGGCGCAGATGAGGAGTCGATCGCTGTGCTGCCGTTCGCGAACCTGAGCGCGGATCCGGAGGCGCAGTATTTCAGCGACGGGATTACCGAGGAGATCATCAACGCCCTGGCCCGCATCCCCGGGCTTCGGGTCGCGGCGCGGACGTCCTGCTTTGCATTCCGGGGGAGGGAGGTGGACCTCTCCGACGTCGGGGCAAAGCTGAAAGTGGCGACGGTCCTGGAGGGCAGCGTGCGCCGCGCGGGCCAGCGACTGCGCATCACCGCCCAGCACGTGAAGGTGCGGGACGGCTACCAGCTCTGGACAGAGCGCTACGACCGCGAGCTCGAGGACGTGTTCGCTATCCAAGAAGAGATCGCACGGAGAATCGCCGAGCGTCTGCAGGTCAGCCGGCCCGGCCAGCGCGGGCCGATCGTTACGCCGCCCACCAAGAGCCTCGATGCCTATCATCTCTACTTGAAGGGCCGCTTTTACTGGCAGCAGCGGGGCCAGGGCCTCAAGAAGGCGCTCGAGTGCTTCAGCCGGGCGCTGCAGCTCGACCCCGATTATGCCCTGGCCCACGCCGGCCTCGCCGACGCGTGCTCGCTGATTGCGGAGTACGGCTTGGCTGAGCCTGGCCGGATGCTGCCGCAGGCGCGCGCTGCGGCCCGGCATGCCCTCGAGCTGGCGCCGGGACTCGCCGAGGGGCATTGCGCGTCGGGCACGTTGGCCCTGCTGTTCGACTGGGATTGGCCGCGCGCCGCCGCGGAACTGCGGCGCGCCATCGAGCTGAACCCACGCTACGACGCCGCCCGCTACTGGCTCGCCTTGTACCTCACTTACATCGAGGGCCGCTTCGATGAGGGCGTCGACCACGCCGAGCGGGCCGTCGCGCTCGACCCGCTGGCCGCGCTGCCCGCCGCCCAGATGGGTATGGTGCTGTTCGGGGCGGGCCGGCACGAGGCGGCCATCGTCGCGCTACAACGCGCCACCGCCCTCGACCAGGCGCTGTTCCTGCCGTACCTGATGCTGGGCGTCCTCTATGAGGACCTGGAACGGAGCGCGGAGGCGTACGCGATGCTGGAGACGGCCGTTACCGCGTCGGGACGCCACCCGTGGACACTCGCGGCACTGGCGGTGTGCGCATCCTCGCTGGGACGGCCCGAGGAGGCGCAGGCGATCTACGACGAGCTGGTCGCCCGCAAGCGCCGCGAGTACGTGCAGTCGGCGATGCTGGCGCTCGTCACCGCGGCCATCGGGCGGGTGGACGAGGCCTTCGCGCTCCTCGAACAGGCATGCGAGGAGCGGGACGGCATCCTGTTTTATTCTAAGCGCTACCCGGCCTTCAAGTTGCTCCAGCGGGACCCACGCATGAACGGGATCTACGAGCGGATCGGGTTCCCACCGTGAAGCGGCGCAGGCGGCCGTCCGCGGCACGGGCGCACACGATCGTGATCCGGGCGCTCGGTCCGGTGGACGTACTGGTCGACGGGGCGACGGCCCCTCGCGAGCTCTTGTGGCGGCATCCGCTGGTCCTGTTGCTCTACCTCGCGCGCTCTCCACGGCACACCCGCACGCGCGAGCACTTGGTGGGCCTGTTGTGGCCGGAGCAGCCGTCCAAGGACGCTCACCACTCGCTCAACGAGGCGTTGCGCATCATCCGCCGGCGCGGCGGAGCGGCGCTGGTCACCAGCCTCGGCGACCAGGTGCGGCTCAACCCGGCCCCGCTCGACCTCGACACCGACCGCTTCGACCGGCTGGTCGCGGAGCGGCGGTGGGCGCAGGCGAGCGAGCTGATCGGCGGCACGTTTCTCGAAGGCTTCGTGATGCCGGGTTCGTCCGGGGTCGAGGACTGGCTCAAGAGCGAGCGCGACCTGTGGGGCCGGAAAGCGGTCGACGCCCTCGTGCGGCACGTGGCGCAGCTGCTCGAGGCCGGCGATCTCGAGCGCGCCGCGGACCGCGCGCAGCAGGCGGCGGCCATCGACCCCCTGTCCGATGCCGCGGCCTGCGCCGTGATGCGGAGCCTGGCCTTGGCCGGCCTGCGCAGCGAGGCGCTGCTTGCCTACGAGCGGTTCACGGGACGGCTCGCCCAGGACCTGGGCACGCATCCGGAAGCCGACACCGCGGCGCTGGCCGAGCGGGTGCGCCACGGCCGGGTGTGGCGCCGGCCGGCGGCCGCCGCCGCTCAGACCGG